>JAAUQZ010000209.1 GCA_012033355.1 Leptolyngbyaceae cyanobacterium RM1_406_9 | reverse complement strand
CTTTTTGGGAGAAGGGGTTGGGGGATGAGGCAAACTTGCAAAACTGGGATGCACCCGAGCGATCGCTCAAAATTCGTAATTGCACCACCCAAGCGATCGAAAAGATTGCTTTCGATTTGCATCACTAGAATGTCGCGGCTCCAGCCATGTTCAAGCGCCTTTTGCGCGTACCAAAACCGAGTTTCTGACTCTTTGAGCTTTGTGAATAAGACAATATTGTGGCGCCAGGGTAATTGGTCAACGCAGCGTTGACTAATTTCTTCTTCGCTGTAGCTCTCAGCAAACGCCCGCATATATTTCAGGTTAGTTTGGGAAAATCCTGCAATATCAGGAAATTCCCGCTTCAAATCCTTAGCCAAACGCTCAATGACCTTGCCACCCCAACCCTGTTCCTGCTGCCGAGTGAGAACTTCATGACCAATCTGCCAGTAGAGATGAATCAGCTCCCGGTTGACTGCAAGTGCCGCTTTTACCTGAGCCGAGCGAATACGCTGTTTTAGCCCATTGAGGAAATCGGCGTAATGGCTATCGGAGAATAGAGAGGTTTGTTTCGGCATGGGGATGACTATAGCAGGGAGATACCGAGCAGACTATTTATTGCCTCCTGGGAGGGGTAGAGATCAAGGCCACCAGGGGTCTTGCACCCATGCCTGAAATGCGCTGCGATGGTCATCATCCCACACCGAGATAGCTTCGATGAAATCGAATGGCCCACATTTCCAAGGACAGTCTTTCACTGTGGTATGTCCCCAAACTGAAAGTACAAACTGAGCTGTACAGCGTTCGCCGTGGGAAATCGGCGTAGATGCCCAGGAGTCGAGCTGGTGCTGATCCCAAGGAGACACCCCAGGAGCACTTTGCAAGCACGGGAAGCTCAGCGCCAACTTGCTCATCCTGACGAGCTTGTTTTTTCGGGGCTGATGTCTGGTGTCGTGATCATTCGCGACTCTTGGCACGGTTGAGCAAAAGATGAAAATACCTACCGATGACTATATCAGCAGTGAGGGCGATTACAAGTTGACCAGACAAGCGATCGCTTTCTTACTGGTGATGAGTCCCCAGCGATTAAATTGCCGCCATCGAAATTAACTCCTTCCCCTCTCAGGTTTTATATTACATAATCCCTCTTTATGTCATAGTCTCTACCCCTAAGACATCCACCTTTTCTAAGAGGTACTTATGGTCAACGAACCTGTATTACATTCCCCTAATTCCGTAACGTACAAGGATGTTCGTTCCGCTATTCCGTCAATTGTTCTGAATGCGGGTGAGCGAGCAAGCCGGCGCTTTGTCGAGTTCTTCCTGGTCAGCATTCGCAATGAAAACACACGAGCAGCCTATGCACAGGCAATCAGACAGTTCCTTGAATGGTGTGAAGGAAGAGGAATGGGGCTTACGGACATCAGCTCACTAGCGATCGCTGCCTACATAGAGCGTCATCCAGGCTCACCACCCACGGTCAACCAGCACCTCTCTGCAATTCGCTCTCTATTTGCCTGGTTGGTAGAGGGGCAGGTTTTGAGTAGCAATCCAGGGGCAGAGGTGCAGGGCGTGAAACATCGGGTGAAGTGCGGGAAGACCCCAGTGCTTTCTGATGAAGAGATGGTAGAGCTTCTAGGAGGTATTGATACTTCGTCTATTATCGGGCTTCGCGATCGCGCCTTGATCGGCATGATGTTCTACAGCTTTGCTCGAATCAGCGCGGTTTTGGGGATGAACGTGAAAGACTATTTTCCTAAGGGAAAGCGCTATTGGTTTCGACTCCACGAGAAGGGTGGCAGGTATCATGAGCTGCCCGTGCATCACAAGGCTGAGGAATATCTTGACCTTTACCTAGACGAGGCAGGTTTACGAGAGCAGAAGGATGCTCCCCTTTTTCAAACCTCTCCTGGTAAGAGCCGGAAGCTAACGGGCGATCGCCTTCAGCGCCAGGAGGCATGGGCAATGATTAAGCGACGAGCAGAAATTGCTGGAGTGAGTACCGATGCCTGTAACCACTCCTTTCGGGCGAGCGGCATTACTAATTTCCTCCGTAATGGTGGCAGCAGAGATTCAGCGCAGCGGATAGCCGCGCATGAGGATATTCGTACTACTGCACTTTATGATCGACGTGGAGATGCAGTGAGTCTTGATGAGATTGAGCGGATTCGGCTATAGCTCTGATTGCAAAGAACCGATGCTAACAACTTTTGGAATGTTGCACTTCATGTCAGAACTCACATCACGCTCTGATATTTCAATTCCCGCCCTTTGTAACTAATTGTCGCTTAGAGCTAATTCTTGACAAATTTCGGAAGTAGAAACATTTTCTTCCTGATGCTTTTAAGAGTAGAGCGTAGATTCTTATTGCATAGTTAAGAATCGAGAGTTTTTAATGGCTACTTTTTGGAACAGACTCAACCAGGAAATTAATGAGCTTCGGGAGCAAGGACACTCTGTTAGCTCGGAAGTGGAGAACTTTCAGAAAGAGTTTAAGGAGAAGGCTGATGAAGCAGAACGTTTATTTCGCGAGCAAGAGCGTGTAGAGGAAGAAGCTAGAAAATCCAGAAAATCCTCTAATTAATAATTCAATCTTAATTCCAGAAATTTTCTCTATTTTCCTGATGTGGGTTTAGGTATCTGAATACCTTAGTGTAGCTAACTTCTTAAGATTCTGACTATGCCTTCACTTAAGGAATGGTGGGATAGCAATCCTCAATTTCATAATCAACCAGAGGCTTCAGCAGCGAAAGAATTCCTGAAATCTCACAAAGCTAATAGCAAAGAGGCTAATGCTGCTTTTCTTGAGCAGGAAAAACTAGAAGAGGAAATCCGTAAGTTCAAAAAGCCACAAGATCAGTAGCTAATCCTGTAGCTTTAATCTAACCGCCTAATGAGATGATCAAAGCAATCTAAGAGCAACACGATTGCGGTATTTGATACATCTGGCGAATTATGTTCAATTCTCTTGTCTCTTATGTACTTAAAGGCAGCTTGATACATACAAGTAGGGAATGTTTTTAGTCCCTCTGGCTCATCAATCAAAGTGTAGTCACTCCATGTTAAGCAGTGAGAAATGCGTTTCAGATATTTCTCTAACTCCCACTTAAAATCATCAATAGTTGACGAAGAGGCTGGCTTCATCTGTTCAGGGTAAGCATTAAGAGTCGTTTCAACGGCTCTCTCTACTAAGGAACTGCGACTGGTATCTAGCCAATCTGCTGCTTCTTTGCCTGCTTCTAGTATTTCTTGAAATTGCTTCAATATTTCGTTTTCTTGCATTTGATTGCCATTACTAGAATGAAGTTCTTCTAAGTCAGCTTGAATTGACTCTATAGTTTGCTTGAGAAGTTGACGGGCTTTTTGAGCTGCAAGTTGGAGTTTCTTATTGAGAGTTAATAAATCCTGAACTTGCTTCCTCAATACGTTAAACTCTTTTGTCTGTTCATCATTCAACCGTCCAGCGTTGTGCCTTTTCTGAGCAGCTTCTAAAGCAATGTTGATTAAGGCTACAGATGACGAATTTAGAAATAGCTTATCTACATCATCTAGATTAAAGGCTTGAATGATGGCTTGTACCTTCTCCTCGGATACTGATTCCCTCTGCCACCGAGAAAGTGCTGTTGTAACTAAAGTCGCCAACTCATCTGGCGTTTTGAAGAAGCTTGTAAGCTTGTTAGTTCCTAGTTCTTCTCTAAATTCTTTAATTCTCTTACCTTGATCTCCTTCTCCCATTGCCGAGTCTATAAATTTGGGAGACCAAGGAGCTTCCGAATCTAGCAGGAAGATAAAGCATGGTTTGTCTAGTTCTTGAGCTTTTCGATACTCTAGTTCAGTAATAGCCTTTTTCTCAGGGTTACCCTCTGTTGGGATGTAGCCATACCGCCACGCAAAGATTCCTACATAATATTCACATGCCTCCACATCCGCTAAACATCTGGTCAACGGAGGGTGCCTTCCTGTCGCAACATAATCTTCCATTGCCTCAACAGAATATCCTGCCTTTCGTAATGCTTGAATCACGGCATCACGATAATCTTTCAAGTCCTTAAAAGTTGAAGAAATATAAACTTTGGTCATATCCTGCCTGTAGGCGAGTCAAACAACCATCGGCTGTAGAAAGATATCTGAATTTTCTATCTAACAGAAATGCTCGATTTCAGTATCATCCAGTAAACAATCTGACATCGTGATAGAAATCACAAACCCCTCCAATATAAAGATGAGCATATGTCCTCCTCACTGACCAAGCGAGAGATTGAAGGCTATAGTATCCCTTAGTGTGGAAGGATCATCCTTCTTTGCTAGCTTCTTCGATTGATACTATTGATACCTAGATGATGGAGCTACCTTAATTCATGGAGAAAGATCTCGCGCAATTCAGACTAGAGGATGGAACTGCGTTTTTAGTCGAGGTTGAGAAACCAGCACCCGCAAGAGGCAGTTCCATTCAGCGGGTTGCTGCCGTCAATTCGGGTCAAATGGTTTTACAGTCTACTCTCACCCTTGAACAAGCATTAGATCAAGTACAGCCTGTGATTTCAAAGGTTGTGTCTAGATTAAAATCCGGATTAACGACACCTGCCAATGAAGTCGAAGTTACCTTCGGTCTTAAGCTCAGTGCAGAAGCAGGTGTGGTGTTTGGTTCTGTAGGGGGCGAAGTGACCTTTGAGGTCAAGATGAAATGGGAAAAAGACGACAGTAGCGCGAGTCATTAATCTGCATGGAGTTTGAAGTTAGCAAGCGAGCGATCGCCCAAATTCATTACGTCAATTCCACTGAGATTGCAGGTACTGGGTTTTTAGTTGCGGACAACTATGTGTTGACCTGTGCTCATGTGGTGAAGGCAGCTCTTGCGGGGGGAACAGAACAACCCGTGGGTGCTGTTGTAGCTATAACGTTTCCTTTTACCGACGACACACCTTACAAAGCGGATGTGACCTTCTATCAGTTGGATGAAACGGACTGTGGTGACGATGCCGCAGTCTTACACCTGTCAGTGCCCTTACCCCGAAACATTCAACCGATGCCCCTGGGGCCTTTGCGTCAATATGACAATGTGGAGGTCAAAAGCTTTGGTTTTTCAGGAGGTGAGGCTTCTGGATTGAACCTAACCGCCATCACAGAAGGTCAAATTTCTGGGGGTTGGGTACAACTTCGCGCACCTGGAGTAACTGGGGCCGCTGTGGAGGAAGGAGCCAGCGGATCGCCCGTGTGGAATCAGTCTGTCAACGGAGTAGTGGGGATGATGGTTGCTCGCGATGCCATTCGTGAAACTGCTCGAATTGGCTTTTTAATTCCGACTGAGAAACTAGAGTCACCGCTTAACGATATTAAGCGTCACTCCTTGCTCAAAATTCTAGAGGCTCATAACCGATCGCTAACTCAACAAATTGCTGCTGCCTATCAAGTTTGCCGCCCAGCCCGCTGGGATGAACCATTTCAAACGGAGCTGAACGCCATCCTCTTTGATCTTGCTCAGATGCCAGCGGAGGGGCTAGTCGAGTCAAAGCTAGTTCAGTTTGCAGCTTGTTTGCTTAACCAATCCCAAATAGACCAGGTTAAAACTCAGCTAATGACCTGGACAGCAAACTATACAGTTAATTTAGGTCAATTGCTAACCGCGATGAAAACACGACAGGAACACTTGTCTCCTCAGTTGGTCGCGCCATCCCAACCCCATCTGTTGGTTAGCGTTCAGGCAGATACAGCAACCGCTGCCGAACCTTATCGTGTCGGAGCGTGGTTGATTCGCAATGCTGATCGCTATAACCCTAAAACTGGGGAAGGTGCAGAAACACTCACACCCAGGGCATTAGAGCGATATACCGAGGAAGCGATCGCCATTAACCTGGAGGCAGTCAATTACGACCACATTCCTCTATTGCTGGCAGCCTACCTAGATGAAGTGGGAGCGAGAGGTATTGACCTCCAGCATCTCACCATTGAGTTTTTCCTGCCTTTGAATCTGATTAACAAGGCGATTGAGCAAAGCTGGATTCCCGCAGAGTTTGGATATCCGATTCCGCTTGGCATTGGGTCAGACTGTCCTCATGTCGTGATTCGCTCTCAAGACCGACTGGATTATCGTCGGAGTTTGGGACAGTGGCAAACCAAGTGGCAACAACTGCAAGATGTAAAGTCTAACCCGTCTACTAACGTGTTTATCAGCGGCGATCGCAATCTGCGTCAGCTCCAAACGGCATTAAAAACGGCTCTGGGGTTAAAGCTAACCCAGATGCCTCAAACTACAAAGCAAGGAGAAATTGCTCTATTAGTTGCTACGGGAACTCCAGTAGCGCTCTGGGTTCGCTGTCAATCGAACGATGTGGACTGGGAGAATTGCATAGATCAGCAAGTTCTGAACTGCTGTATCGAAACCCTGCCACAGCAGATCCTTTCTTTACGACGTGCAACCGCTGAACTGGAGGATGAAGCTGAGCGCGAACTGTCCCAAGAGCTAGGACATCATCTATCCTTTTTGTGGGAGAACCCTGACCACGTACCTCCTGAAATAGTCTACTCAAGTGCCCCCCTATGACAACTTGGAAAATCTTTGAAGGGAATTGTGAGCCACATGATGGACTGGAGCGGTTACCCGATCCACCAAATTGGCGTGTCTTCAAAGATGAGCAAATGCGGCAACAGCAGAAGGGAGCGACGTTTAAGGCGCGTCCTGAAGAAATTGAGTTGGTCAATGCTGCGCTTTACCTACGGAGACCCCTCCTCATTACGGGCAAACCAGGAACAGGAAAAACCTCCCTAGCCTACGCTGTTGCCTATGAGCTGAAGCTCGGAGAAGTGCTCTATTGGCCCATCACCACTCGCACTACCCTCAAAAGCGGGTTGTACAACTACGACGCGATTGGGCGATTGCAGGACTCTCAGCAAAAAGAGAATCAAAATACCTTGCAGGACATAGGCAAATACATTCGCCTGGGTCCGCTAGGGACGGCTCTGCTACCGACTCCCAATTCCAAGAAGCCCCGTATTTTGCTAATTGACGAAATTGACAAGAGCGATATCGATTTGCCAAACGACTTGCTCCATGTTTTTGAGGAAGGACGCTATCGCATTCCTGAACTGGAACGAATCAACGAGGTATTGCCAGTTGTCACTATAGGTACCGCTTATGAGAACCAGGAACCCTTTGCTGAGGTTCATTCGGGGCAGGTGCAGTGCAATGCCTTTCCCTTTGTAATCTTGACTAGCAATGGTGAGCGAGATTTTCCGCCGCCCTTTTTGCGGCGTTGTATCCGTTTGGACATGCGGGAACCGAATGAGGACGAGCTGGCTGAAATTGTTCGACGGCATCTGACCGACGCTGATGTTCTGGCTGAGGTCACACCTCTGATCAAAGCATTTCTGCAAAAGCGGGATGATGAAGCAAAGGATTTAGCAACAGACCAGTTGCTTAACGCCATTTATCTACTACGACAGGCAGGTATTCCAAATGATGAGAAGGCTCGCAACGCACTGAGGGATAGATTGCTGAAACCCCTCTCAGGATCAGAGGCGTAATGGCTCAGAGCAATATTCATAGCGATCTGGTTGATCTCATCAGACGGTTAAACCGGGCTGAGATCGATTGGGATGCTGAAAATATTGCCGACTGGTTGTGGCTTTCACGGTATGTAGAGGGAACAACGGTAGAGGCGGTTGAGGAGGAGCAGACTAACCGTGAACCTGCACCAACTATTTCAACCGAGGTTCAACCTTCAAATCCAACCGAACTTGCTCCTCCACCTGATTTAGGACTTTACTCGCCACCTGTCCCAAGTTCAAACACAAAGGTTGAACAGAATGCCCCAAAAGGCATTCCGTTTCCGACCCCAACTGCTCCTGCCCTGCGTAAAACTCTAGCGATCGGTCGCTCTCTTCGCCCATTGATGCGGAAGGTCGATTCCTATACTCAAATGGTTCTAGACGAGGACGCTACTGCCGAGCAAACTGCCGAACAGCAGTTTTGTATGACGGTAGTCAAGCCCGACCAAGAGCGTTGGTTAGAGGTAGCACTAGTAATTGAGGAATCGGACTCTAGTTTTCTCTGGCAAGAAATCATTCGCGACTTCAAGCAAGTACTGGAGCAGCAGGGAGCGTTTCGATCGGTGGCGGTGTGGTATCTTCAAACCTCATCTGTTGGGGAGGTCTGCCTGTTTGCCCAGCACCCCGTTCAAGAGGCAAAACCACAACCCCGCAGTCCAAAAGAATTAATTGATTCATCCAACCGTCGATTAATTTTGCTGGCAAGTGATTGTGTTTCTCCAGCATGGCAGTCTGAACAGCTCTACGATGACTATTTACAGCTCTGGGCAAAGCGTGGTCTCTTTGCAATTGTACAGATGCTACCCAGCCATCTTTGGAAACGCACTGCTCTCAATGCTGCCCTAAACGTTCAGTTGGGTGCATGGAGTCCAGGCGTTCCCAATCATCAACTCTTGTTTCGAGACGTGCCAGTCGGATCAGAAAGTAATCCTAGCCAGGGGCTAAAGATCCCTGTTGTTACCTTAGACCCAACTTACCTGGAATCCTGGGGACGCATGGTAGCAGGGTTTGGTGAAAGTTGGGCAACAGGCGTTTGGTTTGATGAAGGGTGGCAGTCCTTAGTTCTCCCAGAGCCATCAACATCTCCTGCATCGCTCACCCCAGAGCAGCTTGTACAACGCTTTGATACCACTGCCTCTGTCTTTGCAAAACGTTTAGCAGGGTTGATGGCGCTAGTGCCTGTGAGTTTGCCCATCGTTTATTTGTTACAGGAAACAGTGTTGCAGGACTCTACACCACTGCACGTAGCAGAAGTGTTTATGAGTGGGTTAATTCAGCGTGAGGATGGAAGTTCACTAGATGAAATTGTTCAAAGCCGTCGCACTTCCAACAAGAGCTATGAATTTGTCCCTGGTGTTCGTAAATTGTTGAGTTCATCTGTGTCATCCAGGGTGGCTGAAGCGGTTCTGAATCGAGTGTCTCAGTATATCGGCAACAAACTAGGAAGGAGCATTTACAGCTTTACGGCGCTGCTGATGCTGGAGCAGGAGCTAGGTGAAGCGGGTGAAACAGAACTGCTGCAATTTGCCCAGATTACTAGAGAATCGCTGAAACATATGGGAAGTGGATACGCAGCATTGGTTGAGGCAATAGAGCAGCCAATTATCACTTCCCCACCCGTCGTTCACACCAATCTACCCACTGAATTTCCGCCGCTCCAAGTGCTAAAGTTTGAGACTGCCCAATTCATTAACCCTGATGTTGAAGTTAGACATAGAGAATACTTCCCGCCCATTCAGACCGAACAGTTTACGATTACGACTATTACTGTTGAGTCAGAAGATGAAGCTCAGTTCAGGGACTTACAACCCTTTGAATTTACTGTTGCGACGATTAGTCGTAGAAAAGCAGGCTTTTTACAAAGACGTACTGAATGGGTGATTCAGCGACGACGACATCGTGCCTATCGATTCTTTGAATTGCTCAACATCTCTGAAGATGTGACTCTGGAAATGGTTGCAATCCCGAAGGGAACTTTTTTGATGGGATCTCCTGAGGATGAACCGGATCGCCAACTAACCGAATCTCCCCAGCACAAAGTGACGGTTGAGCCATTCTATATAGGAAGATTCCCGGTTACACAAGTTCAATGGCAAGCTGTGGCGACACAAATACCTCAGGTTAACCGAGAACTTAAGCCTAATCCGTCTCGATTTCAAGATCCGGCTCGCCCCGTCGAGCAGATGAGTTGGTATGATGCGACAGAATTTTGTGCCCGCCTTTCCAACCATACCGGACGCACGTATCGTCTTCCTACTGAAGCTGAGTGGGAGTATGCCTGTCGAGCGGGTACCACAACACCTTTCCATTTTGGGGAAACTATTTCTCCAGAGTTAGCCAACTATAGGGGAACCGAGACTTACAACGGCGGACCTAAGGGAGAGTTTCGGCAAGAAACAACACCTGTGGAGCATTTTGAAGTTGCGAATGAATGGGGGTTATCTAACATGCACGGGAATGTCTGGGAGTGGTGCCAGGATCATTGGCATGACAGTTATGAAGGGGCACCAACAGACGGAAGTGCTTGGTTAAGCAACGACAAGAGTGCAAACCGAGTGATACGCGGCGGTTCCTGGGACTTCAATCCGAGGTATTGCCGTTCTGCCACTCGCAGCTACTTCATCCCGCGCGTACCAACTACGCTTTTGGTTTTCGAGTGGTCTGTAGTGCTCCGAGGACTCTGCCGTAGCCCTCTTCCCTTTTACCCTCTTACCCTCTTTAGCGCGAAGCGCCTCGAAATTTTT
>JAAUQZ010000208.1 GCA_012033355.1 Leptolyngbyaceae cyanobacterium RM1_406_9 | reverse complement strand
ATGACAAGTCGGGGTGGCTAAGGGAGTGTTAAAATTCACCATTAGCCGCCAGACTGGTACGCACAGTTTGGGGTCAGTCGCTCATCGCTGCGTCAACAGCTTTGAGCGGCGCTAGATCTTTGGGTTTATGGGGCTGCTGCGTGTAAAAAGCAACCTTAACGTGAGAGCATATCTGAGTGAGCGGTAGTTCGTCAAGGTGATAAGTTACAGTTTTTTGAGAGAAGTGGGGAAGGCGATCGCTCTTCAGAAGATCTGCGACTTCTTCGAGAAGTCGCAGATCTTGAACCCCGCAGTTTTTAGAATCGCTGACCAAAGCCAAAATGCAGTCGTCCCTCTCCATCGTCGTTGATGCCGTAGTCAGCCCGAATCAGCCCCAGCGGTGACTGTACTCTTAGCCCGACTCCAAATCCAAATCCTGATCCGGGTTTGTCTCGCACGTTGCCCGGTTCCCCCAGCACTTCATCTGCGGTTCCCAGGTCGGAGGCAAAGTCAGCAAATACGACCGCCCCAACCGGGTCAAAGACAGGAAAGCGATATTCTGCCGATGCCAGGACGTAGCTGCGGCCTGTGCCGACTCTGCCCTCTCGGTAGCCGCGCACTGAGTTTGCTCCGCCCAGGTTAAAGGCGTTGTAGGGCGGCAAATCGCCTAGCACCGTGCCGCCCTGAAGGTTGAATGCTAGAACTTCAGGATTTCGGTCGGTTGCCTCATCCAGTTCCAAAATATCGACGGGAACATACTGCACGTAGTTTGCCTGGAGGCGATTGCCAAAGATGCTGCCGTTGCCGATGGGAATGGTCTGCTCGGTGCTGAGCGTCAGGGCTGAGCCATCGCTGGGGTTAAAGGGGTTGTTGCGGCGATCGCGCGTCACCGAAAACCCCAATGTCGTCAGGTCATCAATTCCCGTGTCGCTAAAGCTAAGCGGATTCCCTTGCTCATCACGAGGAGAAATGTCGCCATCCCCATCCCGCAGGCTAACGCGAGTGTAGTTTAGCCCCAGTTCGGCATCCCATTCCCCTAGTGGGCGTGAGACAGAAACGCCAGCGCCAAAGCGTCCTTCTCGAACGCGATCGCCATTTGACAACAGCACCTCATCGGTAAACGTGCGTGACAGCGTGCGACGGCGAAACGCATCGACACTGTAGCCCAGGCGATCGGGATTGCTAGTGCGGTAGGGACTGGTGAAGTTTGCGCCAAACTGAAAATCTTCAGCAGAGATTTGCACATCAGTGTTAATGCGTTCACCTACGCCACCAAAGTTTTGGTCTTGATAAGTAATAGAGCCAAACAACCCGCTGTCATCGTTGTAACCACCGCCCACATTAAATGAGCGAGACAGTTGTTCTGCTAAATCATAGGTGACATCAACTTGCTGCGTCGTGCCGTCCAGTGAGATATTTGCATCATCAAACAAGCCTAGAGCAAAGAGTCGCTGCAAATCTTGACGGGCGGTATTCTCATTAAACACCTGTCCAGGCTGAAGCTGAATTTCGCGGCGCAAGAAGTCTTCACGGGTACGCCCCTCAATGGGTTGCCCGTCTTCATCAACAGTTTCACCTTCCTCATTCACAAAGCGAATGTTGATATTGCCGATTACTCCTTCTGCCACTTCAACAGTAACAACTCCTTGAGGGCTGGGACGCAGCGCTAACACCTGCGCCAAAGTGTAGCCATTCTCGATGTACCATTGATTGATTTGCTGAACGGCTTCCCGCAATGCAACCGGGTCAACGGGTTGTCCTAACTGCGGCTGAAAAATCTGGTTGACAACGGTTAATGACAGCACTCGTGCCCCAGATAGCTGGAGCGATCGCACCACAATTGGCTCTACCGAAAACACCACGCTCAGCCCGTCTGGGTTCTCAAAACTGGTGACATTGGCATCGGCAAACAGCCCCGTCGCCAAAATTGCCGCAATGTCACTTTGAAGTTGAGAATTACTGGTTGCTCCACCGGGACGAGTTTGAATATTTTCTAAAACAATCTGTCGCAGACCTGCCTCCACCCCCACAACCTGAACGTTGGTCGCCGTCACAACGACATCGTTGGGCAAGGGACTTGTAACCGCAGGTGGACTGGTCTGCGCGGGAGCCGCCGGAGGATCTGCTGGCAAAATGGGGGTCGGGAAATCATTAGACTGAGAAATTTCTGAAGTCGGGTCAGAAGTTGCCTCAGTCGCCGAGTGATTGCCTGCATGGGTAGGCGTTACCGTTGATGTCGCACCGCTGGCTGCGGGCTGGTAGTCCTGATAGTAAGGAATTTGACTCCCCGGAGCCGTCTGAGCAACCGCAGGTTGAGAAAATTCTTGAGCAATCAGCATCTCTGGCGGGGCGATCGCCCCTTCCATCACCGGAACAATCACCGAATTAGCAGGCTGTAACGCTTGGGTTGAGGGGGAATCGGGAGCGGGAGCGGCGGAAGTAGGAGTGGCGATCGCCCCCTGTGCTAGTTCTCCAACTGACAGCGCTAAAGTACAAAATGCAAAAGCAGGAACACGCATAGCAGCTTCAACTCTAGAAATTCGTTGAGATTTTTCGGACTCAATTGCTCAATCCTTTTTGCCGATCAACCTAACTCATCAATTGCTCAAATTGTTCAAATTGCTCAATTTATACTTCTTGAATCAGATCGAAAAACTGCTTACCTGCAAAATTCCTATCTTGATCAATTAATCAATCAGTAAACCTGTTGCCTTCACCAAAGCCAGAACTATCAGCCAACTATACAGGAAGACTTACACAAAATTAGAAATACCATACTCGCTTGTGAAATCAATGGGGAAAGAGGCTAAGGCTGAATACACCAACTAGAGGTACGAGATCTGCAACTTCTCAGAGAAGTTGCAGATCTGAGCACTTCATTTAGGTTTAGTAAAGGTGACAATAATTGAAATCAATGAGGCGACAAAAACCAACCCAAGCTCTATTTAGACTTTGGCTTTGAGTTAGGGTGACAAATCAAAGGGGATTGAGATTGGGTACATCCCAGTTTTGCAAGTTTGCCCTCATCCCCCAGCCCCTTCTTCCCAAAAGGGCTACCGCGTATACACAAGTCGGGTCTGACTTCATTTGAGTCCTTTTCGCCCCCTAAATCTCCCAATGCTGGGGGACTTTGGGCCGTTTAGAGCGCTCTACGGAAACGGTTCGAGGCTCGGAAGTCCCCCAAACTTGGGGGTTGGGGGGCACAATGCAGGATGTTGAGCTTGATACAGGAGATGTGTGTACACGGTAGCCCGCTTTGGGAGAGGGATTTAGGGTGAGGGCTGCAAAAGTGGGATGCACACCTTAGGCTCTTTGTTCTATGAAGCTTTACAAAGAGTCGGTATTAGCTTTAGTTGGTGAGGAATTTGTTTTCTTGGGCAACTTGGCTTGGCTGGAGCTAACTTTTTGTAGCGCAATACAGTGACGAATACTATGTGTTAAGGGCGTGGTGAATTCTTCAACGGTGTCGAGCTTGGCGTGAAAACGTTCAGCCGTTTGCGTCAATTCCTCCGCTTCTGCGTCTGTCCACTGCCCCCGATAGAGAATGGCTGAACCGCCAGGTTTCAATAGCGGCAAGGCATATTCAGCACAGGCTGCGGCAGAACCAACGGCTCTAATTAGCGCCAAATCATATTGCTCCCGGTGTTGGCGATCGCCCCTCAATTGCTCTGCCCGCCCCACCAGCGTTTTCACATTCTCAACAGCCAACTGAGGGATTAGGGTATCTAGAAAAGCAATTTTTTTGCGGGTCGAGTCGAGTAGAGTGACGATTGTTGGGGGGAGGGCGATCGCCACAGGCAGTCCGGGGAAGCCTGCTCCAGTGCCGATGTCAAGAACTTGCGGTTGAAAGGATGAGGGATGAGGGATGAGGGGCGAGGAAGTTGGTCCATCCAGTGGAGGTTTGTTTTCGTCTTTTAATAGGAAAGCGACACCTCGAAGGGAGTCCCACAGGTGCTTTTCCCAAAATTCTTGAGGTTCCGTAATTCGCGTCAGGTTTAGCTTCTGGTTGCCTTCCAAAATCAACTCATAAAGCCGCTGAAACTTCTGCTGCTGCTGCTCATCTGGCTGCCAACCCAGCGTCTCCTGCCAGAGATCACTCATCCCAGGCAAAACCATTTTGCCTTCCCCTTCATCCCTCATCCCTCATCCCTCATCCCTCATCCTTTCCCTACCTCACTGGCTGCGGCCTACCAACTGCCAGCTTTGCCGGATCTGCTGGAGCCAACTCTCCATGATTGAGCGTCCAGCACTGGTCAGCGATCGCCAGCAGATCGCCCGCATCGTGCGTGACAATCAGCAAACTCCAGTCCTGCTTTAGTCTTGCCAGCAGGCTCACCAACTGTTGACGCATCGACCAATCTAACCCTGCTGTGGGTTCATCTAGCAGCAGCAGGTAGGGCTGACGAATCAACTGGACTGCCAGAGCCAAGCGTCGCTGCTGTCCGCCACTGAGCGAGTGAGGTGAAGTTTTCAGCGGCAGGTGGGCTAAACCCACTTGCTGAAGGGCTTGCTCAATCCGCTCTTTGCCTAATTCGGGATGACCCAGCCGCAACTCATCCAGAATCGTGCTGCCGCAAAAGTGGCGTTCTGGAAACTGAAACACCAGTCCGCCCAATTGCTGCAAATGTTCGGGTGTGAGTTCTTGACTGCGCCAGTGAATTGCGCCAGAGGTCTTTTGCGCCAAACCTGCCAAGATTTCAAGTAAAGTACTTTTGCCAGATCCGCTTGGGCCAATTACCAGTCCCATCTGTCTGGGCGCTAATTCTAAATTGATTGACTTAAGAATTGCGGTTGGGGTTGCAGCGGGATGATAAACCAAATTTCTAAGATAGAGCATTAGCAGTCAGGCAAGCAGTGGCGTGATTCCTATACTAGTCTACGAACTTAAAAACTTGATCAAAATGGCAACTAGAGGTAGGAACCCCTTGAGGGCGATCGCGTCATAGTCGATGTCCTCAAAATTCTCTTAACCTTTGGGATATAAGCTTTTGAGAGATGCCCAAAGTTCGCATGATAAAGCATTCTTAGAACAGTTTTGACTCTCTTCCCTCTCCATGACCCTTATTGAAGCTATTTGTGACTGAAATGCCTACAGTATCTTTTTTATCGCAATCACAGCCTTCGCAATTACAGCCTTCGCAATTACATCAAGCTACAGGACTGCAAAGATTCAAGCGAACAATTGTCGGACAAGCGGCGGCGATCGCGGGAGCAATGGCGATCGCAACCCTATGGGCGACTCCAACGCTAGCGGGCGACCCTTTCAGAGCCAGCAATCCCCGTGCGATCGACGACCAGACCGAAGCCGCTTTCAATGCTCTGTTTGAGCAAGGAAATTATCGTTCAGCGGAACAGTTACTCCAGTCGGTTGAAACCGATGAACCGCTTGCCTATGCCATGAAAGCTTCTCTGGCTTACATGAACGAAGACCTGGAAGCGATGGCAGAAAATGCGACCCTAACCCGCGAAGCGGCTGAGCGGCTAATCGCCTCCGACCCGCTGCGAGGAAATATCTACGTCGCCGCTGGTCATTTTCTGGAAGGGGCCCACACGCTTACCGTTCAGGGAGTTGTTAGAGGCACACCGACCGCACTCAGTAAACTGCAACTGGTGTTTGACAGCCTTGAGGAGGCGGAAGAGATTGACCCCCTCGATCCAGAGCTAAATCTGGTGAAGGGCTATATGGATTTGATGCTGGCGGTGAATTTGCCTTTTTCCGACCCAGCTCAAGCCATTGAGCGACTGGAGAGCTATGCGGCTCCTGAATATATGGCGCAGCGGGGAATTGCGATCGCCTACCGCGATCTGGATCGACAAGAAGAAGCAATGGTAGCCGTTGATCAAGCACTGCAAGCAACTCCTGACAACCCCGACCTGCTTTATCTCAAAGCCCAAATCTTGGTGCAGCAGGAAAGAGACCAGGAAAGTCTGGTTTTCTTTCAGCAGGCGTTAGCAAGGCAAACCCAACTGCTCCCCAACCTGGCGGGTCAAATTGCCTGGGAAGCTTGCCGCGCCGACAGCCGCGCTACTGGCAGAAATCAGGACTGCTCAGCAGCAAGAGAAAGCGCCGAGGAAGCCAGCCAGGGGTAAGGGGGGTAGAGGAGGAAGGATGGGGGATGAGGGATGAAGTCGGTAAAGGGTGCCGCATTCAGCACTTTTGCGAATTCACCCTTCATTCTTATTCAGCAATTCGTTTTATTGCTCCATTGGGAGAATAGGAGTCACTCGGATATCTGGATTAATAGGAGACTGGCTGGGGGTTACAGGAATGAAAGTGGGGGACAGGTCACGGGGGCGATCGCCTGCTGCAATGCAGGTATTGAGAATCTCATCCGTTGGAAACCCAACCTCAGTCCGCAATCCCATAACACACTCTGAAAAACGCTCTGGTAGCAGACTGCGACGGCAATAATCCAATACGCTCAGCCCTTCTGCGGCATCGACATTAAAAGCGATATCCACAACGCAAGTAGACAACTCCTCTGGGCGACGCACTCGCCGACAGCCCGACAGCGCATCTGCCGCCTCAACCGCAGTTCCCACGTCAATTTCAATCACACATTCAGATAGCTCTTCAGGGTTGAGAGATCCCGCACAGGCAGCAGCGGCTTCTTCCTCAGAAATACCTGCACCCAGCAACTCACTAGCACAGGTTTGATAATCATTGCCGATGGCGGCAACCGGAGCAGTGGACACAGCAGCCAACAACCCAGTCGCAATGAGTGGAATAGCTGCAATTTGAAGCAAAAAACTGTGGTGCATGGGCAAATTTAAGGGAATTAGCTTACTGGACTGCTCGAAATGGAGAAAATCTGCGATGATTCTCTCACAGTTTCTCTAACCTGACCTCCCCCAAGTAGACCTTCTGTAGCGCTACACGCATACTTTAACGGCTGGCGTGCTGATTTAAATTGCAAAATTGGGTGTGAGTACCGCGCTCAGCACGGCACTCACATCCAATTTCATACCCAGATTGAGCAATATAGCTGTAGTTCTGACCTGAGTGATTAGCACTACACCAGCTACTTAGAATTGCGGATTTACTAATGTGTAATTCTCCTCTGTAGGGCATGGCATTGCCATGCCCCTACAGAGATTCTGGTTTTACAGGTTATTTGATCCACGATCCTTAGAATTAAGACGCTAAAGCTACTTCAACCATTTGCTGAAGTTCGCCTTTTTGATATAGCTCAATCAAGATGTCAGAGCCACCCACAAACTGCCCGTTGATGTAAACCTGAGGAATGGTGGGCCAGCTTGAGTATTCTTTGATGCCTTGACGAATTTCGTGGTCGTCTAACACATCGACCGTTTCATAGGGAACAGCCAACATATTCAGAATTTGCACAACGTTGTTAGAAAAGCCACACTGAGGCATCAGCCTGTTGCCTTTCATAAAAACAACGATTTTGTTCTGGTTCACCAGATTGTCAATTCGCTCTTGCAGTTCTGGAGTCATAATTTTTTCAAGGAATAGCTACTTGGCTCTATACTAACGAGAACTAAATTTTTACTTAACTGCGGACTTACACGGTCTGACTTGAAGATTGCCAGGTTTGAGGGGTGTAGGTTTTAAGGGACAGTGCATGAATCGCCTCGGAGGACATTGCCTGCCGTACCGCACCGTACACAAGCTGATGCTGCTGAACCAGCCCCTTTCCCTCAAACTGAGATGAGATTACCGTAACCTGATAGTGGTCACCGCCGCCCGTCAGGTCTTGAACCTGTACCTGAGCATCAGGCAACCCAGCTTTAATCATTGCTTCAACTTGACTTGGGCTAATCATTCACCCTCCTTACCAACGCTTTAAAGACCAGTCTTAACCACGAAAACGGAAGATTCTCAAGTCTAATCTAGCGTTTAGTTGTTGACGCTGGGAGCAGGAGCAGCAGAAGTGGGCTCGTCTGAGTTTCTGGGATAGGGAGAATCTACAAACCCAAGCTCAAACAACTGACGGTAGGCTCTTTGACCTAGCTCACGAGTGGGCTGCTGGCTGCGGATGATCTGCACCAGCAGCGGTACGGCTAGCTCAGGCTGGTTTTGGGCCCGGTGAACTAGCGCTAGCTGATAGGTTGCCTGGTCGCGCATCTGGGCGGTTTCTAAAGCTTGGCTACGCTGGCTATCTGAAATGCGGTTATCGATGCCGGAGAAGCTTGCTGCTAGCTCTTGGTAGAAGTTAGAAAGCTGGTTGAAGACCTGACGGGCTTCCTGAAGCTTGCGGGCAGCTAGAGCGTAGTCTTGAGAGGCGATCGCGTCATTTGCCTCACTCATCAAACGCTGTCCTCCAGCGATGCTGAGCAGGCTGCCGTCTTGGGAAAGGGGACGCAACTCTTCCAGACCATCCGTTGAACCGGGGTCTGACTCAGGAGTAACTCCCTCCTCAATTGCGTCAAGGGGTTGCTCAACTTCGTCTGGCAAAGCAGGAGATTGTGCCTGGGCCGATGCAGGCAGCAATGTCAAGGCCGCCATAGTGGATAGCGCCAGCAGACAGACAATAGACGAACGGGCAGTTCCAGGGAATACCATGAAGCGACTTTGAGGATTTACAAAAAATGTGATGAGTTCAACCTTCGGGTATCTTACCATTGCATCCTTGCTCTGTATTAGGGTCTTTGAAATTGCATGAACTTGCTTAGCAATTCCATGAGCAAAGCCTACTTGAATTCCGAAGCTGAATCAGGACTAAAAGACTGCCGCTCGTTAAAATCAGTTCCCTGGTTTGTTTTCAACAAATTTCCAATGAAGTAGCACTAGACTCCCAGCGTAACCATCAGCGACAAGGAGAACCTACTTGCATGATTTGAATGGAATCTCCGGCTAGAATCAAGGTTTGACCCACAGGCACAACCGCAAGCGCGTTGGTTTGAGCCAAATTGATTAAGTTTCCAGAACTATGACTGCCAGCAGCTAGATGAAATTCGTAAGCACCATTAATCAGATGCAGTGTTCCCCACAGGTAGCTCTCCCGCTTACCGTCAGACTTGAGCGGATGGAGCGATCGCCCCTCGACCAATACAGGTCGCCATCCGTCTAGTTGTCCAGATAGCTTCCGCAGGGCAGGCTGCACAAAGCGCCAAAAGCTAACCAGGGCTGAAACCGGATTTCCGGGCAAACCAAAGTAAAGGATCGGCGCTGCTGATTCAGAGATTTGATGCTTCTGGAAAGTTGCTACTGTCAAGGGCTTACCGGGTTTAACGGCAACCGCCCGAATGTGAAGCTGTGCGCCCAGATCGGCAAGAATGCGATCGACATAATCGTAATCGCCTACAGAAACGCCGCCCGAAGACAGCACCAAATCTGCGGTAGAAATGGCATTGGCGATCGCCCCCTTCAACGCTTCTGGCTGATCGGGCACGATCCCCAGCAACAGCGGCTCTGCGCCAGACTGTGCCACCAGTGCTGCTAGGGCATACTGGTTTGAGTCCACAATTTGTCCGGGCTGTAAAGGCTGATCCGGCTCAACCAATTCGCTTCCAGTCGATAAAATTGCGACTCGCGGACGGCGATAAACCCTTACCTGAGTACATTGAGCCGCTGCTAAGACGGCAATTTCTGGAGCAGACAGAGTTACCCCAGCAGGCAATAGGGGAGTTCCCGATTGATAGAAAGTAGCCCGATGTCGGACAAATGCTTGAGGTTGTGGCGCGGAGAGAATAGAGAGGCGATCGCCCTCCCGTTTTGTCACCTCCTGAATCACCACCGTATCTGCCCCCGCTGGCATCATCGACCCCGTTAAGATTCGGACCGCCTGCCCTGCCTGCACCGTTTTCTGAGGCACATAGCCCGCTGGAATTTCTTCAATTACCTGCAATACGGCAGGCGATTCAGCAGTGCAAGCTTGCACATCGTCAAACCGTACCGCATAGCCATCCATCGCCGAATTGTCCCAGTGGGGAAAGTCAAGCTGACCGATAACGGCCTCTGCCAAAATTCGCCCCGAAGCCGCCAGTAAATTTACCATTTCGCTGTTCTGCTGGGCATTCAGCGGTTTCACCAGGCTCAAAATCAGGTCTTCTGCTTGTTGTGCAGGCAGCATAGTTGTAAATGTTCTTAAAACGTTTGACGCAGTGCTGCCTCAAATTGTAGGACTACTGCCGCACCCAATTGTCAGTCTCTAATTTACTCGTCCAAATCAGGCAGTCCTCTTGTCTACTTCACCAGGAACTCAGGTTTTTAGACTTTTATTTTTAGACTTTTATTTTTAGAGGAGGCAGAGCCTCCAAAGCAGCATTTCCAGGCAGAGCCTAGAGACGAGCTAAAACTTTAGTATTAAAAATAGAACCCACCCCCACTCCCCCCACTCC
>JAAUQZ010000207.1 GCA_012033355.1 Leptolyngbyaceae cyanobacterium RM1_406_9 | reverse complement strand
TGCAGTTGCTCAATCTCTTCGGCACTAAAGCTGAGTTGGATCATCGGGGGCACCACGCTCAATACTCAACGGTCTGCCCCATTTCTACCTCATCTAAAGGGTAAAATCTATACCCTGGCAAGGTATAGTAATATCCTCTCCATCATTAAATTGGGTGTCAAATTCGGTTGCTTTCATAAATTTTCACCTCTTCTAGACGAGAACGCCGAACAGAAATAATGCGAATTTTGCCGTTTCGATAGGTAATTATCGCTGACCAATGCTTCTGAAGAATTTTGCCAATTACTAAAGCACTGACTACCAACCCTAGTTTTTAAGTGTGACACTGCAATAGTTTAGGAATTTTGGAAAGGCAATGAACATAGTGTGTTTGAACGGCTGGGGAGGAAAATTACAGGAACACCTGATCCCTTATATTCACGATACGTCGCCTGATATATTGTGTCTGCAAGAAGTTGTTCATACGCCAACCAGTCATAAGGACTGGTTGACTTATCGCGATGGCGATCATATTTTGCCTCAACGGGCGAACTTCTTTCGTGATGTGTCTGAGGCTTTGCCAGATCACGTTGCCGTATTTTGTCCCGCAGCGCAGGGTATTTTGTGGGATGAGGAGCAACAGATACCCTCACAGTGGGGACTTGCTACATTCACCCGAAAGAACATTCCAATCATTGGGCAAGTTCAGGGGTTCGTGCATAAGTCCTTTGCAACAAATGGGTATGGTGAGCATCCTCGGTCTCGAAGCGCCCATGCAATTCGTGTCTTTGATTTTGAGAAAGATAGTCCAATCAGTATTGTTCATATGCACGGCTTAAGAGACCTGAACGGCAAAATGGATACGCCAGAGCGGGTGGCGCAGGCGCACAGGCTGTCAGCACTGGCGCAAGCCATCACGGAAAAAAATGATCCTCTCGTGGTCTGTGGCGACTTCAATGTCGAGCCTGACAGTGAAACTTTTGATGTCCTCAAAAAGCTTGATTTGACTGATCTCGTAACCTCGCGTGGATTTACCGATACTCGGACTTCGCACTACAAAAAGCCCGGACGGTTCGCCGACTATATGCTCGTCAACACCTTTGTTGAAGTGGTTAGTTTTCAGGTTGTGGAGCAGCCCGAAGTATCAGATCATCGACCACTAGTTCTTGAAATCTAAACTTTTGGTAGATATCAAGTTTCAGTGAGAAAAGCAATCGATACCCGGTTGACTGGTTGACTGTCAGTAGTTGGTTGCTCAACGTCTGAAACGCTTGTACACCAAAGCTCTGAGAGACATAGAAAAGCCGAGTGGGAGTCAGTATGCTCTTGTTTCTGTATTGAATGGAGCGATCGCACAACTCATACAAATCTTGAGTTACCCTACGAAAAGCAGCATACAAATCTGCCCCAGTCCCTAGCCCCTGGCCCTTAGTCCCTAATCCCCCCAATTCCTATGTTTCTAGTTACTGGAGCCACCGGAGATCTCGGACACCGCATCGTCAAGCGGTTGCGAGAAGAAGAAAAACCTGTCAGAGCCTTTGTGCGGCTGACCTCGCGCTATGCAGAATTGGAAAATCGCGGCGCACAGATTTTTGTTGGCGATCTATTGAAAGAACGAGACATTCAAAAAGCGTGTCAAGGTATTCGCTATGTGATTAGCACTCACGGCGCAAACGAGTCCGGTGGTGGTACTGCCGAAACGTTGGACTATCGCGCCAATATCGACTTGATTGATGCAGCAAAAGCGTCCGGGGTCGAGCATTTTGTCTTTATTTCTGTGCTAGGAAGCGATCGCGGCTATGAAGACGCACCCACGTTCAAAGCAAAACGGGCAGTTGAAAACTATCTGCAAGCCAGCGGTTTGAATTACACCATTCTGCGTCCGTCCGGTTTTGCCTCCAACTTGGTTCCCCTAGCAGAGCGGTTCAAACAGTCCGGCATTTATTTCACGATTGGTGATTTAAGAATTCGCTCCTCAATTGTCAGCACGGATGATTTGGCTCGAATTGCGATAGATTCCGTTGCCATTGAAGCAGCCCGCAATCAAATCTTTGCTGTCGGCGGACCAGAAGTTATTGAGCGAGGCAACATTCCCAAGATCTTTGAGCAAATTTTCAATCAGGAACCGATTGTGATCAACCCACCCATTGGTGCGGTGGATGGAATTCGTACGGTTGTAGGATTCTTTAACTCCGAAGCAAAGCAGGCGTTGGGAACTTTTCGGACACTGCTCTCAAATGAGTTCTACTGCACTGCGGCTGAAATCGAGCGGTTAGAATCGGTTTTCAACATGAGAATGGAGACGTTAGATAGTTATATCAGACGAGACGTGCCTCCTGCTTAGAGAAGTTCTAGCAAACAAAATATCTGTAAGGGCAGGTTTAGCATGAAGGCTGTGGGCAACTGCAAGGATTCTGGCAAAACCTGCCCCTACGTAAGGGTAAATTTTTTCTGAGAAATCCTAATTTGCGGCACCGAAACCACCACCACCGGGAGTTTCAATCACAAACAGATCGCCTGAATGTACCTGTACTTCTGCCTTGCCAGGTAAAGAGGCGATCGCCCCATCCTTTCGTTCCACAAAGTTACGACCGATCGCCCCCGGTTCACCGTCCTCCAATCCAAATGGTGGAATAACCCGATGCCCTGAAAGGATTGCAGCGGTCATCGTTTCGCGAAAACGAATGCGGCGAATCACGCCATTACCGCCCGCATGGTGTCCTTTACCGCCACTATTTTCCCGAATTGCAAACTCCTCTAGCAATACCGGAAATCGCCATTCCAGCACTTCTGGATCGGTGAGTCGGGAGTTGGTCATGTGAGTTTGCACGGCATCGGTTCCGTCAAACGTGGCTCCAGCACCAGAGCCGCCACAAATGGTTTCATAGTACTGGTGTTGTTCGTTGCCAAAGGTGAAATTGTTCATTGTGCCTTGAGATGCTGCCATTATGCCGAGGGCACCGTAGAGGGCATTGGCGATCGCCTGCGAAGTTTCTACATTTCCGGCCACCACCGCAGCCGGATAGTGTGGATTTAACATACACCCATCAGGAATGGTGATCTGTAGCGGCTTTAAACATCCCGCGTTTAGAGGAATATCATCTTCCACGAGGGTACGAAAAACATATAAAACAACTGCTTTACAGATTGCTAGAGGTGCGTTTAGATTACTCTGCTGTTGCGGGGAAGTGCCTGTAAAGTCGATGTGGGCAGAGCGATCGCCTCGATTAATCGTAATCTTCACGCAAATCTCACAGCCATCATCCATCGGATAAACAAACTGTCCATCTTGCAATACATCAATGACTCGTCGCACAGACTCTTCTGCATTGTTTTGCACATACTGCATATAAGCCTGAACGGTTTCTAAGCCATAGTGTTCTACCATTCGCAGCAGTTCTTGTGACCCTCGCTCGTTGGCAGCAACTTGAGCCTGTAAGTCAGCAATATTCTGAGTCACATTCCGAACCGGATACTCCCCTGAGGTGAGTAAGTCAACCAGTTCAGATTCACAAAACTCTCCTTGATTGACAAGCTGAACGTTATCAATCAGTATGCCTTCTTGCTCCATTGAGGTGCTGTGAGGCGGCATGGAGCCGGGGGTGATGCCGCCGATATCGGCGTGGTGACCACGAGAGGCAACGTAAAAGAAGGGATGAGAGATGAGGGATGAGGGATGAAGGGAGGTAGAGGGAAAGACGGGGGTGATGACGGTGATGTCGGGGAGGTGGGTGCCGCCGTTGTAGGGGTTGTTGGAAACGTATACGTCACCAGGTTTAAGAACATCACTTTTTGCCTGAATTAAACTGTGGACGCTCTCACTCATGGAGCCGAGATGTACTGGAATATGAGGTGCATTGGCGACGAGTTGACCGTGCTGGTCAAAGATGGCACAGGAGAAGTCTAGCCGCTCCTTAATATTGACGGAATAACTGGTGTTTTGTAGTGTAATCCCCATTTCTTCGGCGATCGCCCGAAACAAATTATTGAAGATTTCCAAAAGAACGGGGTCAGGGCGAAGGGATGAGGGATGGGATGAGGGATGAGGGATGAGGGATGAGGATACACGTTCATCCTTCATCCTTCCGTCCTCATCCTTTTTTCATCCTTCATCCTTCCGTCCTCATCCCTGCGAAGAATCAGGTGATTCCGCTGGGTCAGTTCCGCGCTCCAGCCCGGTTCGATGACGTTGGTGCCAGTGGGTTCGATGATCAGGGATGGACTGGGGAGGCGATCGCCCGGATTCAAGTCTTCCCGCTGGTAAATCGGGGTTTCATGCCAGGTGTCATGAGTGTACATCTGGACAGTGGAGATCGGGGTGAGTGGCGTAGTTCTGCCTATGGGAAGGAGGGGTTCGGTGAGAGGTGTGGTTTGTCCAATCGCTTCTACTGAGACGGCTTCCACGATCAGGGCTTTGTGGGGCATGGTGAAGCCATAGCGCTGGTGATAAGCCTGTTCAAAGTAAGTTCGCATGGTGTCTGCATCACCAAAGTCTACGATCAGCGCGGAATCCGTGCCTTCGTAGCGAAGGTGAGTTTTGAGCAACGTTTGAATGCGATCGCCACTCACTCCCTGTTCCAAAATTTCTGCCTGACCTGCTGCACTCAACTCCTCTAAACTCTGCTTTAGGGCGGGAACTGTATCTGGAGTTAAGCGAACCTCCACCGCTTTTTCTTTGAGGGTGCGAAGGTCGGCTAAACCAATGCCGTAAGCTGACAACACACCCGCGTAAGGATGAATGAAGATTTGTGTCATGCCTAGCGCTTCGGCAATCAGGCAGGCGTGTTGCCCCCCCGCGCCGCCAAAGCAGCAGAGGGTGTATTCGGTTACGTCATAACCGCGTTGAACTGAGATCTTTTTGATGGCGCTGGCCATTTTGTCAATGGCGATCGCCAAAAACCTGCTGCGACTTGTTCTGGTGTACGAGAATCGCCCGTTTTTGATTGAATTTCTGCACTCAATGCGGCAAATCTTTGCTGCACAATCTCACTGTCTAACGGTAAATTTCCCGTTTCGCCAAATACATGAGGGAAAAACTCCGGCTGAATTTTGCCTAACATTACATTACAGTCTGTCACAGCGAGTGGGCCGCCTTTGCGATAGCAGGCTGGACCAGGGTTTGCCCCTGCGGATTCTGGCCCGACTCGATAGCGAGAGCCGTCAAAGAACAGAATTGAGCCTCCCCCTGCCGCAACAGTGTGAATCGACATCATTGGGGCACGCAGCCGCACGCCTGCAATTTCGGTTTCAAAGGTGCGTTCGTACTCCCCATTAAAGTGAGAAACATCGGTTGAGGTGCCTCCCATGTCAAAGCCAATAATTTTGTCAAATCCGGCGGCAGTAGCGGTTTTGACGGCTCCTACAATTCCTCCAGCGGGGCCAGAAAGGATACTATCTTTGCCCTGAAACAGTCGGGCATCGGTGAGTCCCCCGTCAGATTTCATAAACTCTAGTTTGGTGAAGTGAGTTTCTGTACCTTCGGTCAAGCTATCTGCAACTCGATCTACATACCGTCGCAAAATAGGTGAGAGATAGGCATCGACAACAGTGGTATCGCTGCGACTCACCAGTTTCATTAACGGACTCACTTCATGGGAAACGGAGATCTGAGTGAAGCCGATTTGCTGGGCGATCGCCATCACTTGCTGCTCATGATTAGGATAGCGATAGCCATGCAAAAACACAATCGCACAGGCACGAATGCCATCTACATAAGCAGTTTGCAATACCTGAGTTAATCGGGCTGTTTCTTCAGAAGTAATAGCAATCAGTTCCTCGCCCTGCGCCGTGTAGCGTTCTGCAACTTCAATCACCTGTTCGTACACCATTTCGGGTAAAACAATGTGACGTGCAAAGATGTTGGGGCGGTTTTGATAGCCAATTCGCAGGGCATCTCGAAAGCCTTTTGTAATTAGGAGAAGGGTGCGATCGCCCTTTCGCTCCAGCAGAGCATTAGTCGCCACTGTGGTTCCCATCTTCACCACTTCCACCGCTCCCGATGGAATCGGCTCATTAGAAGCAAGTCCCAAAATGTCTCGAATGCCTTGAATCACCGCATCCTGGTAGCGTTCTGGCTGTTCTGACAACAGTTTGTAGACCATTACCCACTGATCGTCAGGCAGTGAAACAACCTGAAACCGTTCAGGAGAATGAGAAAGGCGATGAGCGATCGCTGATCATTCGTTACCACAACCAGGTCAGTAAATGTACCGCCGCGATCGGCAAACACCTTTAACATAAAGCAGTTCTCAATGGCTAATGCCATGACAATTTCCTTCGATTGTATGGCAATTAGAACTGGCACACCTCGCCCAGATTTGTGACTTCTTCGAGAAGTCGTAGATCTTACTTAGCCCCTTCAGTGAATTTAGAAATGTTGAAATCCCTGGTTGAGATTGAGGGCAACGTCGGGCTGACCGTCGCTCTGGCTTAGCCAAACTTCAGTGCCCACGACGATGCTGCCGACAATCGCCGCTGCATTACCTAATCGTTCCTTCATCGCCTCAGCGAAATCAAGAGGCAAGCACAGCACCAGTTCAAAATCTTCACCGCCATACAAAGCCCAATCTAGCGCTCGCTCTGGGGAGAGCCATCCTTCAAAAGCAGTCGGCATAGGAATTTTTGCCTTTTCTAACCTGGCTCCTACACCGCTAGCTCGACAAATTTGTAAAACCGCGTCCGCTAGCCCATCACTGCTGTCCATGCCTGCCACCCTGAAGGAAACTGGAGCAGGTGATTGCAGGCGATAGACTTCCTGCAAAATTGGTAGAATGTCTAACCGCGCAGCAGGACGTTGATGCGCTTTGATCAGCCGATGGCGATCGCCCTCACTCAGCCCTGCCCCCGCACCTGGGTTGAGCAACAGTTCCAAACCAGCCCGCGAAGCTCCATGAACGCCCGTCACCAAAATTGCGTCTCCCGGTTGCGCCTGAGAGCGGAGAATTGCCTGCTCTGGAAAGACCTGACCAAAAGCGGCGATCGCCACCGTCAATACTGTCGAGCGGCAAATATCGCCACCGACGATCGGCGTATTGTACTGGGCTAAACAGTCGGTCATGCCCTCGTAAAGCTGCTCCACCCAACTCACGGGCAAGTCACCAGGCAAACCCAGTCCGACGGTAATTCCTAAAGGAGAAGCACCCATCGCGGCTAAGTCAGAGAGGTTGGCGATCGCCGATCGCCATCCCACATCTGCTGGAGAAGTGGTATTGACACCCGGAGTCGCTAAGCCAACGCTGAAATGCACCCCGTCCACCAGGATGTCGGTTGTCACCACAACCGATTGCCCCGTTGCCACAGCCATCAGCGCCGCATCGTCTCCAACCACAGCAGGGGGGCAAAAGCGCTGCAATTTTTGCAAAAGCGCCTGCTCCCCCAAATCGCGAATCAGCATGAGGAAATTTTAAGCAGCCTGCGGCTCAACCAGGTTTTCAGCGCCCTTGACGACTCTGGCAGAGATGATTTTGTCGCCCTGCTTGAGGTTCTCCAAAACTTCCTTATTCTCTGTGACGTAGCCAAACACCGCATAGCGTCCATCCAGCAAATTCAGTCCGGCAGGAGTTAGTTCTGGCTCAAACAGGAAGAAGAAGAACTGTGACGAGCCGCCATTGGGATCATCTCCAGGACGGGCCATTCCTAGTGTGCCGTAGGCAGAGAAGGGCAGCACAGGCTTATCCAGATAGCGTCCCGCGTCCTCCAGCGTGATGCCGTAGGTTGGCTCCGTATCACCCTGCACCAGCACTTCTAGCGGAATGGCACGGTATTTACCCGTATCTGGATCGATGAAGCCTTCTGCCTCTCCCGGTGGGTCACCAATTTGCACCACATAGAAATCTTCCGCGCGGGTAAACTCCAGCCCGTCATAAAAGCCACGCTGCACCAGATCGACAAAGTTTCCAGCAGTGACAGGAGCGCTGTAGCCATCCACAACTAGCGTCATTGTGCCTTTGCTAGTCTCCACCTCGACGGTGGCACGACCTTTAAGCTGCGGCAAGTTGCTGTATTCCGCAGGCACTTCAAAGGGAAAGTCTTGCACCATCAGCTCTTCAAGCTGACCCACCATGTCTAACATTTGGCCCCGTCGAATCCAAATCGCTTCTTTGTCTTTAGTTTCAACGTCCTGCCGCATTGCGTTGATCTCATTCTGCAACTGCAAGACCAGATATTCTGCCTGGGGTTTATATTTATCAGGAACGCCGGTCAGCAACTCTGAGCGACGTGAGTTGAGAATTCTTTCGGCTTGAGCCAAGTTGCCGTTGATTGCACCAAATCGCCGACGGGCCCGCAGCGCTTCCGAAATTTCTTCAATGCTGGTTTGAATTCGCCGCACGGCAGAGTTGTCAATCGGCAGCGCATACCTGAGCAGGGCTTTACCGTCTGTAATAGCGTTTCCAGGCGGCAAAGCGCTAACTAGAACATTAGCTGAAGCTGGACTGGCGCACCAGGTTGCACTAAGTCCTAGAAACAGAGCAGCCTGCACTGCGATCAAAACTCCGACTTTGAGGTACGGGTTGAAGAAGCTGGCAAACCTCTTGCAAAGTTCAGTTGAACTCGTCTTGGGGGATTCACTAGCCGTTTTTGCAAGAGCGATAGTCATCAGAATTGCTTAAAGAACTCGGCATTAGAGCAGGGATATAGAAATCCCATGTTTAATCTTGCCACAGGAGCGTGAAGACACAGCCGCTTGAGCGGTACAATAAGTTGCCAATTGTTCTCCTTCAAAAGATTCATGATTTCCAGCAATGACTTTCGCCCAGGTGTCAGCATTGAGCTAGATGGCTCCGTGTGGAAGGTGGTCGAGTTCCTCCACGTTAAACCGGGGAAGGGGTCTGCGTTTGTCCGCACGAAGCTAAAAAACGCTCAAACTGGCAGCGTGATTGAGCGGACGTTTCGGGCGGGTGAAACGGTGCCCCAGGCGACGCTCGAAAAAAGCACGATGCAGCACACCTACAAAGAAGCTGATGATTACGTCTTCATGGATATGGAGACTTACGAGGAAGGCCGCCTCAGTGCCCAGCAGATTGGCGATCGCGTCAAATATCTGAAAGAAGGCATGGAAGTCAACGTCGTGCGCTGGGGGGAACAGGTAATCGAAGTCGAATTGCCTAACTCCGTTGTGCTGGCGGTGACAGAAACTGACCCAGGCGTTAAGGGCGATACGGCAACTGGAGGCACTAAGCCCGCCATTGTCGAAACGGGTGCCCAGGTCATGGTGCCGCTGTTTATTTCAATTGGCGAACGGATCAAGATTGACACCCGCAATGATACATACTTAGGGCGGGAGAATTAATGGTCTAATCAGGGGGTCGGCGATAGGCTACGCAATAGCCCAAGCCTGTCGCCCATTGCCTTTTTTGAGGGGTCATATAAGTGGAATTTGATTTTAATGAACTCCGTCAACTGCTGGCGGTGCTAAATCAAACAGACATAGCAGAACTAACGCTTAAAAGTGACGATTTTGAGCTAATTGTGCGAAAGGACATTCAGGCTAGCGATCGCCCTCAGTCTGTCAGCGGGGTCGGGGCAGACTCTACGCCACCCGTAGCAGTTTTGCACCCCCAACCGCCCAACGCGGCAGCCACTACAACGGCAGATGTTAGCGTTACAGCTTCGGTGCCCACTCCTGCCTCAACCCCTCCTGCTAGCGATCGCCTGGTCGAAATCATGTCGCCGATGGTGGGCACGTTTTACCGTGCGCCCGGGCCAGATGAATCGCCCTTTGTCGAAGTGGGCGATCGCATTCGTCCAGGGCAAACCGTTTGCATCATCGAAGCAATGAAGCTGATGAACGAGCTAGAAGCCGAAGTATCCGGAGAGATTGTCGAAATCCTGGTGCAAAATGGAGAGCCAGTAGAATATGGGCAAGCTCTCATGCGGGTGAATCCGGGTTAAGAAATCACGAGATAAATTCCCCTTCGATCGCTTCTGAGTAAAATTGGAGCGATGTATCAAAGCTGTTTGCCGAATGGTAGACCAAGAACCTGGACTATTTGGACTAAAACATTCAAATCGAGACTTTACTCAAAAAGAAGCTTGGGGAAAGAATTGCTTTAATTCTTCGCTCCCAGCTTCTTTATGTTCATACTTATCCAGCCAAAATCTTGAGAATATCTACATTAAACTCAATCAAAATTTAAGGGTCGAACATTCAAGTATCAGCACAAAAACCTTCTATGGAATAGATCCAGACTCAGAAGATCTTTTCTACGCTTTTGAAACACAGTTCACACCGCAGAAGTGTTGAATCTAGACACAAAACTTTACATCAGACTATACAAGCGTCTCTGGCAGCAGATCATAGCTCCAGTGAACAATTGAGCATCGCCGACTCAATTCTAATTGCAGATAGCGAAATTTA
>JAAUQZ010000206.1 GCA_012033355.1 Leptolyngbyaceae cyanobacterium RM1_406_9 | reverse complement strand
TTCGCTTGACAATCTCACCTACATCGTCATCGGTGATAGTGATGAAGGCAGCAGCGGTGTAATTGAGGCAGTTGTCGAACTAGATGGTCAAGCGATTCAGGCAGACGGTCTATTTGCCGCAGGTGAAGATACAAATTCCTTTGTTGCTACCCTTGATCTGATTGGCCCTTCTGGCTCACCTGGCGGCTTGCTAAATTTTGAAAACAGCAACAATGTTACCCATCTATTGGTCAATAATTTTACGGGTACCGATGGTCAGGACTTAGACACCAACGATGATGGTGTTTTGGACATCACACCCTGGGAAACCATTGTTGATAGTGTTGCACTGATTGAAACTATCGGTAGTGGCAACCTGGTCTATAGTGATACGCAAGTTGGACCAGATGGTAACTTTGTGCCTGGTTTAGTGTTTCGTGATCCTGATACCACTGGAGAATTGGCCATCGGTCAATTCACATTTGGAATTGACGACACTCCTGGAGTGCCCGCAGAACCCGTACTAGACGATCCGGTGGCTGCCTCAATCCCTCAAATTCAGGGAGCTGGTCATGTATCCCCTTTGATCAGCCAGACCGTCAGAACGACTGGAGTAATTACGGCAATTAGTAACAGCGGTTTTTATGTGCAGGATGTCACAGGTGACGGAAATGATGCCACCTCTGATGCCATTTTTGTAGAAAGTGCCGATGCTGCTAGCTTCGCCATTGGCAATGAAGTTGAAATCGTTGGTGTAGTCGAGGAAGCCGTCAGCGGCGGACTTGGGTTCACTCAAATTGCGGCTCCTCAGATTACCATTCTCAACGAAACCGTTAACCTACCTGCCCCTGTTGTGCTGGGTGAGGGGGGTCGAACGGTACCCAACGAGTTTGTTGTTAGTCCAGATGAGTTTGGTGTTGATCTGAGTGAAGGAATTCCGACCTCGGAAGAGTTTGTCGAGGCAGGTGGCCCGATTAATCTCAATTTGCCTGAAGTTGGCAATGCTAACTTTGACCCTGAGCAAGATGGTATTGACTTCTACGAATCTTTGGAAGGGATGTTAGTGACGCTCAATGATACGCTAGTTGTGCAGTCGTCTGCACCTGCGGGAGGTCCAGGATTCACCTTTACTGATGATTCTGCGGTCGTAGTGGTTGACGGAGGAGCTTCGTCCAACAGTTTGAACGATCGCAATGGAGTCACTATTGGGGTTGGCGCAACGGATATCTTTACTGCTGATGTCAACCCAGAGCGCATTGAGGTAGACTTTGCCAACGCTCTAACGGATCTGGGTGAAGATTTCAATACCGTCATTCCTCAAGGCTCTTCGCTGGGTAATGTGACGGGTATTCTCTCCTATGCCGGAACCGTTTATGAGTTGCTGCCCACTCAGCCTATTGCAGTTACGCCTGAGCAACTGGATGCTGAGGTGACGAATCTGCGACGCTCAGATGATCGCCTGTTGATTGCCGCTTACAATGTGCTGAACCTTGATCCGAATGAGGGGGCGGATGTTGGAGGCGATTCTGATATTGCAGATGGACGGTTCGATACCATTGCTCAACAGATTATCAACAATCTGAATGCGCCAGATATCGTTGCCCTACAGGAAATTCAAGACAATGATGGTGCAGCGGATGAAGGCGGAGACACCAATGTATCGGCGGCGGACGAGACGCTGCAACAGTTAGTTGATACGATCGCCGCGAATGGCGGACCAACTTACGCATTTCTAGACAATCCCTTTATTGCAGATGATGCCAATGGTGGAGAACCAGGTGGCAACATCCGCACCGCTTTTCTTTACAATCCAGAACGGGTAGACCTAGTTGAGGATAGCTTGCGTCCGATCGGTGATCCAGCTACCCAGCAGGATGATATTTCAGGAAATAACGTCTTTGAAAGCAGTCGGTTGCCACTGGTGGCTGACTTTGTTTTTAATGGTGAAACCGTTACGGTGGTAAGTGTCCACAATACCGCTGGTGGAATTGAGAACTTCGGCAACATCCAGCCTGTTGTTCGCAGCGGTTCCGATGCTCGAAGTGAGCAGGCCGCCGAAATTAATGCATTTGTGGATAGCATTCTGGCTGAGAATTCAGACGCTAAGGTTGTTGTGGCTGGTGACTGGAATGGGTTTGACTATGAAGAATGGGATGCGTTTGCAGAGGGCACAGCAGACGGTGGCGAACAAGTATTGTTCAATTTAACGGATACGCTGCCCCAGCTAGAGCGCTACACTTTCCAGTTTTCCAATGGTAACCTAACGCCGCTCGACCATATCTTTGTCACGAAAAATCTTGTAGCGGACGCTGAATTCGATGCAGTTCATGTCAATGCTGAGTTTCCTGATCTGCCCGCTCGCGGTAGTGACCACGACCCTATTCTGGCCACGATCGCCATTGACGATGCTAACTTTGTAGAGGAGGGCGATCGCATTGTAGGCAGCGCAGAAAACGATACATTGACTGGAGGAAATGGAGACGACATTATCTTTGGTGTTTTGGGTAATGACAGTCTCTCTGGTAAGAATGGTGATGACCGTATCTTTGGGGGCGCTGGTAATGACACCATTTCTGGCGGCAACGGTGATGACCGCAACTTTGGGGGCATCGGTAGCGATATCCTCAATGGTGGAGTTGGAAATGATATCCTCTTGGGTCAGGAAGGTGAAGACATCCTCAATGCAGACAACGGTGATGACTTGCTCTGGGGAGGAAGTGATGACGATCTGCTTTCAGGAGGACAAGGTAGGGATACCTTCGTCCTAGCAGTTGGGCAAGGTACTGACACCGTTTCAGACTTTGATCCAAGTAACGACTTCATTGGGCTAGCAAATGGTCTAGCGTTGGGTCAAATCTCCCTGGAAGGCAACGCTATTCGATTTGGCGATGAAACTTTAGCAATTCTAAGCGGAATTGAAACCACTACTTTGACCGCCAATTCGTTTGTGGCTGTATAGCGCTATATCCGACCAAACCTATGCATTCACCTGTAAAGTAAGGGGCTTACAGCCATTTTTGAATGGGTAAGCCGCAGTGTAGGGGCGGTCCGCGAACCGCCCCTACCAGGTTTTGTGGTGTGTCCAAGTGGAAATTGCTGTAAGCCCCTTGTTTGTTACCCAACATCCTGCCCTGGAATCAATTCCGGGCTAATCGCTCAACTCCAGAGAGAGTTGGTATAGCCTGACAGCTATAGAATTGCTGTAACCAATATCCCCTGGTTGGGTGAATCAATTGGGCGAAGCGGAGCAAGAAGGCGATCGCTACTCTTATAGGGCTATATCCCAACGGAGGGAACACGATGTTTTACATCAATATCCTAAATCAACCTCCACGACAGCAATTAAACCCTAAAATTTGTCGGTCAATCTTAGAACTGAAGCAAAATTCGCTGGTTCAACATCACCGGGCAGAAGTAGAAAGAATACATCAAAAAACTGTTGAGCATTATCATTTGCATCGACGTTTGTTCAACTAATAGAATAAATGATTCATGCTTGAACCAATTTTTTCCCTGTTTGCTCAGGCGCAGCCAGGAATTGCAAGTGACTCAGCCGCCCCTACACCGTGAGTTGGGGAACGTTAGCTCTAATCAATACCGGACTTGCTCAAGGCAAAAATCGCAGTGGATTGAATTGGTTTCTTTTATCACTGCTCCTTGGTCCTCTTGCCACATTTGTGTTAGTTGCCTTTTTCCCAAAAAGACAGCCGTAGTAGTGAACAGTCGTTTACCCTAGTTGAGGATTACCAGCTTATCTAATAGAACATTTGTATTGACACGATGGGTCTGATCTCCCTATACTTAACCACATGGTTAAATACTGAAGATCTGGAAACAATAGAAAGCGGAAAGGAAAATCGCCATGATGAAGAGTACGATTGCTCACCCCCAAATCGTTAAGCAAGAGGAATGGCTTGCCGCTCGCAAGATACTCCTTGACCATGAGAAAGAGTTCACAAAGCACCGCGATCGCGTCAACGCTGAGCGGCGCAGGCTACCAATGGTCAAAGTTGAGAAAGACTACACTTTTGAAGGCTCAAATGGCTCCGTCAAACTCATCGATTTATTTGATGGACAGATCCAACTGATTATCTATCATTTCATGTTTGACCCAGCCTGGGATAAAGGCTGTATGGGCTGCACAGGTTATGTAAATGCTTTGGGCGATCTATCAATGTTGGGCGATCGCAACACCGCATTTGCCCTCGTCTCCCGCGCTCCCTTGTCCAAACTTGAAGCCTATAAGCAGCTAAACGGATGGAACATCCCCTGGTACTCATCCTTTGGCAGTGATTTCAATTACGACTTTCACGTCACGCTGGATGCAAATATTGCGCCCGTTGAGTACAACTATCGAGACAAGGCTGAAATGGAGAGAATGCAAGTCCCAAACCCGACTCAGGGCGAGGAACATGGTTTAAGCGTCTTTTTCCGCATCGACAATGATGTTTTTCATACCTACTCAACCTATGCGCGGGGGACTGAATCGCTCACTGATACTTATCTGCTCCTTGATGTGACACCCTACGGGCGGCAAGAAGATTTTGAAGACTCTCCTCCAGGCTGGCCACAAAGACCGACCTACGGTTAGAAATAATGACAAAAACGTTTTACGCCATTCTCGCTAACTCGCTGGTCGCTGCGCTAACCAATACCTTTGTTTGGTTTTCTGTCACCTTCTGGGTATACCTACAAACAGAGTCAGTGCTTGCCACCTCTATGATGGCAGGCATTTATCTGGTCACGGTTGCCATCTCTGGTTTTTTCCTCGGATCGCTGGTCGATCGGTATAAAAAGAAAACAGCGATGATGCTTTCAAGCCTCTGTTCTCTCACTTTATACCTTCTCACTCATCTGATTTTTGTTTCGACTCCACCCTCTGCGTTTACAGAGGTATCCAGTGTTCCGCTTTGGGTATTGATTATTTTGGCATTGGTGGGGGCGATCGCAGGCAACATCCGCACGATCGCCCTACCTACTCTAGTGACACTGCTGATTCCCGAAGCAGAAAGAGATAAAGCCAATGGTCTGGTAGGCACTACCAATGGTGTATCGTTTCTCGTTGCCTCCATCTTTAGCGGGCTGGCGATCGGATTTTTGGGTATGTATTGGATGCTGGTCTTTGCGATCGGACTAACCCTGCTAACGCTCCTTCATCTATGGACGATATCCATTCCCGAAAAGAAAACCATTCATACTGAAGCTAAAACAAACCACATTGATATTCGGGGTACAATTCGCGCGATTCAGCTTATTCCCGGACTGTTCGCATTAATTTTTTTCAACTGCTTTAACAACTTTCTGGGTGGGGTCTTCATGTCGCTGATGGATGCCTATGGTTTATCACTCGTTTCAGTTCAAATTTGGGGCATCTTGTGGGGAGTCTTAAGTTTAGGGTTTATTGTCGGCGGGTTGTGGGTTGCCAGACATGGTTTAGGACAAAGTCCGCTGCGAACGCTTTTCCTGACTAATATCGTGATGTGGGTGATTGCTATTTTCTTCACGATTCAGGCATCTGTTGCACTATTGGCGACTGGTCTATTTGCATATCTTTGCCTGATTCCTGTTGTCGAAGCGGCAGAGCAAACTATTATCCAAACGGTCATTCCGCTTGAGCGTCAGGGAAGAGTCTTTGGGTTTGCCCAGAGCATTGAACAAGCCGCCTCGCCGCTGACCGCGTTTATGATTGGCCCGATCGCCCAATTTATTTTCATTCCCTTTATGACAACTGGAGCGGGTGTCGATCTGATAGGCTCCTGGTTTGGCACAGGAACCGATCGCGGAATTGCGCTTGTATTTACACTCACTGGATTCATTGGGTTAGCTGTAACGCTGCTGGCGATGCGATCGCGCTCTTACCAAACACTATCCATCAACTATCAGAAGCATCAAAACGTGACTTCTTCAGGAGAAAATTATGGCTTCAGGACTGATGATTAGAGGTCAGTAGACAACCCATGAGAGCCAATCTGATCCTAGCGGAAAGTTTGATGAAACTCCGACCACATTTCGTGCTTGTGTTACTGCTGAACCGTACGATCGGAGTATGGCGATCGCCCTCTAAAACCCACTCATACTGTTTACAAATCATCTCATCCTACTCTGACCCAGAACGTTCCTATGGCAAATAGGAACGTTTTTGCTTTAAACAGCATTCGTCTTGCCTGAAGTGGGATGATTTTTGTTTTAAGTAGGAACATTCCAGTTCAAAACAGCAATCTTCTTGTTTTAAGTAAGACCATTCCTGTTTTAATTAGGAACATTTCTGTTTTGAGTAAGATCATTCCTGTTTTAGATAGGAACGTTCTTGTTTAAAGCGAGACTATTCTTGCTTTAAACAAGAACGTTCGCTGTTTAATTAGAAATGAGGCGGTTTGAAGGAGGGGCGATCGCTCCTCAAAGGCAAATGCTGAAGCGATGTAGGTTGGGTGAAGCAAAGCGAAACCTAACGTCCTAAGCTCATCGGGCTAATATCCAATTTTGAATCAGTCCAGGCTTCAAAGGTTTAGCTAAAATCCATTTCTCATCCTTAACGACCAAGATAGGAGCAATCTGCAAATAGAATTTGAGGTAGGCTGATAGCTCTACGTTCCTGAACTAGAATCTGAAGCATCGCAATGGACACTGCTATTTCAATTTAATAGTGATGATAATCCTGGTTGGATGTGGGGAGACACAGGGTGTTTATACTTCTGGATTACAGAATTAGATTTAGCGTCCCAGCAGTTCGAGAACGTTTGGATGATTCTTCAGTGCAGCTGAGATCTAATACCAATTCAATATGAGCTTGCACAGAACGAATCTTAGTGAAACAAGGGGCTTAAGCCCCTTGTTCTATGCAGCTTCATAAAGAATTGGTATGAGATGACGCGTTACGCTACCGCTAACGTATCCTACGAAATTTGTATGAGATAAGGCAGAAATAAAGCCCGTTCTTCTGGCAGAAGCCTACGGGGTCGCATGGTTTGGCGATCGACAAATAATCCTTTTTGCTGTCCTTCTGCTACTAATGTCTGATGTTGATTAAAGAAGTGAATCTGCATCACCGCAGAGGCATTTCGCAGTTCAGAAAGCCACAGTTCAATGTGAACGCGATCGCCCAACAGCAACGGTGACTTATAGGTAATACTCGTCTGCACCAATACCGGGGCAAATCCCTGCTGAAAGATCGTGTGAAGCGGCATTCCGATCGCCTCTAACAGCTTGGTTCGCCCAATTTCCATCCATTGCGTGTAAACCGTGTTGTTCACATGACCGAGAAAGTCAATGTGAAAGGAATACACCTCAAGCTCAAAGGTAATTTTCTGCATTGAACAACGTGCCCTATTGGGTAGTCCTGAATAAATTTGGGCAAACTGAAGCTCATAAACTTAGCAAGGGAAGTCTACTCATGGCAGCGAACCAAATTAGCGCAACATTGACTCTAGCTAACCGAGATGCCGCACTGGCAGCGATTACTACTGTAAAGGAGAATCTGGACTTTTTGATTGACTTGACGGTGGAAGAGCGCAAAACTCTTCCTAAGATGGGCGATAAGAGCCGCGCCTTTGTACTTAAAGCGTTGGAGGTAGCAACCCAGAATCCAGACTTTTTGCCCCGGTCGTTTGATCTGGAGGAAATGCGAAAGGATGTGCAGCTTTTTGAAGCGATGTATGCGATCGTGGTCGCGGTGACTCAACTCCACGAATTGCTGAATGATACTTACATGACGGTGGGCAGTGAAGCCTATTCCGCCGCATTGCAGGTGTATAACTACGCTAAAGCCAGCGGACAGGGCGCAGGTCTAGAGGCAGTGGTGGATGAACTGGGACAGCGCTTTGCCCGCAAAACCAAGAAGACCAGTCCGCCATCCCCACGCGTGTAGTCAAAAGTTCAAAGGTTGGACAGGGGCGGATTTACCAATGCTTTTGTGACAGTGGCGATCGCCCCCTAAACCCCACCCCTACCGTTTGCAAGTCATCTCATCCTACTCTGACCCAGAACGTTCCTACAGAAAATAGGAACGTTTTTGTTTTAAACGGCATTCGTCTTGTTTAAAGTGGGATGATTCTTGTTTTAAGTAGGAACGTTCCTGTTTTGAACAGCAATCGTCCTATTCCAAGTGAGAACGTTCCTGTTTTAAGTAGGAACATTCCTGTTTTGAGTGAGAACGTTTCTGTTTTAAATAGGAACGTTCTTGTTTCAAGCAAGACCATTCTTGTTTTAAATAGGAACGTTTCTGTTTTAGACGGGAATGTTCGCAGTTAGAACAGAATTGATGCGGTTGGAAGGGGGAGCGATCGCCATTTATCCCAGTTAGACGACCGATCAAAACAGATCAATCCGCCTCCCCCTGCCTCGTGACGATGCTCTGCGTCGTCATGCAGACATCGAGGCTCTGCCTCGCACCCCCGTACATCCATCAACTGTATCTAACCCTCCAAGATTTTGCGGAAATCACCCGATCTTTAATGTAAAAATCAAGCAGGATACTGCCCCACCGCAAACCTTCATCCTCTCTGCCTGCCCCATGAAGGATTTCTTCATTAGCTACAACCGCCACAATCGCGCCTGGGCAGAATGGATTGCCTGGACGCTAGAAGAAGCAGGATACACAACGGTGATTCAGGCATGGGACTTTCGCGCAGGCGGAAACTTTGTGCTAGATATGCAAAAGGCGGCAAGTGAAGCGCAACGCACGATCGCCGTTTTGTCAGAAACCTACTTGTCCTCTGAATTTACCCAGTCTGAATGGGCAGCGGCGTTTGCCCAAGACCCAACTGGGAAGAATCGCACGTTAATCCCGGTGCGGGTAAAGGAATGTCAGCTTTCGGGATTATTAGCTCCCATTGTTTATATTGATCTGGTGGATGTGGCAGAGGCAGAGGCGCAGGAGGTGTTGCTGCGATCGCTCTCTAAAGACCGCGCCAAGCCCAACCAAAAGCCACGTTTTCCGGGGAGTGCGGCAGCGCAGAATAATTGCCCAAAACCCGTGTTTCCGCCCAGCATTCCCTCTAACCTGCCGCTGACAAGCGCCATCTTTATGGGTCGAGACGACGAGCTAGAACAGCTACACGCCCAGATGCGATCGCAAGCGACCATTGCCATTTCCGCCGTCTCCGGTATGGGTGGGATTGGCAAGACTGAACTCGCCGCTCAATATGCCCTGCAACAGCGAGACATGGGCACCTATCCAGGCGGGATTTGCTGGCTGAGGGTACGGGAAGACCTGAGTACCCAGATTGTCTTGTTTGCGCGATCGCACTTAGGGCTAACGATTCCCGAAGATCTGGAATTAGCAGAACAGGTGTCACACTGCTGGCGCAACTGGCACCCCGGAGAGACGCTGATTGTGTTGGATGATGTGCAGCGGTATGAAGAGATTAAGCCTGTGCTGCCGCCGGAGCGATCACAGTTTCGAGTTTTGCTGACGACGCGGTTAACGCTGCGATCGCCCGTGCAAAATTTTGAGATCAAGGTGCTGTCAGAGGAAAAGGCGATCGAGCTGCTGCGGGCGTTTGCGACAGAGGGTAGAGGGGGCAAAGATCTGCGACTTCTCGAAGAAGTCGCAGATCTTCAAGGCAGAGATCCGCGTTTTCCTGAAGCAGTCGCAGATCTAGAGAAGCAGCTTTGTCAGTGGTTGGGCTACTTGCCGTTGGGCTTAGAGCTAGTCGGGCGATATCTGGCGCGAAAACCCGATACGTCACTGGAAACCTTGTGGCAACGCTTGCAGGATAAACGGCTGGCGGCAAAAGCGCTAAAAGATGTCGCCCCCGAAATGAATGCACCTTTGGGTGTAGCTGCTGCCTTTGAGTTGAGTTGGGAAGTCTTAGACGAGCCAGCCCGACAGCTAGCCGCACGGCTGAGCCTGTTTGCCCTGGCAGAAATTCCCTGGCTGCTCGTAGAAGCGTGTTACCCAGAGGAAGATGCCGAAGACGTGGAAGATTGGCGAGATGAGTCGCTGCTCAGCCTGCATCTGCTGGAACGAATCGGAGAAAGCACCTATCAGCTCCACCAACTGCTGCACGAGTTTTTTGCGGCAAAGCGAGAGCAGAGGGCAGACCTGGTAGAGATGAAGCAATCGTTTCGCTCAGCCGTGCTGTGGGCAGCTAAGAGAAGCACTGAAACACCGGAGCAGTCGCTTCTTGCTGAAACTACGGTATTAATTCCCCATCTTCAAGCAGTCATCAAGCTTAGCGAAACGTCAGGTCAAACAACCGATGTCGCGGTTGACTTGGCATGGCTAGCAGAACTCTACCGTTCGCAAGGACGCTACGCCCAGGCAGAACCGCTCTATCTGAGGGCACTGGCAATCTCCCAAGCGCAGTTGGGCGAAAACCATCCCGATGTTGCCACCAAGCTCAACAATCTGGCAGAACTCTACCGTTCGCAA
>JAAUQZ010000205.1 GCA_012033355.1 Leptolyngbyaceae cyanobacterium RM1_406_9 | reverse complement strand
ATCTCCCCATCCCCCCATCCCCGAATGGGCAGAAGCTCTGTGGGTTCAAGCGGAACTGCGATGATGCCGAGTTTGCAGTCTAAATGAGGTGCGATGCCGAAGAGGGCTTCACCAGGGTAAGCATTGAAAAGGTAGTGGCGATCGCCCTCTGCCTCACCATTTTTGATGGGTACTGCAAATAGCGCCAAACAGCCTGACTGCACCAGCCAAACCATTTGAGGATCGTTGAGCAAGAGGGGTTGATGACCTTTGATTTGGCGCAAACCAGTGTTAATTTGCTGTAGCTTCATGAGGCATCCCCCGCATTACGAATGAGCTGAGCGTATTGTCCAGGCTGCTGCCACAGTTCCTCGTGAGTGCCTCGCTGGACGACCTTGCCGCGTTCCAAAACAATGATTTCGTCACAGTCACGAATGGTGCTTAATCGGTGGGCCACAATCAAGCAAGTGCAGCCCCGCTGCCGCAGCTTCTGGTCAATCATCTTTTCGGTTTCTGTATCCAGGGCGCTAGTCGCTTCGTCCATGATTAGAATTGACGGATTGTTGACTAATGCTCTGGCGATCTCAAGTCGCTGTCGCTGTCCGCCGCTCAAATTCACCGCCCCTTCCAGCAATTGAGCATCATAACCACCCGGAATTGAGAGAATCACATCGTGAATTGCAGCGTCCTGGCAGGCGTGATGTAAGGCGCGATCGGAAACTGTGGTATCCCATAAAGTCAAGTTTTCGCGAATGGTGCCTGAAAATAGAAGGATATCCTGCTCCACTACAGCGATCGAGTGAGTGAGTACGGAACGGGGAATGTCAGATCGGGCAATTCCGTCAAAGTAAATTTCTCCTGACCAGGCATCATACAGTCCGGCAATCACTTTAGCCAGGGTTGATTTGCCGGAGCCACTTCCCCCTACAAAGGCAATTCGCTGTCCCGGTTTGATCGAAAGGTTAAAGCTTTCAATCAGCGGTGCTTCAAGCGGACTGTAGCCAAAGGTGAGATCTTTGAGATTGATGTAGCCGTGTAGACGAGGGGAAGGGAAGGGGAGGGGGGAGGATTCTTGCTGCTGTAGTTGGGGATCAACCTCGTTGGTGAGTACATCATCCAGGCGCTGGAGGTTGCCCTGTAGGGTTTGGAGGGTGCTGCCAAACTGGACAAGGCGGTTGACGGGCTGCTGGAAGCTTTGCATCAAGAGTTGGAAGGCGACTAGCATTCCGATGCTTAAGTCACCGTTGATTACGCGCCAGCCGCCAATCATCAGCAGGGAGGCGGCTGTGAGGGCAGAGAGTAGGGCGGGCAGCAGTCCTAAGATGCGGTTAATCAAGCCTAACTCTTGCTGGGCGTTGATGGCTTTGGTGTAATATCCCACCCAACGAGCAAAAAAGTCTGACTCTAATCCAGACGCTTTGAGCGTTTCCATGCTCTGTAAGCCTGCGATCGCAATTCCTGATGCCTTGCCATATTCTTGAACGAGCCTCAGGTTTGCATCAACGCGATGGCGAGACACCCACTGCAAAGTGAGTACATTGACAGCGGCAAAGAAGATCACAATTAAAGTTAAAACAACATCATATTGGAACATGGCGATCGCAAAAAAGATCACCATAAAAGCGCTAATCACTGTAAGTGTCAAGCGACCAGACAATACATCAGCGACTTCATCATTCAGTCGAATTCGGTTGCTAATTTCTCCGGCAAACCGCTGGGCATAAAAGCTGACGGGTAAGCGCAAAACGTGCCAGACAAATCGACTGGATAAACTCACCGATAGTTTAATCTTTAAGCCGCGCAAATACTGTAGCTGCAACAGGGTGAGCAATGCCTGTAGTCCAACCGTGATCAGCATTCCAAATAGCAGATAGGGTAACCAGTCAGGTCTGCTGCCCATCAACACATTGTCTACAAAGATTTGGCTAAAGGCAGGTATCACCAGACTGGGAACCACCAGTAAAAAGCTTGCCAGAATGCAATAGAGCAATGCCCCAAATGAGCTGCGGAGGCGACTTGCCAGTGCCAGCATGAGACTGGGCCTTTGACCACCCGGCTGAAACTCTTCGCCCGGTTCCATGACCAAAACAACTCCGGTGTATCCTTCGTCAAATTCCTGGTAGGAAACTGTTCTGGGACCAAGGGCTGGATCATTTAGATAAACCCGGTCTTTGCCAAATCCTTCAACCACTAGAAAGTGATTAAAATGCCAAAAGATAATATAGGGAAAACGCAAGCTGGGCAAGCTTTCTAGCGATTTCTTAAAGCCTTTAGCAATCATGCCGTAGTTTCTGGCAGCCTTGAGGACGTTAGCGGCGGTTACACCATCTCGCGAAACGCCACAGGCTTGACGTAGCTCTGCCAGTGGCACAATTCGGTTGTAGTAACTTAAAACAATTCCCAGCGCTGCCGCCCCACACTCAACTGCTTCCATCTGTAAGACAGTGGGTGTTTTGACTCGGTGTTGCCCCTTTAGTGACCGTTGTAGAGGGGCTAAAGGGTTGATAAACATCACTGAGAAACCTCAAGAAATGGAAAAATAAACGTGATAGGTGCTTTCTCTGCTAATGTGATACGGGCGATCGCACTCATTCCAGGAGACAAGGTTAACCGTGTGCCCCTTCTAGAAGACCAGCGATAGCCGCTTGCCGTTAAAGGATCGGGTTCTAGCTCAGCCACAACTTCTACTGAGTTTTCCTGATTTACAACTCCGGACTGACGAGCCGCATCCAACGTCGTGACAGATGGCTCAGAAACGGACTTGACCCGCGCAACCAGTCCATCAGTTTGTTCAGCACCCAGGGTATCAGGCACCAGCATAATCTCCATTCCAGGCTGAATTTGCTTTGCCTGATTGCTGCCAAAATAGGTCAAACCCACCAGTCCATCAGAGGATTGAGTCGGGTGAACCAGTACTCCTTTACCCACTGCGGTAATTGGAATACGTCCAAAAAATCCCCAGCCCAGAGCTAACATCATCAGAAAAGCCAGAGATGCGAGAGGCAGCCAACTCTTGGGGCTAACGACCTGCATCAATTGGTCTAACTGTTCTGGAGAAGAAAGCCGTTCCAGGGACTCTTTTCTAAAGATAGTGGTTTGCGGCTGATCGTTCATACTGTTCAATTCAAATCACCCCTATCCGTTTCAACATCCAGTTAAATCGAGCCGCTCCCTGAGAAACCTGTTGTAATGAATCCAGGTCTAGTTCATCTTCATATTCAACGGCTTCGTCCATTTCCTGATGCTGGCTGTAGGTATTTTTAGTGCAGCCTAAACGACTCATCACTGTTTGCAGACTATTAGAAAGTTGAAACGCGAGAACTCGATAAAAACGAGAGGCAAAACTCATGTCTTGTTGGAGTTTGGTTGCTAGCACCTGACGAGAAATCGACAAAACCAGGGAATGATTGACCGCTCTAACGGTGGCAGCAGGCGGACGAAAATCCAGGAAGGAAATCGCGCCGCTGATCTCCCCGCGAGTTAAGTTGGCGATCGCCTTCTCAGCGCGAACCTGCTCCTGACACTCAAAGCACAAGATCAGAGGATTGTAGTGATCTTCGGGAGAGGAGATCAGTAAAAGACCGTCCAGAACGAAATATAGAGCTTCAACGGGTCTGCCAGAATGAATGAGAACCTCATTAGGGGCAAGACTTTTGATTTCACCCGCAGCAATGAGCCAGTCTACATCACTATCTCGAAGCTCTCCAAACACAAACAGCGCCTCTTTCATCGGCTGCTCTGTGACGGCTTGAATTTGTCCCGGCATCTCCAGGATTTGCCGCAGTCGTTCGGAGAGCATCAGGCGATCGCCCGATAGAAATGGGTACTAAAGTGAATATCCTGATCTAATTTCTCAACTAACTGTTGTCGAGGAATTGCTAGCACTAATGAATTTGCGCTAGCTTTGACGACCGCTGGCATAAAACACAGATCAAATAGAGAGGTTTCGCCAACAATCTCACCCCTAGAAAGCTGCGTTACTTCCTGATCTTTACAGTCACCTTCTGCGATCGCGCCACTGGTGGAAAAGCTCTCGGCTTTGGGAATGACAATAGATAACGCTCCATCTAGCAATAGGTAGATCACCTCTGGATCTCTACAAAGCTGGACAAGCACCGTTCCAGCAGTGACCTGCTCTTGACGACCCGCAGCGATCATCCAATTAATGTCGGCGTTGCTTAACTCCCTGAGTAGGACTTCTGCCATAAGGTGATTACTGCTAGTTTAGATAGCCACATTATTACGGATTGGAACTGAGGAAACTAGGGGCAATAGAGCCGATTCAAGCTTCTGCCCACTTTTATCCCACTTTTATCCCACTTTTATCCAACATACAAACCTTCAGTGCAGATGAGTTTCGGGCTACTCTAAAGAAGTGATGAGTGAGGTCAACTACTTCAACTCTTACCCATCATTCTCTAACTGGAGGACATAACCTAATGAGTGAGCAAGAAACCAAGAACGAAGAGCAGCTTTCCGATACACAATTGGAAGGTGTGTCCGGTGGGCTGAATGAGCGGTTTGATCGGGCCCGTCTGGAAAATTTGGACAAAGGACTTCAGCCTGAAGGAGAGCTTTCAGAGGATCAGCTGAAGAATGTTGCAGGTGGACTGAATGAGCGGTTTGAAGATGCTCGTCAGGCAAACCTGGACAAGTAAGCGTTTAGTAAGGAGGGGTAAATAGCGCATACTCCTTCTTGCCCTACAATTTCTCAATTTGCGGTACGGAATGTATCCACATCCCAAATTGATTTTACTCTCTACGGGTTTGTATACCTGTTGGGGAACGGCTTGATGCTGTTCCCCATACTTCGGTTTCTGTCTTTTAACTTCTTCTTCCTTAAGTTTGACTTTAACTTCACTATCTTTGATTACCTCAAAGTCTGTTCTACGGTAGATTCTTCAGCAGTGTAAAGTCAGAGAACAATCCTGATGACTGCTGAAGAAGCGCTGGAGATTGTAGAACAAATTTTGCCTCCAGGCAGCCTAACCGCTGCACAGGAGCTAGTATTTCGACGATCTTGGCTGGGTGAAGAATACCCAGCGATCGCCAGAGAAGCTGGCTATGACTACAGCTATATTCGAGATATTGGTGCTCAACTGTGGCGATCGCTCTCCGAAGCTTTGAAAGAACCTGTTAAAAAGAAAAACTTTCGCGCCCTGTTGCAGCAGCGGTTTAACCTTCAGCCGCTGTTGAGGCAGATGACTGTTGCCGACCCTGCAATTCTGGCTGATGCTCCAGAATACCCTGGAGGTGCAGTACGGCTTCACTCTTCGTTTTACATTGACCAGTCAGCTATCCAAGCAAAAGCTTATACAGAAATCAGCAAACCAGGAAGTTTACTGCGAATCAAAGCCTCCCAGAAAATGGGAAAAAGCTCGCTTCTGCTCCGCATCCTTAACCACGCCAAAACCCTAAACTACCGCACTGTCAATTTAGACTTCAAACAAGCAGATAGTGATATATTTCTCAACCTGGATCAGTTTCTACGCTGGTTTTGTACTCATTTAAGTCATCAGCTAGAGCTAGAGCCACAACTAAGTCGGTACTGGCAGCCGGGAACGGGCAGCAAAGTAAGCTGCACACTTTACTTGACCCGGTATCTACTCAACCAGATTGATACTCCTTTAATTTTAGGCTTCAACGATTTCGACTTCATTTTGGCAGAGCATTCCAAACTGGCCTGGGAATTTCTTACCCTGCTCCAATCCTGGCACGAAGAATCTAGACTGGTTGACATCCTTCAAAAGCTTCGGCTGGTGCTAGTTCATTCTAGCGATATCTATATTCCTCCACAGCCAGGCTTGTCTTCCCTCCATACAATAGGATATCCAATCGAGCTACCGGAGCTAACCCTATCACAGGTAAGCACTCTAGCTCAAAGATATGGATTGAAATGGACCAATAATTCAGCCCAGAAATTGATTGATCGGGTCGGCGGACAGCCTTACCTATTGCAGTTGGCGCTGTATCACCTTTGGACAGGAGACGTGGACTTTGATCAACTCCTGCAAGAAGCTCCTACTTTGACTGGCATATACGGTGACCATTTACAGAGTCTTTTAGTCACGCTTCAGTCCAATTTGGACTTAGTTCAGGCTCTCGATCCAATTCTTAAAGGCGAACAAACTACCCAAGTTACTCCCAAAATAGCCGCTCAATTAGACAGGTTGGGCGTGATAAAGCGACAGGGTAACTTGATTAGGCTCAGGTGTAACCTATACCATCTGTGCTTTAGCGCCCATTTACCTCTCCTGGTGTAATCTCCCAGCGTGGTTTCCGGATGTAGTGAGAGGACAGCATTAGGAACAGGTTATCTTTCCAGGAATCCATTAGGTTCCACTGCTAGTATTTGCCAGGCTGCTGAGTTGGTTGTTAACGGCGCGAATGTATCTGTCATCATTAAGCGCGTCTGCTGAGAGCCGATTCATGTTAATTGCAGCTTGAACTAAATCTTCTGCTGTGATCCGGCCGGTCCTATACCAGGAGATTAGCCCTCCAGCCATTGGAATGTCTTCACTTTCAAAGAATCCCTGGTAGGCTAGAAAAACTAAATTAAAAGGGGTAACACCCATTCCCACAGCCTCGGCTGTGGCTGGGAAGGAAGAGTTAACAGTTGTTGTAACCTGAGCTTCTCCAGCAGGGGCTAGAGTGGCAGCTAGAACCAGGGTTGACAGAGCCGTGACAATCAAACGTTTCATGATAAAACTCTCGTTTGGTAAGGTGATAACATAGCAGGCTGTAGGTTGCAGTCTATAGGTTTAGAATCTATCTGAATCCGTGTGCGGTGGGTAGAGATGTCTGTGAAGTTAAGGATGAATTTATCGAAGAACGAAGTTTATAGCCAACCCCGTAAACGGTTTGAATTAAGCGCTCTTGGCTGCACTTTTCTAGCTTGAGGCGCAATCGACAAATGTATGCTTCAACCACATTAGAACTCACGTCATACTCAGCGCCCCAAAGATGTTCTATCAATTCGTAACGGGGTATGACTCTCTGGTCGTGAATCATAAAATATTTGAGCAAGTCAAATTCTTTAGAGGTTAGTTTAATTTCCTGGTCGCTCCAATACACCTTGCGGTTCTGGCAATTCAACGTCAGGTTATCAATTTGCAAAACGGGTGGCTTTTCTTTGCGGGCGTAGCGCAAGCGCACTCGAATTCTAGCCAACAGTTCCTCCATTTGGAAGGGATGAGAGATACAGTCATCGGCTCCAGCTTCAAATCCAGTGTTAGAGTCACTTAACTCATAAATAGAAGAAAGTAAAATGATGGGCACCTGGCTGAGTCGTCTGAGGGACTGACAAATCTCAAGACTCTCTAAGTGAGAATGTCGCCCGTCTAAAATGATCAGATCAGGAGGTGCTTTGTAAAAGGTGAGAGGTTCTAATTTCCTGCCGTCAATTGTATTAACCTGATATCCTTGCCGACTGAGTTCTACTTCGATTACGGGATCTGCTGCTACATATTTAACTATCAAAATGCGGGTTAGACCTGAACTGCTGCCTGAAGCATCGGGGAGCCGGGCTTGCATTCGTCTTGCACTCCATCATAAAAGCAGACTGTGCTGTTTTTGTACTGTTTCTCGCTACACTTCTTACACATCTAAGTTTCTACAAAGTTCACACCACCCTAGCTGCAATCATTCATTTGGCTCTCGCTAGTTTACAGAGCTAAAAGCTAGATGTCACCCGCTCACAGGGTCATTGCTATCCCTTTAAAATGACAAGTCTGACCTACTCTTAGGGGTGGGTTTATTCCCCAACTTTTGATTGGTTTTGAGTGGTTGTGCGGCGTAGCGCCATAATTGAATGGGTTTCGGTGCTGCATTGAGCTAGTTGGTTAGCTAGTCCTCAAAGCGTTACGCTCGTGGAGTGCAAGCTTTTTAAGAAGTAAATTTGATGAATTAAAGCTGTGTCGAATTCCCACTTAGAACCGGATCACCATACTACTCAAGAGGAGCGCATTGCCGCACTGGAGGCGGAGAATGCAGCATTGCGATCGCAACTCACTGCCCTGCGATCGCCCGATTCATCCTACGAAAATCTAGAGTCTGCCTATGCTGCACTGCAAGCTGAAGTCCTCGAATACAGGCAGCGGGAGGCATTTATTTATGAGCAGGAGCAAGCCGCCCAAAAGCGAGTGATAGAACTCAGTGAGGCCAACAAAGTTTTGCAGGCTTCTCTGCGAAAGCTAGCCGAAGAGCCGGAGCTAGAGAAATTTTTGGGGCATCTATTAACGGTTTGTACGAAACGGTTTGCTGCCGCAGAAGCAGGGCTTTGGCGCTATGAGGAGGATGTTTTCCGCTTGTTTGTTTCCTATGAAGATGAAACGATCAAACTGCGATCGGAGGCATCTCATCCGGGTTCTAGCCTGGAAGTTGCTAAGAAAATTCGCAATCAAAATATATTGGCTCACTTGCGAAAGCGCGAAATCGTTGTAGATTACGAAGAGGATTTTGAGACTCAACCCGCCTATGAACAATATCGAGATTACTTTAGACAGCGACAGATTAAGGCGGCATTAAAAATTCCCATGTTTTTAGATGACCAACTGCGCGGAATCCTGGTATTGCGATTTGCCGATCGCCACCGGTTTACCCCAGAAGAGGCGGAACTTGCTCATGCACTGGCTAACCAGGCAGTATTAGCGCTGGAACTCACTCGACTGGCTGAAGAGGCTCAACGAGCGGCGATCGCCCAGGAACGTAATCGCTGGGCAGGCGAAATTCACGATACATTAGCTCAGGCTTTTACCGCAATCTCAATTCAACTGGGGGTTGCAAAACGCATCGCTCAACATAGTCCAGACGAAGTGACTCAAATTCTCGATCGCGTTATGGAGCTTGCTAATATGGCTCTATCTAAAGCGCGGCAATCGGTTTGGGCGCTGCATCCAACGGCAGAAGAGTTTGCGGACTTAGCGACAAAGCTCTCTCAGTATGTGGAACAAATGACTCAGGGAACGGATATTCAATTTCAGATGCAAATTGTTGGCGACCCTCATCCCCTTTCTCCTTTAATTGGCAAGAATTTGCTGCGGATTGGGCAGGAAGCGATCACTAATGTACTCAAACACGCCTTTGCAACTGAGCTTCAGGTTAAATTAACCTACGAGACTCAATGGGTCAACTTATGTGTGCAGGATAATGGGCGCGGTTTTCTGTTTCCTGCGGATACAGGGGGCTTTGGGCTGATTAGTATGTCTGAACGAGCCGATCGCATCAATGGCAACTTGACCATTCAAAGCCAATTGGGGCAAGGTACTAACATCTGCATTCAAGTACCTGTGGAGTCACTATGACTTTACCCTCTACGCCGATTCGGATTCTCATTGTTGACGACCATCCCATTGTTCGCAATGGTTTAGTGTTGATGGTCAAGTATGAATCTGGGATGGAAACGGTAGCCGAGGCCAGCAGCGGCGCTGAGGCGATCGCCCAGTTCCACCAACACCAGCCCGATGTCACTTTGATGGATTTACGGTTGGGCGATATGAATGGTGTAGAGGTAATTGCCAGCATTCGCCAAAATTTTCCCACTGCCCGAATTGTGATTTTGACCACTTATGATACGGATGAAGACATCTATCGGGGGCTGCAAACCGGGGCAAAAGGTTACATTCTCAAAGACGCTCCTCTAGATGAGTTGCTCAAGGCGATTCGCACGGTTCATGCAGGGCAGCAGTATATTCCGCCTGAAGTCGGCGCAAAACTGGCAGAACGGCTTAGCCGTCCTCAGTTGAGCGATCGCGAACGAGAAGTGCTGCAACTGATGGCGCAAGGCAAAAGCAATCAAGAGGTGGCAGATACCCTACACATTGCCGAAAATACGGTTAAGTATCATGTGAATAATATTCTAAGTAAGCTGGGAGTGGGCGATCGCACTCAGGCGGTACTGTTGGCGCTCAAGCGAGGGATCGCGAATTTGTAGAGTCAGTCTTTGCAGTTCCCTAAATCTCTAGTTTGGAGACTTTGAATGGTTTGACAGTTTCTGAGAAGATTCTGGAAACCAGATCCTTGAAGAGGGCTTGACGATTAGGGTTCAAGCGCCTATGCTAACTTCAGTGTTGGAAACCCACGCACCCCCTCCGAACCTGGAAAACCGCATAGTTACGTTGACCTGTGTGGATTCCTCTCCCCACAAGGGTTTTCAGCATTTTAAGCTGGCTAAATTCTCAATTAAGCTAGATTGTTGACATCTAAAACCGAGGTGCGTCGATTTGACCGCTGAAACCCGGTCTAGGTAATGCTTCCTGAACCAGAGGGTTTTCAAACCCTATTCCCCGAAAGGGGACGGAAACCTTAGGCACCCGATCAGGGATATTCCAGACTGGTTTCAAACCTATTCCCGAAAGGGGACGGAAACCTGACTTAACGC
>JAAUQZ010000204.1 GCA_012033355.1 Leptolyngbyaceae cyanobacterium RM1_406_9 | reverse complement strand
TTTTCTAGGAGGTGTGCAATTGATCACTTTAGGCATTATTGGCGAATACTTGGGGCGCGTCTACGAGGAAGTTAAACGACGACCGCTGTATCTGGTGCGAGATGCTTACGGCTTTGAGGGCGATCGCTACCCCAAAAATCATCCCGAAAACCATGCAAACCATCCTGTTTGATAGAAGGTTAACTGAGACAAGCAATTCAGCCTGCTAGCAACCTGGAGACTGTTTCATGTTGAAGCTTAAGCAGGGAACCGTTTTGCTTACTGCTGCCTGCCTCATTGCAACGGCTCTTACCGCTTACCTGATAAGTGGAATTAATCCAGCGCAAATCCAAGTTTGGCTAGAACAAGCTGGAGTTTGGGCACCTATCATCTATATTGCGCTCTACATCAGTGCAACTCTTTTAATCCTGCCTTCGACGGCGCTAAACCTGGCAGGAGGTGCAATTTTTGGAGTGTGGCTTGGTACACTTTGGACAAGCCTTGCTGCCTTGATTGCAGCGATCGCCGCCTTCGCCTTTACCCGCACCGTAGGGCGTAAACTGGTGGCAAACCGACTAGCTGTGCGATGGCAGGCGATGGATGCCGAAATAGTCCGGGGTGGACTGTTCTATATGTTTGCAATTCGCCTGTTGCCGATTATCCCTTACGGGTTGGTAAACTTTGCCGCCGGACTCACCTCCGTCAGCTTTAAAGACTACACGCTAGGCACAGCACTGGGTACTGTGCCAGGAGTTTTACCGTTTGTCATGCTTGGCAGTTCTGGACTAAATGCAATGAGAACGGGAGAGACCATACCTCTCATAGGAGCACTGAGCTTAATTGGCATCCTTGTTGCAGGTGCAACCTGGTACCGCCGTCGAAGTTCATGACGACTGAGGCATAGCGCTATGCGCCTTAAGGTGGGCCGTAGCGCCGTATTACTTCACCTCTGTAACGCGCCAGCTTAGCTTTAAGTTCAGCCAGAAATTCCAAACAGTGACGATGGCGATCGCAATCAGATTTGCGAAATAGGGATTCACACCTAGCAGATAAACCAGCACATTAAAGGTCAGAAGATTGAGAACTAACCCGGCTAAACAGACGAAATTGAACTTCAAAAATCGCTTGAATCGTTTCTGCATCCCCTTTTGACTGCTGGACAAATCGCCAAATGTCCAGGCATCGTTCCACAGGAAGTTATTGAAGATAGCAATTTCTGCGGCAATGCTCTTGCCGAGGTTGAGCGGCAAGCCGAGGGTGGTTGGGTCGCTCAGCAGATATAGCAGTGTCATATCTACAAACACGCCGCTAATTCCTACTAGACCAAAACGAACTAATCGACCTAGAGGAATTTCAAACCGTTGCTGAATACGACCTAATCGCCCACTAGCAATTCGCAAGCGGGTTAAGTGGTGAAGATATTCAATGTACTGTTTGGCAGTAACCTTGCTTTCTCCCTGCTGTCTTTCTTGAAAGACGTAGCCAACTTCAGCAATCTGCCAAATGTCTCCTCGACCCAAAACCTCCAGCAGGATTTTGTAGCCGAGCGGATAAAGGGTGCGATCGGCGATCGCACAACGACGCACCATAAAGTAGCCGCTCATCGGATCAGTTACCCGTCCCACAACCCCAGGTAATAAAATCAACCCTAGCGTTTGAGCGCCGCGTGATAGAAATCGTCTGGCGAGGCTCCACTCACTCACGCCACCTCCCTCAACATGGCGGCTAGCAACAGCGAGATCGGCTCCTTGCTCGATTGCGCCGAGCAGTTTTAAAAGAACCTCTGGCGGATGCTGCAAATCTGCATCAATGACTCCTAGAATTTCTCCTCTTGCAGCTTGCCATCCTCGGATGACAGCGCTAGAGAGCCCCCGTTCAAGCTGACGGCGCATAACCCGAAGCTGAGGATACGCTGACAGCAGGTTTTGAGCTATTTCCCAGGTTCTATCTGGGCTATTGTCATCGACAACAATCAATTCATACTCACCAGGTAGCGCCTGATCCAGCAATCTACTCAGTAAACGGATAATATCCTGAATGTTCCTGCCTTCGTTGTAGGTTGGAATGATTAAAGAGAACTTGACAGAGTGCTGCGACTTCAAATGGTCCTGGTCATGAACATGAGCGTTTTGGGAAACAGTGGGAGAGCCAAAAACTTGCAAAGGTCCAAAAGGCACCTCCAACAAAGCGGAGGAATTCTGAGTTGTCATCTTCAATAGCTCCAGTGATTTATGTAGCAGGCGATTGGGTGTAGAGACTGAGCGTGAACCGATCTAAATCCATCGTTCCCGTTAGAGATTCAGTATTCATAAGTTCATAACGAGTCTGTAGAACCTGTAGAACAGCTTGGTCAAACTGCTGCTTTTCAGCTTCTGTCTTAGGTTCATTCCATACAGGTCGGTCAGGATTAAGCCATAGAATGCGTTCGTAAGTTGACGCGCTATCAGCTAGCGTTTTCTCTAGGGTGGCAGCAAGCTGTTCAGGCTTCTCAGCTAACAGGCTTACAGGTGCATCAGGGTTGACATAGTAAGCCAGGCGCAAGACGTGCCCCCAAGCTTTAGAATTCATTACGACTAAAGTGGGGGTTTCTGGGTTTTGCTGAATCAGTTGGTCAACGGTGTGGAACATTTGGCGATCGCGAAGGTTAAAATCCCCTACACTAACGCCAATGTAAACAGCGAGTAAGAGAGCAGTTAAAGGTTTTTGCCAAGCATTGATCAATCGCTCTAGCCATGCAGCTAACAGCAGGAGACAGCCTGGTAGAACAAAAATAACGCTTCTGCCGTATCCCCAACCCAGCGTGAATTTGCCAGTGACAATATCTACACCTAGCGCTAACGCCAAAGGCAAAGCTCCTAGTATCAAGGCAGTTCCCAGAGTTTGATACTTACCCTGTCGCCAAAGCCCAATGCAACAGGTCAACAGCATTCCAACAGCAACAATGCCAATTACAACAGCAGATCCCTGAGGAATGCTGGTAGAAAAACCACCCGACAATAATTGAATACCAATTGCTTCAAGGACATCCCGAAAGTGTCTTAACAAAGCTTCAGCAAATCCAATTGGCTCAGCGAACCGATCAAGATCAGCATTTCTTGCCTGTTGTCGAACTCCCCAAAGCGCCCAGGGAACTGTTAGGGAAACACCAATTCCGAGTACTACCCCATGCTGAAACCAACGTTGTCGATCGAGGTAGAGTACTAGCACTCCCAGTGCCATTACCCAATAGGCAAAGAAATAGAAGGTTAATAATCCGGCTGTGACTGAGCCAATCAGCAGACAACTCCAAATTAACTGTTGCTGGTGAGTTGCGTTTGCTTCGGCAGTGCTTTGGTGAATCAAATGGACAAGCGCCCACCCGCTCAAAACAACCCATAGAACGAGTGGTCCATACATTCGCAAATTGAGTGAGTGAAATAGGTAGAAAGAGTTGGTTGCAAGCAATGCTGCGAAAATTAAGCCGCCGCGATGTCCCAGTACATCTCGCCCTAGCCCATAAGCGCAGAATATTGCGATGCAGCTTAGTAAAACTCCTAAGCTTTTAACTTGAGCAACAGCGTTACCAAAAAGCCGTAACCAAAGATGTTGACTTAAAAAGAAAAGCGGTGGGTGAGGTTCACCACCTGCAATGCCCCTTAAAACTTGCTTGAGGGTCTCTATGATGTCTCCTAAACTCGTTTCAACTGGCAGTTTGAGTAAGGAGGTATAGCTTGATAGGATAACGGGCACATCTCCGGGAGGGTCATAGGCTGCTTTTTGTCCGCCAAACAGCAGCAGAGACAGAACCTCGTCGTACCAAAATTCATGATTGCCCAAGTTCAGGATTCGTATGGTGACTGCCAGGGCGATCGCAAAAACCAGTAGAATCTCTAGGGGAACTTGCAGATCAAACTTGTTAAGTTTTAATCCCTTCAATATAGTAATCATTTAAAGCTCCGTAGGTTTCATGGATATAAGAATCAACCTTTCGTAAGCAGAATATCTTTCCAAACCAACCCAGATTATTCGATGATAATATTGAGGATTCATTCCTAAAAAATCGATTTGATGAAGAGGAATTCAGCTTTTATATGGATTCTTTAGACGCAAAGTAGAAATATTTAGTAACATAAAGGTGTAAAGAGATTTTAATATTCCCCATTGACTCAAAAGCGAAGAAATCGTTGTCCAAAATTGACCTCAGACAATGTAAGCGCTCCTGCAATACGGGTAAACACTGCCGCTGTGAAGTAGATTGCCCAAATTCTTGACGGCGATCGCAATCTACATTAGATAGAGAAAAAAGAGAAGTTAAGCAGGGAATAAGCCAAGCTGGAAAGTATTCGAATAAAGGATAAAGAAGTCAGTTAAAACCATCATATACAGCTAGAAACTTTCTACCAGTAAAGGGGTTTCACTTACCTCTACAAAGTGACTATTGAGAAGGTGACTGTATACCGTTTTTTCAATACAAGAAGACATAGCAGCCCTAAGTGATTTGTGAAAGTGCTAGCCCAGAGGGTGGGCACTTTCGCAAATCATCTTTCTCATAAATCAAATAGGATTGCTATATGATAATTAAGAACAAATTAGTAGGAAAAATTTACCTCCTTGCTATAAAGCTAAAGAATTAGGCTAAACTAAGATTCCGTAAAGGAAGGTAAAAGGGGCAGGAAATTTTGTGAATGCTCTGAAAATTACAAGAGCCTCTCTGGAGGATTGCTTTCCCAGAATGTGACGTTTATCTTAAGTTAGCTCTAAAGACACTTATCTTCTGACAGAGAAATACGGATTCCATACTTCTCCATATTTATACTTCAGCGTTCAAATAGTCATTTAAAGGACATCTCCGTTTTCTCGATATCTTTATGACTCACTGCTGAATTGTAATGGATTGATGAAGAAGACCTTGCTTTAGCAATTTTGTCAAGAGCAATTTCTCGGTGACAGATCCGTGAAACTGGTACTACATCCCGTTTCAGCAGAGCGACGGGCAGCATCAGCTATTTTGAGGGCATACAGGCTGGCAGTTGGAGTAACGTAAAGGGGAGCACCTGATGTCAGGTGATCTAGTACAGCCGTTGTATCTTTTGCAAACAGCCCTTTCCGACTACCAATCTCTAGAGGATGTGTTGTGTCTGGTTGAACCAATGCTCCTCGATCGCCCTCGAATAGAAGGGCACCCTTCTCGCCGTGAATTTCTAAACTGCGCTCTGATTTCCACAAAACTTCGCCTTTTCCATAAGTCAGGTCAGCCACAACACCATTTTGAAATTGCAGTTGCGCTGTACACAGGCAGGTGGTGTAGTAATCAGATAAATTTGTATTCCAGAAACGAGCGTTGCAGTTGACTGAGCCGACTTGACCAAACAGATTGGTCAACCGATGAACGCGAGAAAGTGCGCCAATGAGCGGAAAACCAAATAAATCTGGTTGATAAGTCCATTTCTGGGGGGCTGGGCGTTGTGGATTGAGATTGGCATAGCGAACATAAAATACTGTGCCGATCGCCGGGAGTGCATCTACAATCGCCTGATGAATTCCACTGAGCAGTTCAATGTGTTCGACGTGCAGCAGTTTACCTGTTGCCTCTGCCAGATCAACTAGTTCTTCTGCCTCGGCATAGTTTAAGGAGAGTGGGTATTCTACAATGACGTGCTTGCCCGCTTGAAGTGCAGCACGAGCGATCGCCCCATGATCTCGATTGACAGTAGCAATGATGATCAAGTCTAGATCTTCTCGCTGTGCCAGCTCCATCCATGAGCTTGAAGCTTCAGTGGCGTAGGTTTGGCTAAAGGCTGCTGCTTTTTCTAGAGTATGTCCTACAACAGTGACGAGGTGCGATCGCGGGTCAGTTTGTAAAGCCTCTGCTCTAACTTTGGCAGCGTAGCCTGTACCAACTAATCCAACCCTAATTGGTGTTGACATGGGTAAATCAAGAGATGTAATTGCTTGTGGGAACTAGTCACGGCAACAAGAATTTTGAGGCAAGATGTGCTGGACAAACCGACAGCGATTTTTAAGGTTATTTTGAAGAGCGATGCTGATGGATGATAAGGTAAGAGTTTTTATCTCTACCTCATTAATTTCAATAAAATAACTGTTACTCATTACACCTATAATCACTTTTAATTTATTGGACATCCAAAGGTTAGTAGAACATATGAATTGTAGTAGCAGGACTGGTAAATTTATGGCAGATCTCGCTCCTAGTGGAAAAGAGCTACCGTTGGAGAGCTGTATTAGTTACAGACTGCGCTAACACAATCAGCACTCAAGTATAAGTAATTTAGGCTTAATTTCATAGCTTTCATTACTAATCCCATTCAGCCCATCTATCAATTGGACGTTACAGATCTTAGATTTTTTCGTAGTATCAGAGAAGAGTTACCGCACGTAAGCTTTTGCTCAATCAGGGGCGGATGTCTTGCGGAAGGTCACTCACACTGCCGTTTTAAACACTGAGAGGATTGTTGCATGGCGACTTTTAAGGTCACGTTAGTCAACGAGGCCGAAGGGCTGAACACCACCATTGAAGTACCCGATGACGAGTACATTTTGGATGCTGCTGAAGAGCAGGGGCTTGACCTACCCTATTCTTGCCGCGCAGGAGCCTGCTCTACCTGTGCTGGCAAGATGAAAGAGGGTACAGTCGATCAGTCTGATCAGTCCTTCCTGGATGATGATCAAATTGAGGCTGGCTATGTGTTGACTTGTGTAGCTTACCCGACCTCTGATTGCACTATCATCACTCACCAAGAAGAAGAGCTGTACTAATCGGTGAAGCTGCTCTAGAGAGACAGGGAGCTTTGCGATCGCATGAATGCTCTCTGCCTCCTCCACTGGTTCACTCCCGACACAAACGCTAAATGAGATGTTACTGCTTTGGAGCAGGGGAGAATTACCCTCACCCCTGCTTGCTTTCGTGTGTTATTAATTGCCCTCAAGCTTAGTGCTAAGTCCTATTGAGCTGGCGCTAACGATTCTGCACCTGCATTGGGTAGATCTTGCGGCACTGCCGGATCGCGCCAAAACGTAATTGCATCGCTAAGGGGTTGAAGTTGAGTGCCAGGGTAATAGAAGTTAAGGATTTGAGCATGAGACCAGCCCAAATCGCCTAAATTGTAGGCTCCCGTCTGGCTCATGCCGACTCCATGTCCCAGTCCTCCACCGACAAAGACGTAACCCTTTAGGATTCTAGATTCAGCAGGCTGCGAATCTTGCACCCCTTGAACGCTTAGCTCTTCTGTAGGGCCTTGCGTTCCAGAGGCTGTTTCGGGTGCCGCCTCATAGATAGGGTCCATGTAGAACAATGTGCTGTTGGGGGCATAAAAAGCCCGTAAAATTTCGTCTTTTTCTAATTCAACGGTTCCCCGATCGGTTTGAATGTCCATTCGCTGTACGCGACCTGCTGGCGATCGCTCAACTACCTGAACCTGCTGCACGGTTATAAAGTTTGCCAGAGGATGCTGAATTCCAGTCAAATATTCCTTTAGATCAGCGGTGATCTGCGTCATTGGACTTTCCACCCGCCAGCGGAATACGTCCCAGCCATTCTCGTTAAAGCCCTCAGTGCGACCAATAAAGGCCCGAAGATTGGCTTCGTCTGCAAGGCTGTAGCGCGACAAATCCCAAATATTTTGTACAGAATCGACGACTGCGCGTAAGTAAGGGCGATCGGGGCCATTCCAAACATCGCTGAAGGGCGCTGTAATTCCGCCTGTTGTTGAAGAATATAGGGCATCAACCAGTTCATTTTGGTAGGTCAACACCTGAGAACGGGTGGCGGCGATCGCCCGGTCGGTTTCCGGATGGGCACCGGATAACCCCCGGTAAACCTGACACTGCGTATCAGCACATAGCTCGTAGTTATCGATCGCAAATCGGCGCAAGTTCCGCAATGCATAGGTGCGAGCCAAGATTGCCTGAGCTTCAATGGTCGTTGGCGGCGCACCAACCCCAATTTCGTGCGGCACTACTCCCCGCAAATAAGTTTCGATCGGCACCTCATTTACTAGCGTGTAAGTGCCATAGGCATTAGGCTGAAGCCGCAAATTACCTCCATAGAGACGGCGTTCGCTATCGCTGCGACTGGGTGTTACCTGCACTCGACGATTCGCCGTTGTGATTTTCACTTGATCTCGCTGATAGCGGTAGCCATTGGCGACAAATGCCGCTTTAGGCAACTGTTGCTGCATCTGCGTATCCAGGAAAGCACTTCTAGACCCATTTGCCTGAAGGTTTTGAAACAGCAAACGACGAAGCAGTGGACTGCGATAGACATCACGCTTAGCCCAAACCTGCCACTGTCGAGGCTGGGCGATTTCAACTTCTACACCTCGCGATCGCCATTGGTTAGCGCTATCTTCTGCGCTTTCAAAGCTACGATGGGTGCTTAGCACCACTCGCTCATTTACCTGCGGCTCAGCCAATGGCTCCATCGCGATTTCTAATTTGACAGTGCTGGCGGTGACCGTTTGCATCTGACCACCCGTTTCAAAGTGTAGAGTGAGGCGATCGCCCGTCAAAGGCTGTAAAGTAATTTCATCTCCGGATTCAGAGCCAAATCGCTGCACAATCCCAATACTTAAAACAGGATCAGCGCTACTTTGAGAAGAGTTTTGAGGTTGAGGAGTGCTTTGAGCTTGAGAAAAATCTTCTAGAACTTTAGAAGTTGGGTGAGAACCCGCTTGGGCTACCGCAGGCAGAGATGGTAGCCCTACTAAACAAGCCGTAGTCATCAGTCCTGTCCAAACAGCAAACCATCTGATGCCAAGCTGAACGGTAGCGGGAGTTGGGATAGAGCAAATTGAAAAACGTCTGGAACTCCCAGGTTGAAGTTGTTTACTCACAAGGTTGTCCCTCAAAATTGTGTGGCATGAAGCATGAAGTAAAATAGCCCGACCAGTGACCCCTGACTACCCGTGATTGAGCAATGCCTCACAAGTCGTTTGACTTATTTTATGACTTTTTGCTGATGACTATTTTAGAGTTGATGCCTATTGTTGATGACTTTGCCGTTCGTAGTGAACCCCTTTTCCAAAAACTTCAGATTTTGTTTGATTCGTATTCCTTAGCAAGTAATGCCCTAGCATGGAACTAGAATGGGAAGGATCTTGAGCCTAGTCAGCCAAACATTACGTCTGACCTTCATCCCACAAGTTGTTCATGTCTTGGTCGCGCATCCTGGTACTGCTAGTTGGCATCGTCCTCATTCTAGGACTGCTGCTCTGGTTTCTCGATTCACTCTCCCGGCTCTATTTCCGCATCTCATTCACTTCGCCTTTATTGGGCAACCTATTTTTGCTGCTGCTGATCGTGCTGCTCGTTGCCTTGATTGCAACACTTATCTATTACAGCATTCTGTTTCAGCGCCCCGGACAACGCTCCGAGCGTCCTCTTCCCCAAGCGCCAGAGCAAAAGACAGAGGCCGCTGAAGAGAGCCTGAAAGCAATCCGGCAGCAGGTTGCCCAAATTCAAGATGAGGTAGCTCGACAAGCTTTAATTGATCGTGCCCTGGAAATAGAAGAGAGCCTCTCTCGGAGGGAACTGCGCGTCGTTGTATTTGGCACTGGCTCTGCCGGAAAGACTTCCATTGTAAATGCGGTGATTGGTCGCATCGTTGGACAGGTCGGCGCACCAATGGGTACTACAGTCGCGGGCGAAACCTATCGCTTTCAGCTTAAGGGACTAGAGCGGGAAATTTTCATCACGGACACTCCCGGTATTCTAGAGGCAGGTGTAATCGGTACTGAACGCGAAAGGCTGGCCCGTCAACTGGCAACTGAAGCCGATTTGCTGCTGTTTGTGCTGGACAATGACTTCCGCAAGTCTGAATATGAACCGCTACGGACTTTAGCTGAAATTGGAAAGCGATCGCTTATCGTCTTCAACAAAATCGACCTTTACACCGAAGCCGATCGAGAAGAAATCCTGGCTCGCCTTCGCCAGCGAGTTCAACGATTTATCGACCCCAGCGACGTTGTAGCAGTTGCCGCACGCCCCCAACCTGTCCTCGTGGAAAACGGCGAACTCTTTCAGCCGACTCCCGAAATCTTACCTCTCCTCCGACGCATGGCAGCTATCTTACGGGTAGAAGGAGAAGACCTGATTGCAGACAACATCCTGCTACAGTCTCAGCGCTTAGGTGAAGAAGCCCGTCAACTGATTGACGCTCAGCGACTTCAACAAGCAGAAAAAATTGTCGATCGCTTTCAATGGATTGGAGCAGGCGTAATCTCCGTCACTCCCCTTCCCGTCATAGACTTATTAGCGACTGCCGCCATCAATGCTCAAATGGTAGTGGAGATTGGAAAAGTTTACGGCTGCGAAATCAACCTTGATCGAGGACGTGAGTTAGCTATCTCCCTTGCTAAAACTCTGGCTGGTTTAGGAATTGTCAGAGGCGCAGTTGAACTGTTCTCAATCACGCTGC
>JAAUQZ010000203.1 GCA_012033355.1 Leptolyngbyaceae cyanobacterium RM1_406_9 | reverse complement strand
TCAGTGTATGATGATAGAAGGTCGGCAGCGATTAGCCAACTCGAAGTTCTTCAGCCAATTACTATCATTGTCAACCTGCAACTGCCTGACATCGACGGACACAGCCTGATCCGCCAGCTACGCCAAAATCCCGCTACAAAAAGAGTCAAAATTATCGCACTGATGGGTGACACCCTGCCAGAAAACCAAAAACATTGCTTTCTAGCGGGTGCAGATGATTGTCTGACTAGCCCCATTCAGCCAGAGGAGGTATTGCAGAAGGTAATGGCACTCACAGCAGTTATGAGCTAGGTCGAGTTTGTGCGCCGAACATAAAGTATGGGCAGGTTGTTTGTGGAATTTTGTAGACTACTAGGCGGGAGTAGAGTTAAATCTGGGGGTTGCGGTGCGCCTGTTTACAACGGTTGCTGGATTACGCTGTTATTTGCATCTCAGGCGGTCTGAGCAGGAGCGGGCTGGGCAAAAGCTGGCTGATGCGAATCCCGTAACAGTAGGACTGGTGCCAACGATGGGAGCGCTTCACAGAGGACACTTGAGCCTGATCCATCGAGCGCGGCAAGATAACCATTTGGTTGTAGTTAGTATTTTTATCAATCCGCTGCAATTCGGGGCAAACGAAGATTTTCAGACCTATCCTCGAACGCTGGAGCAAGATCAGCAGCAGTGCGAACAGGCAGGCGTTGATGTAGTTTTTGCACCCACTGCTTCAGAGCTATATGGCACCGTTCTTTCTGTGAATAATGCTCTGACTCAAGTGCTGCCCCCTGCGGCGGCGATCGCCTCTCTGTGTGGACGTTTTCGCCCTGGACACTTTGAGGGGGTCGCAACTGTAGTAACCAAGCTACTCAATCTAGTGCAGCCTGACCGAGCCTACTTTGGGCAAAAAGACGCTCAGCAGTTGGCGATTGTGCAAAGAGTGGTCGCTGACTTAAACGTTCCGGTAGAAATTGTCAGTTGTCCGATTGTGCGAGAAATGAGTGGACTGGCGCTGAGTTCACGCAATCAGTATTTGACAGAGGAGGAGCGATCGCAGGCTACGGTGCTTTACCGCAGTTTGCAGCAGGCTGAGCAATTGTTTCGGGCAGGCAATCTGAAGAGTAGCGATTTGTTAACGGCAGTTCAAGCAGAACTGACGACTGTGCCAACCGTGAAGCCGGAGTATGTGGAGCTAGTCGATCCAGTGACTCTAGCGCCGTTAGAGTGGGTGGAAGAGTCGGGTCTGTTGGCGATCGCCGCTCACATCGGCTCAACCCGCCTGATCGATAATGTGGTGCTGCGAAACCGTCAGCCCATCCTGGCGATTGATGGCCCCGCTGGAGTCGGTAAGTCCACTGTCGTTCGTCAGGTCGCCCAAACTTTAGGATTGCTCTATCTAGACACTGGAGCGATGTATCGGGCTGTAACCTGGCTGGTGATGCAATCAGGGGTAGCACTTGACGATCAGCCTGCGATCGCCGAACTGGTGAGCCAGTGCCAGCTTGAGTTAGAAAATCAGGTCAAAAGTTTGCCCTCTACACCTAAAGTTTGGGTAAATGGGCAAGATGTAACTCAAGCAATTCGCAGCGCAGAGGTGACTGCTCATGTTTCAACGATTGCGGCCCAGCCAGCAGTCAGCGATCGCTAGTGAAACAGCAGCAGCAGTATGGACGCAAGGGCGGAATTGTAATGGACGGTCGCGACATCGGTACGTCCGTGTTTCCCGATGCTGAGCTAAAAATTTTCCTGACTGCTTCGGTGCAAGAGCGGGCCCGGCGGCGACAGCTTGACCTGAAAAACCAGGGACAGCCAGAAGTCAATCTGGAAGAACTGGAGCGCACCATTTACGAGCGAGATCGCAAGGACAGCACCCGCAGCATCGCTCCTCTTCGTAAGGCAGAAGATGCGATCGAAATTCAAACTGATCAACTCACTATTGATGAGGTTGTTGCTAAAATCGTTAGCTTTTATCACCAGCGGCTAGCCTCGATACCGAAGAATTACTGAGCATAAGATCAGAGATATCGCTGATGTGGAGAAGAGGTTTTATATATTACAACAAAATAGCTTCTACCACTCAAGAACCCTTTTAACAGAGCGTCCTTCAGCCTGACTGAATCTCATCTTTTTCACAAATCAAATAGGATTGCTATAGAAGAGTGAAATTGAGCCAATTAAGATACATCTCACCCAGAGTAAATTTTGCTGCATGGTGCTTTTGCCGCTAAGTTACAGTTTTTTGAAGGAGCTTTTGGGAGATGGCGATCGCTCAAAAGATAGAACTTTAAAAATCTTCTTGGGAACTTTTTCTCTCTGAGGTAAGACATAGTTCATGAGGCGAAACTTACGCCCGGGGTGTTGAAGCCAGCAACGTTAGATCAGTTCTGAGATCACGGCTGAGTCCTAGACCCAACAAGCTAAGCATTTACCGATTTTCTAAAGCGCTAATCACTAGCTTTGCTGCCAAACCCAGAGGCGACATTACCTCATGGATTTGGAGAGGGTTTATTGTGCGTCAATTCAGCGCTGTGATCACTGGCAAGCTTTTGCCAGACTGACTCACCTGCTGGTTCCTGAATGTTCAGGGTCATGCCTTTCGTAAATCATTTGGCATTCAACGTCCAACAAATTTGGAGGTATAACCTTGTTTTCTACGGAATCTGGTACAGCTCAAACCCCTAATCTAGCTCAGATCCCTGATGCGCTGACTCCTAAAGATGGGATGACATCCCTCCTCAGCGCCAATGGTGCTGGCAGCGTTGTTACAAGCGCCGACTATGCCAACATTGATAGCTGGATTAAAGGTGGTTCGGGCAACGATACCCTGTCAGGCAATAACGGCAACAACTCCATTTGGGGAGACAAAGGCAACGATACCCTGTCAGGTCGGGGCGGAAATGACCAACTCAAAGGAGGAGAAGGACACGATCGCCTTTATGGAGATGCCGGAAATGATCGGCTGATCGGCGACAGTGGTAATGACACCCTGGTAGGGAGTGACGGTCAAGACGTTCTCGAAGGCGGTAGCGGTAGAGATCAACTAAACGGTGGCAAAGACAAGGATATTCTCACAGGTGGCGGCGATCGAGATGAGTTTACTTTTAGCTCATCTGACAGTGCCTCAAAGTTGGAAGATGCTGATGTAGTGACCGACTTTCAAGACGGACAAGACAAGATTAAGGTGACGGGCGGCGTTGCCTTGAGCAACTAACGATTGCTCAGGCAACGGCAGCTTCGCCGAAGACACTGTGATTCAAGACAAACGTTCTGGCAAGTTCGTTGCTGTTCTCAAAGAAATTAGCAGTAGTGCGATCGGTCGGGATGATTTCATTAGTCTGGCTGCTTTCACGCCAACCCCTACACCTGCCCCGATTTCTAGCCCAACCCCCACACCCGCTCCCCAATCCGATTCCTGTTCAGCCTCGCAGCAACAGTGACACTATCCGCATTGAGGCTGAAAGCATGAGCTTAAGCACCTACCGCAAAGAGTCAAACGGTGCTGCCTCAAAAGGTTCCCTGATTACGATGAAGGGAGGAAGCGGCAACGAGTCAGGTAAAGCAACCCGTAACTTTAACGGACCTTCGGGCACCTATAACGTTGTCGTTGGTTACGTTGACGAAACTGATGGAGTTGCCCAACTGCAAACTCGCATTGCTGGAAAAACGCTAGACACCTGGGACTTAAACAAAAACCTGGATAGCAGTGCAATCAGCAGCAAAAACCTGGTGCGTCGCACAGTGGCTCAAGGAATTTCAGTTAAGCAGGGCGACCTGATCGAGATTCTAGGGAAGGAGAAACAGGAAGAACACGCTCGTGTAGACTACATTGAGTTCATTCCAACTCAGAATAGCTCCACGCCTACTCCCGCACCTGCTCCGATTCCGGCACCCGCGCCCACTCCTTCACCTGCTCCAATTTCACCCACGCCAACACCCGCACCCACGCCCACGCCTGCCCCAGTCTTGAATAAAGGCACGTTGGCGTTTAGCTCAACTGGTTTCAGCGTGAATGAGGATAAAGGCACGGCAACTATTACCGTTAACCGCACGAGTGGTGACGACGGTGAAGTTCGCGTTAACTATGCAACGGTAAGCGGCGGCACGGCTAAGGCAGGAGATGACTACAGCAGTACGTCTGGCACTTTAGTATTTGCGGACGGACAGACTAGTAAGAGCTTCACCATCAGCCTCAAGGATGATAACAGTGTTGAAGGGAATGAAACGGTCAAGCTGACTCTTACCAATGTAGTAGGAGCTAAGCTGGGTGATACAAAGGAGGCAACGCTGACGATTGCTGATAATGATAAGCCTGCGGACAGTAGCAGCGGTGGCTCAAGTGGGGGCAGCATCGGCAGCGGACAGTCTTCAGTAACCAGTAGAACGGTCAAGTTTGGCGGTTCAGATAGTCAAGCGGCTATCGCCTCTACGGGTGCAGCCAAAGTCACCATCGGCAGCCAGACTATCTACATCGGCACTCAGCAAGTCTCTAGCATTAACCAAAACCCGATCATTGCTAGCTTTGATGGCCAGAACCCCGGTAATAACTGGGTCAAGACTAACTATGAGACGACAGGTGCGGACGGTCGAGGCTATGGACTCTTCTGGGATGGCAAATCGCTTTATGGCGTTTTCAGTGTAGATGGGACTCAAGGTTCACCCAGTGAAGATTTCCGGCGTGCCTCGTCGGGCGCAAATCAGCAGTGGCTCAAGAGCTATGGGCAGGGCGGCGGCGCTAAGGTTGCCGTGCTAGCGCGAATCGATCCTAAGACAGGCAATATGACGGATGCTGCCTACCTGTCGGCTGTGTTGAGCAGCGGCAAGAGCAACTCACTAGCCGTTACTGGCATCTCTACCAACTCGAAGGGCAATCTGGTTGTCAAAGCCCAATCCTACTTTGCTCCTCGCCGTCCCGATGGCAAAGCGATGACTCAAACAGGCTCAGGCGGCTCACCGTTTGACTACACCGTTGAGATTACTCGCGACCTTAAAACTGTAGTGAGTACTTCAGCCAAAGGTTGGAGTTAGGAAGGTCGAGTTGATCCAATGAATTAGGCAGGACTACCATCAGGTGCAAAAGAGGGCAAGGGGTTTAGGCTCCTTGCCTTCTCTTCTTGGGAAGGCGATCGCCCTTCCCAAGCTCCAGGAAAGTGAATTAACACGTCGTAGTTATCCCAAAAAGACTTTAGATCCCAGCGAAAGTTATAGGTGGCGGGGGCGATCGCCCTGGCATCAGGAAATACAGCTACCCTGTCACTCAAGCCAACCTTTTGCATTGTCAGAGCAAATAAATTAGTTTGCGCCGCAGAAACCAGCAGCACACTTTTCATCCGCTCTCTCGCAGTCAAAACCCCTGCCAGGTGCAGGAAAAAGGGACGTGAATTGCCTAGCCCGACATCATGAAGCGCACAGTGACTTCCACCAAACAGCGCCACATGACGCAAACCAGGGCGAAACTGGTTACGAATATTTTGGGCAATAAATCCGTCTCGGCTAAGTCGCTGGCGTTCAGAATGAACTTCCTCCAGATTTTTCCAGGCAGTCTGCTCAGCCGTTTCGTCTACGCCAAGAATCTGCACATTGGGGTTTCTGGTCTGAACAGCCCGAATCACGGCGGCAATGTCAGAGCCAAACAAACCAACAGAAGGATTGCCTGCCTCTACTTCAGCTAGAAACTGTTCAACCTGGGGCGGGTCAGCTTCTAGCATCAACACGTCAACGTCAAGTTGGGAGAAAATTTCCTGTGCTAAAAATTGGCGAAACGTTGGGTTGTGAATTTCTCCCAAACAAAGAAATTCAAGATTTGACCGATTGACGGCTTGAATCCACTCACTCAAGCCAGCTTGTTGAGCGTTGAGTTCAGCTTGAAGGTCAAGCGTATCGGCTAGCCAAAATCTCGGATCAAGATTTTCTGCTGGAGTCACCTCAGATGTAGACGAAACCGGAGCAGAATTTAGCCCCAATCCTGGTTTGGCAAGCATCACGGCAAGCATCAAAATCAGCAGAATAAGAGTACTTTGGACTGTTTGAGGGATACGCAATTTGCTAACCTGGATGACCTTCAGGATATTGGGGCTCACTCTATTACCCCAACCGATGCAAGTGATTCAATCCACAATCTTTAAGGTTGAAGCGTTTGTGTATTGCGCTGCTGTAGGTCGAGCTTAGCTCGCAACTCATCCTTGATGCGACTCAGGATAGAAGCCTCGTCCAGGGAAGCCAGGATTTTGGTGACGACTGCTTTAGGTCCGTCTGGGCCCCACGAAGCTCCATTGGCTAAATAAGCTTTGGTAATTTGCCCAATACCATAGGAAGAAACTCCGGCAACTCCAGCCTGGGTTAGCGCAATAGAAAGATAAGGCAGTAAGGAAGCGCCTCCAGTCACAGGGGCAGACAAGCCCAATAGCCCTTTCAGTGAACTGAGTCCAAAGGTAGCGACGAGTTCACTGGCCGTAACGCCGCCCATGCTGATGGCAATTTTTGGAGCAGGCTGACCGCACCCTGCTGGGTCATGATGATGCCATACAGTTTAGATAGGGTTAGGATCATGGCGATGTCAATCACAGTGCCGCTAAGCAGATCGAGCGCTGTGACGGGGTTGAGGGCGATCGCCACCGCCTTTGTCATTACCCCATTCCAAATAATTTGGTTGGCGCTGCGATCGCGAATTTCCATCTTACGCTGCACCAGTTGCTCGTTTACATCGTCAGCGTAGAGCATGGTATTCAGCGCCACCAGCGATTTGCCTTCGCGATGTAGAATTTCCAGAATCTTCAGCTTCAGTTCATCAACCTGGGGTGTGCCTTGACTGAGATTTGCCACCACCTTACCGTCAGGGCGACGAACGGCCCTAGCAATTAAGGGAGAAGCTGCTGTCATCACGATTTCATCGGGTGAAAGCAGTTCGCGCACCCGCTCATCTCGAATTTTGTGATAAATCGCCAGTCGGTCAGCCTGGGGATACTGGTCAATTTTATTTAGCACCAGCAGAATCGGTTTGCTAGCCTGCCGCAGTTCTGAGAGCGCCGTATACTCAACCTGAGTCATGTCTCCGGCAATCACAAACAGAATCAGGTCAGCTTGTTTTGCTACCTGACGCGCCAGCGCTTCACGGCTTTCGCCATGCACTTCATCAATTCCAGGGGTATCAATTAGCTCAACCTGAGAGTTACCCAAACCAGGAAGCGAAACTCTAAGTAAAGGGCGATCGCTTCCCTCAACGGCTTCTTGGCGTAAATGCCAACTGGCGCTCTGCATCTGCTGCGTTACGCCATGAGTGGGCCCCGTAGTAAATATAGGTTGACCTAACAGGGCATTCAGCAGCGAAGATTTTCCCCGCCCCACCATGCCAAACACGGCAATGTGAACAACCTGGCGATCGAGTTTGTCTAACATCGTCTCCAGGCTATGAATTTCTGTTTCTAGCCCTGCCCGCTCTCTCGGCGTGAGATCTAGAGTCGTCACCAGTTCTCGCAGGGCTTCCTGAGCTTGCCTGTAGTGCAATTCTGCCTGAATGCCTTCAAAGCTGTGAATCGCCTCCTCTAGCTCGGCATCTAGGCTTGCATCTGGCTCGGATGCCGCTGTGACTATTGGCTTTCCATTTTGGGCTGGACTAGAATCAGGATTGGAAGAAGAATTAGGCAAAACCAAACCTCCACACGCAGAAACCTAACACTCTCCATCATTTTCTTCAATAGAGTGCTGGCTCAATCCTAGCGATTTCTCCAAAATTTCTGAAACCGCAACCTGTAAAGTTAGACGCAACTTTAAGTAGCAGAGCAGTGAAGCGGTAGCTGGAAGCCCTACCGATTAGTTAACCGTGTGAGAGCCACACTCGAATCAATGCAGCTCTCACCACAAACTTGAAGCTGTAGACCAAACTTAAACATCTCTCAGGCATCTCTTAAAACTGTCAGAAGACAGCGATGCTGCAATCGCTCATTAAGAGACATCTTCTGAAGCAGCAATGCCTGACAAATGATTTAGCGAAAGCGTCGCTTGCGACGGGCCATCACCGCCTTGCGCTTGCGTTTCTCTAGAGGTGTCTCAAAGTGGCGATGGCTTTTCACATCTGCCAAGATCCCTGCTTTGGAAACTTGCCGTTTGAACCGTCTTAACGCAGATTCAATCCCTTCGTTCTCACCGAGGACCACTTGGGTCATACTTGCTTCTCCTTAAAGCTGACTTTCACTAACTATTTTACTCAATGAGGAGCGATCGCTCGACCCTCCTACTTTTTGATCGGCTCTGTCTTCCAGAAACCATACCGCCTATACATTCTAGACCGACAGACGAGATTGAGGAAGCACTAGACTCTAATGGGATCTCAAAATTTCATGGCTCCTACTCAATTCGTTAACTTTAGGGACTTGCATAAAAATAAAGTCCCAATTTTTGGAGAGGCGGCTCAGCCGCCTCTCCAAAAATTGGGATCTTAATAAACGCAGATCCCTTAGTGAACAAAGATAGATCAATGGCTCCAAAGTGAGTACTCAGGGCGACATTCAGATTCTCAAGTGCTTTCACGAGCCAAGCTACAGCATCACGGGTATAAGTTTCGTAGTGGCTAAACAAGATTGAAAAGCGTCGCTCCAAAGAAGGTTTAACTTTGCGACATAGCAGGACAATCTTGAGCAGCAGCCCGGTGGTTAGAACTGGACCTAAATTGGTCAGCAGGTCTACAAAGACAAAATGCTGAGGGCGTTGAGGACTCTCGACCACAAGAAAATTGAGCAATTGGCTACAGGTTCGCACCACTAGAAAATCGTTCAGAAGCTTGGAGTCGCTGTCGGGCAAAGTTGACTTCAGATGCTCATAAAGCTGGTTGTTAAACTTGCGTTTTCCGTACTCCGGGTCAACTGAAGACGTGATGTATTGGTAAAGATCGTCTTTGAAAGTTCTGTAGGACACAGCCTGCCCGCTGTGCGCCAGAAAACTACAGGCTAAATCGCGATAAGTACTCGTACCTTCGACTTTGCCAATGTAGTGTCTGATGGCTCTGCCCAATTCCTGATCGTTGAGCAGCGTTGGATTGGCTACGGGTTGAATAATCCGCTGAACGGGGGGTGAAGACAGGCGAGATGCAATTTGCGATCGCCGCATTTGATAGGTGACATATTGAGACAGGTCAATCTCAAACTGTCGCTGCACGTTGAACTGAATTTGTCTTACGGTGTGCTGATGTTCTTGAGTGCTATCTTCGCTGAGAAGGCAATGCTCGTAGAGATAGGGATAACGCCGAATCAACGTACCCAGAGGACGATTTCCCGAATTTGCATTGGTCTCTGCCTCTTGCAATACCTGAGCTAGACGGCGCAGCGTTAGATATTGCTCGGTTTCGGTAAATAGCTTGACCAGCTCTCGCAGTCGGCGGATAGAACGCGATCGCGTAATGCCAGCGACTGGTTCGGGGGGCACCTTTTCAAATAGCCCAATCAGATCGGGGATAGCCATTTGATACTGCGATCGCGCCTGCCAGCGGTTAATCAAAATGTGACAGCAGCGGTTCAGCACGTAGCGAAATTCTTCGGTAGCCAACTTCGACGCTGTAACAGCATCCAGAGAGGCGGCAATGTCAGGGTCAGGATAGCCAACGCCGTCAATAAAAAGGCAGCGAAAGCGCTCAAGCAGGCGATCGGGAGTCTCCAACTCAATCCAATGGAGCAAATGATCGTAGATTTCCTGCTCTTGCCGTGTGATTTGTCTGTTATTACAGCCCATCCATGTAGTCACAACAGTTGGCGCTCCTCTGCCCAATCACCAACAGTAAATCCAATCCAATGTCTATCTAATAGAGTCGTCCTGTCAAGGTAGAAAACTTGCAATCAGAAAACCAATAGACAGAGATATGGATTTAACAGCCGTAAATAGTAAGTGTCTCTAATAATACCTAAGTTGAAATCTGCGATATTGTGACTGAAATCACTATTACTTTGAAATTTCGATGAACCTTTCAAATAGCGAGGCTTTAATAAAGCTTCAAAGAAAGGGTTTTATTTGCAGCCTAAGTAGTTTTGCGCAGCCTCAGAGTATAAAAACGATAAAATAGGTCTTTAAAAGTAGTCATTTCCTCAAAGAACATATACAGGTTGAGCAATCCGAACCGCAGCAAGCTTTACTAAATCTTTAATTTGTAGGCGCGGTTTGATGAAGCTGTTTCGCTTGAGGATGTCTTTTATTAATGCAAGTATCGACGCAAAACAGGTTTTTAATCTGCTGCGCTTTCTACCGATTTCGATAGCTGCGATGGCGCACCAGAAAGTCAGGCAAATCTAGCGTACTGAAGCGGGAGGCAGGCGATAGGGGAACATCCAATAGGTCTTTTGGATTCAGGCTGAATAGCTGCTAGCCACTCCAAAAGAGCATCTGAAGCAAGATGGGTATTCGGAAGAGCAGATTGAGATATTGCCTGTTCCAGCAGTTCTTTGAGT
>JAAUQZ010000202.1 GCA_012033355.1 Leptolyngbyaceae cyanobacterium RM1_406_9 | reverse complement strand
CCCAACCCCTTCTCCCAAAAAGGGAGAAGGGGAGCCGGATTGAAGTCCCTCTCCCGCTTTGGGAGAGGGATTTAGGGTGAGGGCTACAAAAGTGGGATGCACCCGCCAGGTTAAGACCACTGGCTTTAAGGAATAGCTTTCGTCCATTGCCATATTCACGGGCAAAATTCTCATCCAGGTAGTTTCTGAGACTGGGGCTATCTTCTAAAATGGCTTGAATCTGTAAGCGGAAGTTAGTGATTTCTATATCCCAACCTCTAAAACAGACTTCCCGTTCAGAAGTCCAGTAATTGAGTTTAAGCAGGTGTTCGCAAAGCTTTCTCAGGTAGCTAGAAATTGCCCGTTTGTCACTTTTGCCCAGACTTTCTATTTCCTCAATCAGGTTATCTAAATCGATATTGTTGAAGTCATGCGATCGCAACTGCTTCACCGTTTGATCTAGCCAAAGCTGGTAGTCCATCTCATACAAAGATGATTTCAATTCCAGGCTCATAGGAAAACTCTAATAGGAATGTATTGAACAGCCAGAATTCTTTTCATCCTAATAGTAGCCTTACAGTTATGGGTGCCAGGGATCGGGGATCTCTTCGGGAATGAAAAATTCCTGGTTGCGTTCGGGCTGGGTGATTTCAAGGTAAATGTGTTCTAGCTTCACCGGATAGCGCGAAACGGATTCTAGCGAAATGCCTGCAAAGCGATCGAGGATTTCTTTCAATTCCAAAGATTCAGGCAGCCAGAAGGCAAGATCGCTGCCATAGCGTCGGGGAGTAAAACCCTGTTCACGGGCACGGGCGATCGCCTCTTCCTCCTGCGCCGTTTGCACCACCACAATTTCCTTCGCGGGAATGGCCTGCTGCAACTCTTCCAGGGTGCCTTCTGCCATCAGTTGACCGCCTTTGAGAATGCCGATGCGCTGACACAGCCGTTCTGCTTCATCTAACAGGTGTGTGGTCAGCAAGACGGTAATTCCCTGTCCTTTAAGCTGACGAATCAGTTCCCAAATTTCGTAGCGGGCTTCGATGTCCAGTCCGGTTGTGGGTTCGTCTAAAATCACCAGTTTGGGACGGTGGACGAGGCGATCGCCATACTCAACCGTCGCTGCATTCCACCGCTGAGCGTTTCGACGGAACTGTTGGCGCGATCGCTCAAATTCACTGCTTTGAGGCAATCCTTTACCTGCTGCTGTCGCTGTTTACGCGAAAGTCCATAAATCTGAGCAAAAAAGTTGAGATTTTCAGCACAGGTGAGGCTGCGATAGAGCAAATTTTCCTGGGGCGCAACGCCAATCAGCTTCTTCGTCATCTCTGAAACCTTACGTCCGCCAATTTTGACTACGCCGCTGTCCGCTTGCAACAGGTTACAGATGATGTTAATCGTGGTGGTTTTGCCTGCACCATTTGGCCCCAGCAGTCCGTAGATTTCGCTGGGTTGAATTGTTAGATTCAGGTCTTGCAGAACGGGGCGATCGCCATAGCGCTTACTGAGATGTTGAATTTGCAGCACAGAGGCTAAAGTCTCCTTTCGCGCCAAACCATTTGTCGATAGGCAAGCCAGCCGCCAGCCACCATCAGCACTGCAAAGATCACTAAAAACCAAAAGTGAAACTTAATGTCGGCTAGCCCATCACCAATCGCAGAAACACCCGTCAGCGCCAAATTCATGTGATAAATCGGATTAAATTCTGCAATCTCTAACAGTGTTTCTGGAAATAGCTCTGGCGGGAGAAATGCTCCTCCCAAAATTAGTAGCGGTACGCCAAAAGTCGCAACCAGGGCATTCACATCTTCAGTACGGCGGGCAAATTGGGTTCCGAGAATAAACCCGACTCCGACATAGGCGGCAATGCTGAGCAGAATGATGGCGATCGCTAACCCCCAGGAACCGCTGAATTCTGCGCCTAAAAGAGTGGCGATCGCATACACCAAAAGACTTTGCCCAATTCCAATGCAGCTATGCGCCAAAAAAATTCCCAAAAAATAGGATGTGCCACTGAGAGGCGAGATAAATAGTCGCTTCAGCGTGTGCTGCTCTCGTTCAGAAACGACCGTAGAAACGCTTCCACCCAAACAGCTAAAAAACAGTGCCGCCCCCACCAGCGTTGCTGGAGCCGCCCGCTCAAACGCATCCCCCGTTGAAAGCTGTGCCCGCTCTGCCAAAATGTAGCCATTCAACAGCAGCACGGAAACTGGAAAGATTGCCCAGAAAATCAGCGATCGCCTCCGCCTGCCCAACTCAGTCAAAATCCGCTGCGCGACTGCCAGTGTTTCCCGCCAATACTTCAAAATCGTGTCCTTACTGCCAGACCCGAAGTGATCATAACCTGAACCGTTGGTTTAGAGCTTCCCGTTGAGAAAAGGACGAAAAACGGATATCACGCTGGCATTTCCATCAAAAGCGCAAGCAATGCTTCTGAGAAAATGATTTTAATGCTGCTTCTACCCTAAAACTCATTTTAACGAGTTGGAACGAGCTTCTGATAGGTACTTGAGTCGGTTTCAACTGACTTGAGCTATAAGCCTGAACTTGAACTCAAGGCGGGGCGTTGGGTAACATGACCAGTCTGATGCAAGATCTCAATTAACGCCATCACCGTATTCAAACAAAACCATTAAGGCATTAAAGCAATCAGAATACTGACTAGCAAGAGCGTTCCTAGAACGAGCCAAACTGCGTTGCGGCTGAGCCAATTTCTTGCGAGAAACGTCCGTTTAGGTTTGTATGGTGTGATTGAATTTTGCTGAGACGAATTGACGTAAAGGGTACATTCTTTAGCGTAGGGGCGTTGGGGAAAGTTACAGGTGTCATCAACGTGGTAAAGGCAGGTTGCACAAAGATACTCCTCCCCGGCAGCACGATGTAGGGGAATGCCAGGATGTCCAAAGGCTTTAAGCGGCAAGCGGCAATGGGGACAGGCGATCGCCTGCACATCAATCGGCTGATGACAGCGGGGACATTCAGACATCAACACACTCTCGATCAATTAACACGGCTATCCCAATCCTAGCCCAGCCTTAACAGGGGCTAAGCTAATCCTCTGCAACCCGCAGATCGGGCAAATTCCACAGTGGCCCGCTTAAAGAAGAATATTCTATGCCTTGAACGCTGTTGCGAATTGCAGCCAGATCTAAGGAGCTAACCAAATAGATAAACGGCAAGTTTTCCTGAATTAGCTGTTGGGCCTGAGCATAAACTTCCCGTCGCCCTGCTTCATCCAAAATCTGCGCTCCTCTCACGTAAAGCTCAGCAATTTGTCGTTCCCAGTCGGCAAACTCTTGCCCATCAATAGGAGGTTGTCCGGCAGTTGGAGCCTGGTTGAAGGTGTGCAGCCCACCATCCAGCGCCCAAATTGTAGCGGAACCGTGTGGCTCAAGTCCGCCTGTGAAACCGCCCAGATAGGCATCCCACTCAAAGGTATTACCGAGGCGGTTAATTAATGTGTTGAAGTCGATTGGCTGAAAGTCAGCCTGAATGCCAATTTTTTCTAAGTCCTGCTTGATTTGTGCGCCAATGGTGGCAATGCGTCTGCCGCCAGAGTTAGTTAACAGGGTAAAGCGAACGCGATTGCCATCGGCATCTAGCAGTTCACCGTTTGGGCTATATTGAAATCCAGCGCTGGTCAGCAGTTCTTTAGCCTGATCAAGATCGTAATCATAAGTCTTCAAGCCCTCTTCGGGCGACAGATAATAAGGACTTTGCACTGGAATGGGAGAGTGTTGAGGTTCACCTAAACCCAGAAAAATGTTGTTGATCATCGCGGGACGATTGATTGCATGGGCTACCGCTTGGCGAAATTCCAGCGTATTGAACCAGCGTGACTTAATCGGATCGACTAATGGCTGACCATTGCGACTTGCTTTGTTGAGGTTAAAGCACACAAACAGGGTGCCAGTATCTGGGCCGCCTTCATAAATGCTGAAGTTGCCCCGCTGCTCCTCTTTCTTAAGCAGTTGAAAGGTAGCGGAGGAGATTTCAATTAGGTCGGAGCCGCCAGAGCGAAAATCTAGCAGGGCGGTGTCAGTGTTTTCGATGATTTGCCAGACAAACCGTTCAATGTAGGGCTTGGGATTGCCTTGCTGATCTTGCTGCCAGTAGTGAGGGTTACGACGCATCACGATTCGCTCGGCGGGGGAGTAGCTCACCATGACGTAGGGGCCGTTGCCCACGATTTCTCTGGGGTCGGTGCCTGTACTCCAGGTAGAGAGAAATAGCGGTTCTCCGGCTGAGTTTTTTGTGGCAACGGATTCACGGAGTTTGTGGGCGGGCAGGATGGGTGCGCCACCGCCATAGAGCAGCAGGGGGGCAAAGGGTTCAGGAGAGACAAATTCGATTTGGCGATCGCCCACTTTCCTCACCGTTGGCAGTGCCCCACTTTCACCAATTCGCAGCACATCTCGCGAGGGAGCCGGAATTTCTTCGTTCAGGTAAACGTCATTGAAGCTAAAAATTACATCATCTGCTGTCAACGGTTCCCCGTCTGACCACTTCAACCCTTCGCGCAAGGTAAACGTAATTCGCAAGTTATCATCTGAGACTTCCCATGATTCTGCTTGAGCCGGAATAATTTCTCCGGTCATGCCATCAATAGTAATCAAGCCCTCGTAGATGTAGCCAAACACGTTGGGAGATGACTGATTGAGCGCATAGTTAAAGGTTGCGGGATCGGTGCCGACAGCGGCAACCATTTGAGGCACCTGAGTAGCTTCGGCTTTGAAGCGATCGAGGCTGCATGAGCTGAGGGCGATCGCCACCACCGCCAATACCACCAGCATTTGCCGGGAAATTCTTGACCACACAGCAAAAATCATTAGACAGATCGGTTTAACAGAACTTCTTTGCATCATAAACGCTGATGCTCAAAGTCAGCACAGGTATTGACGGAACCTATTTACAGCACGACAAAGCCTATTTACGGCTTAAAACTGAGCAACTATGAAATTTTTAATGGTAATACCAATTCAATTTGAGCTTGCATAGGAAAACTCTGGTGGAACAAGGGGTTTAAGCCCCTTGTTCAGTGCAACTTCATAAAGAATTGGTATAACTAAATCGCTAAACTAGTACATCGTTTGCTAGAGGAGCAATTTTCTAGCTCAGAGCTAAAATCAGTTGAAACTGCTCAGGAAGTACTTGAGATGATCTAATTTCTTAACTCTGGGAGTTTCCAGCTTTGAGTCAAAATCTCTATCTGACTATCTCAGGACTTATGCAGATGGAGCGTAAATTAAGGCGATCGCCACGCTAACAAGAGGCTTAAGCCCCTGGTTCTAAAGGTAGGTGCATAAGTCCCTGTATCTATGTAAGTTCTAATGACTTGTGACAGCTATTATCATCAACTTTCAACTCTACCTCTGCCTTCATGAATTTTAATTTTTCTGACATTTTCTGGATTTTGCTGCTGATTGCCTCCATTCAACCTGCATGGCAGCGACAAACGATTGAGCTACGCCGCGTCCAGGCACTCAAAGAATTTGAACGGCGACGGGGCAGTCGCGTCATCTTGCTGATTCACCGTCAAGAGTCGATTAGCCTGTTAGGAATTCCGCTTTCACGCTTTATCAGCATTGAAGATTCAGAACAGATTTTGCGGGCGATTCGCTTGACTCCGCCAGGAACTCCGATTGATCTAATTTTGCATACGCCGGGTGGACTGGTGCTGGCGACTGAGCAAATTGCTAGAGCGTTGATTCGCCATCCCTCTAAAGTGACGGTGTTTGTGCCCCACTACGCGATGAGTGGTGGCACAATGCTGGCTCTGGCATCTGACGAAATTGTGATGGATGAGAATGCAGTGCTAGGGCCCGTCGATCCGCAGTTGGGCAATTTTCCAGCCGCTAGCATTTTGCGCGTCAGACAAGATAAACCGATCGGGGAAGTAGATGACCAAACGCTGATCATGGCAGATATTGCTCAGAAGGCGATCGCCCAAGTCCAGCGTTTTGTCCGAACTTTGCTAGAAGATGACGTTCCCAAAAAGAAAATTTCGCCTGAAAAAATAGATTCGATCATTGAAGCAATCACTACAGGGCGCGTTACCCACGACTATCCCATCACGGTTGAAGAAGGGAAGGAAATGGGTTTGCCGATTAACACTGAGATGCCAACTCTGATCTATCAGCTAATGGATCTCTATCCTCAGCCACGTGGCGGTCGTCCCAGCGTACAATACATTCCCATGCCCTACGAACCTCGTCCCCGCCTACCAGAAGCTGGAGGCACCTCACCCCAACCCCCCCGTTAGAAATCTGCTTTTAAGAGGTGATATGAGTAATTCAGACCCCAACGAAGACAAAAACCTCATCAAGGTTGATGCTGCTACGCTCACTGCAATTATTGTTGCGCTGTTGCTGCTGCCCTTGCTGTTGACTGGATTCATTGCTCAGTAAACATGAAGCTCTACCCCTTCTCGTCAGCAGGTGGTGGAGCTTCATGCTTTGCAGTGAATTATCCAATTGATGATCTAGTCCTTGACGGCTTTTGGAAGCGTTAAACATTAACGCTTTATTAAAGCTTCATAAGCCTGTTGCTTTTGCGGTGAGTGCTTAAAGAGCCAGTAAAGTTTGTTTTGCATTCAGGAACAATTTATCCGTACTGACTAAGGTGTGACCAGTACGGATTTTACGTGTGTTCGCTTAACTAAATGTGACTTGGAATACACTAACTTTGTTGTCCAGTTGAGAAGCCAGGACTTACGCATTCCCTGTTAACAAAGGGCTTAAGCCCCTTGTTAACGCGGCGATCGCCTGATTTTACGCTTTATTTGCATACGTCCTGGAAGTTTTGCAGTTCAGTCAAATAATCTTCTGACCTGTAGAAACAACGCCTTAGCGAGAGTTTCTCAGGTTCCACAAAGAACTACTGAGTACTTTGGATACAGGAGTGTATTGGCAAAAAAGTTTGATCTACGCTTTAGGTTTTTTGTGCTAAATGTTACAGACTACTCTTGCAGGCTGGATTTTCGCTGGTCACTCTCACTCACTCACCCTATGGCACCTAGCAAACAAAATCGGTTTAACGCAGTTCACTCTGCTATTACAAAGACCAGTCAAACAGATCGTTCATTGCCGATAGGAACGCTTGCTTCTATCCCTAATCTGATTCGGGCTGGCGGCAAGTCTCAACTGTTTACGTTGATTTATCGGGATAACCATAGGCTAGATCGGTCTAGTCTTAGGGGAAGAGACATTTTGGTAACGGGCCCAAAGGGGTTTAGGCAGTTTGCTACGCTATCTTCCGTTAGCTATCGCCATAAAGATAAGGTGGCGATCGCCACCTATCGCATTAACGCTCTGGGTGGCACCTGGGATCATACAGACAACGGTGTTTACAGGATTGCATTAACTGGAACGGTCAACGACTCCAGCAAAAATTTAGCCAGGAAGGGAAGTCTGGGCTACTTTCGGGTGGCAATACAGGTTCCTACAATTAAGGCTTTTCAGCCCCCGGCGATCGCCCGAAACAGCAACACCGCCGATTTTCAAATCACCTACACCGACCCGATCGGACTCAACATCTCCACCCTTGATTCGAGAGACATTCTAGTTACAAGTGCAAACGGATTTAGACAATTCGCCACACTCGTCAGCGTCAACCCCGCTGGAGGCATCTCTCGCACCGCAACCTACCGAATTCAGACTGCTAGCGGTAGCTGGAATCACTCCGATAACAGCATCTACACCCTGGCGCTACAGGCTCACCAGGTTAAAAACAGCAGCGGTAACGCCGCCGTCGCCAGAACGATCGGCAGCTTCCAGATCAATCTGCCCGCTCCCGCACTCCACTACGGCAAAGCCCTGCAAAAGTCTTTCCTGTTCTACGAAGCCCAGCGTTCCGGTGATCTGCCCCGCAACAATCGGATTGAGTGGCGCGGCGACTCTGGACTCACCGACGGTGCTGACGTTGGAGTTGACCTGACGGGTGGCTATTACGACGCAGGCGATCACGTCAAGTTTGGGTTGCCTATGTCCAGTTCCATGACGCTGCTCAGTTGGGGTGTAATTGAATATCGCAATGCCTATCAAAAGAGCGGACAACTGGATGAGGCGCTAGATGCAATCCGCTGGGGAACGGACTACATTCTCAAGGCACACATCGCCAATGAAGAGGGCACTCAGCAATTCTGGGGACAAGTGGGTAATGGTGAACTTGACCACAGCTACTGGGGAAAACCAGAGGAAATGTCGATGCCTCGCCCTGCCTATAAAATCGATCGCCAAAACCCCGGTTCTGATCTGGCAGGTGAAGCTGCCGCTGCCCTCGCCGCCGCTTCCATTGTTTTTCGCTCTACTGACCCCGCCTACGCCGATCGCCTGCTCAAAATGCAGTTCAACTCTTTGAGTTCGCTGATACCCATCGTGGCAAGTACTCTGACTCCATCCCCGATGCCAAAGAATTCTACAAATCCAATGGCTATGTCGATGAGTTGACCTGGGGCGCGGCCTGGCTTTACAGAGCTACAGGTAATCAGACCTATTTAAGCAAGGCAAAAAACATTACCAGAGGGTTGGGCCAGGTTGGACACACGATTGGGATAACAAGTCTTACGGTGCGGCTATTCTTCTAGCTCAAGCAACAGGTGAAGGCATATACAAAGAACAAATCAAGAGTTGGCTAGACGACTGGACTAGCAAAAGCGGCAGCATTCAATATACTGAGGGAGGGCTAGCCTGGTTAGCCAAATGGGGATCGCTCCGCTACAGTGCGAATACAGCATTTTTAGCAGGGATCTACAGCGATAGGGTTGAAGATGAGGGCGATCGCTACTCTAACTTTGCCGAATCTCAAGTTGACTACATCCTGGGAGTCAACCCCAACGACATCAGCTACTTGGTAGGTTTTGGGGAGAACTATCCGCAAAACCCTCATCACCGAGGAGCTTCCGGCACCAGCACCGTAGATGATTCAGCTAAAAATCGCCATGTCCTTTATGGCGCACTGGTGGGTGGGCCATCCAACCTCAATAATGCCAGCTATGTAGATAGCCGCACCGACTACCACACCAATGAAGTTGCCCTTGATTACAACGCCGCTTTGACGGGTGCCCTGGCTCGAATGTACAGCAACTTTGGCGGCAACCCCTTAAGTGACGCGCAACTTAATAGCCTGCCTGGAATCGCGGTTAACCCTGGCATTCTTTGACAGGTCATAGACCAACCTGCGACCCAAAAGTTAGGAGTACCATTTAGTACCAAGATCTGCGACTTCTGCGAGAAGTCGCAGATCTCAATCCCTTTAAGTCAGTGCCATTGCGCCTAAGACTTGCTGGCGTTGGTTAGCAATGTGCTTAGCTTCTTGACCTGGGGAGCTACTTCGTCAGGCAAATCGCTAGCTACCTCAGCAGTGTCCTCGCCCAAATCTTTGAGCATACTGGCGATCGCCGCTTCGTCACCATCTGTGATTGCCTTCTTAAGTTCGATCAAATCTTCAGCCAGATCAGCCAGTTCAGTTCCCTTAAGCTGCTGTTGCCAGCCCTCAAGCATCGCAATGGCTTGATCGGCGGGAATAGACTTAGGATCTTGCTGCAATGCTGAAATCGTGCTGTCTAGATCAACGTTCTGTGACTTGTTAGCCATAACAAACCCCTTTCCTTAAAATAGGTGTTGCAATGAAATACTGAATCAGTGCAGATCAGCCTCACACCTACTTAATTTTTCTTAATAAAAGCTCTAATCAACGTCTATCTACAGGGGTAACGCCAATTTCAAAAATTAAGGCTCTAGATAGAAGGGCACACTCTCCCATACACAACGCCATAGTAGAAAAGATATATTTAATTCCTCATCCCTCATCCTTCATCCCTGTTTGCTACTGATCCCAGCTACGTATCCTCAACGAGTTGAAAACGCTTCGTCAAAGCGCCGAGTGACAGGCTCAATCAAAAACGTCAGGATCGATTTTTGTCGAGTCACAATTTCAGCGGTAGCGGCCATACCAGGAACTAACTCGACAGGCTTACCTTGAACGGCGACAGACGTGCGGCTCAGCTTTACCTGCGTGGCAAAAACCAATCCCAGGTCTTCATCCAGGGTGGCGTTTGGGCTAACCCGCATCACTTCGCCTTCAATCGTGCCAAATTCTTGAAAGGGGAAGGTCGCAACTTTAATTTTTGCCCGCATTCCTGCCTCAATAAAGCCGATGTCTCGATTCAAAACCTTCACTTCTAGCATCAGGTCTTCACCATCGGGCAAGATGGACAATATTTCTTCACCGGGTTCAATGGTGCGTTCTGCCAGGGTCGTTTCGACGTTGTAAATTCTGCCGGAAATGGGCGCACGAATAGTTTGTCCATCCTTTCTAATGGCAGCTTCGTTCAACTGTCCTTCAATGTTTGACAGTTCTTCCTGGCGCTGGGTGAGTTGAGTTAAAATCTCGCTGCGCCGCTGGGATGTCAGACTTTCGGCAGTCTGCTGGGCAGATTGGTAGGCTTG
>JAAUQZ010000201.1 GCA_012033355.1 Leptolyngbyaceae cyanobacterium RM1_406_9 | reverse complement strand
ACCAATGCCTGAAAGAGGAGGGGTGCGAATGGAGCCGCCTGTGTCGCTGCCTGTGCCGACGACTGCAAGTTAGCGGCGATCGCCGCCCCAGTTCCCCACTTGACCCTGCCGACTGACGATTGAGGCGATAGGGGTTGAGCGTTTGCCCACCTAGAGAACTGTAGCCCGATCCAGAGATGGCAAACTCATCCATCTCAGCCTTACCCAAAATGATTGCTCCCGCTTCTCGAAACTTGTTGACGACAAAAGCATCATCGGGGGGAAGCGAACCTGCTAGCGCATCAGAGCCTCCAGTTGTAGGAATATCAACCGTGTCAAAGTTGTCCTTCAGCAGAATGGGAATGCCGTGTAGCGGGCTTCTTGGACCATAGAGTTGGCGCTCTAGATCGAGGGCGGCGGCTGTCGCTAAGGCATCAGGATTCAAAGTACGGATGGCGTTAATTTTGGGGCCATTATCGTCGTAGGCTTCAATCCGATTGAGATAAAGCTGCACCAACTGTTCAGAAGTGAGAATGCCTTCATCAAAGGCTTTGTTAATGCTGGAGATAGTTGCTTCTTCTAATCGAAAGCTAGCAGCAACGGCTGCAATGGGGAAACCGCCAACGATAGTAGATTGAATGACCAGGTGAGCAACGGTTCGCTTGGTAATCCCTGAAAGCTGCATATGAAGACCACTGACTAGACCGACCGTATTATTCGGGTGCCAACTAAAAAGAAGGGTAACTTGTGCTACGAATCTCTGATCCCTTCACGAACTCTTCATCTAAGGCAGTCTTTTGATTGAACAGGATCTATGTGGTTAGACCCTCCCTTACCCCCCCAAAAAAGCTACGGTGTACACACAAGTTGCTTTTGACCTCAAAATTCTGCATTTCGCCCCCCAACCCCCCATTCTGGGGGACTTCCGAGCCGTGTGCGACAGGGATTTCCAGTAGCTCAAAGTCCCAGAATGGGGGATTTAGGGGGCTGAGAGGACTTGTGTGTGCACCGTAGCTCAAACAAGGGGGCTTCCGGAGTCCACCCTTTTTACGGGGGTAAGGGAGGATCGAAGTCTTAGGTTCAATGGCACTAGTAAGGAGGCAAGATCTGCGACTTCTCGAAGAAGTCGCAGATCTTAGCGCTGTATCTTTGGTTTCACCCTTGTCGTTTCTACGCGGGGCTGTGTCCAATGAAGTTTTGGTAAAGCTACTGGCTTGCAAAGGATTGTTGTATCTCACTGAACAGTTATTTCTCTAAGGAACTCATAACTTCGGGTGCGTAAGATTAACCTCTGCACTACTGCCCCGCATCCAGGTGGGTTTAGGGCTGGTTTTTAGTGCGACTTTATTTGGAGTGACGGAGCATTCATGCGAAATTTAATGACTCAGGCGATCGCCTCTCTAGCAATGCAGGCGGCAATAGTGGGACTTGTTCCATCCGCTGCCCAGGCATTTTCCTTCACCTTGCAGGAAGCAACCATTCCTGAAATTAACCAGGCGTTTGATACCGGAAAGCTAACTTCCGAGCAACTGGTGCAGCTTTACCTCAACCGGATTGATGCCTATGACGTAGATGGGCCAGAACTTAACTCAATCATTGAACTCAATCCAGATACCTTAGAGACAGCCGCAGCGCTGGATATTGAACGGGAGCTATATGGGCCACGCAGTCCACTACACGGAATTCCGGTGCTGTTAAAGGACAACATTGATACCTTTGATATCCCGACGACGGCAGGCTCGGTCGCTCTGGAAGGCTCAATTCCACCAGATGATGCTTTCCTGACTCAGCAGCTTCGAGATGCAGGTGCAGTCATTTTGGGCAAGGCAAGCCTGACTGAATTCGCTAACTTTTTAACTAACGGAATGCCTGCGGGCTATAGCTCTCTCAACGGCTATACCTTTAACCCCTACAATCCGATTCCGCTGCCCGATGGAGACGGCAGACCGATTCTTTCTCCGGGTGGCTCTAGTGCAGGTTCGGCCGTTGCCGTTGCCGCAAATCTGGTTACAGTGTCCGTAGGAACGGAGACTTCTGGCTCAATTCTCAGCCCTGGCAACCAAAACTCAATTGTGGGAATTAAGCCAACGGTGGGGTTAATTAGCCGCGATGGAGTCATTCCGATCGCCGCCAGTCAAGACACAGCCGGGCCGTTTGGGCGCACCGTGACAGATGCTGCAATTCTCCTGGGCGCACTGACGGGTGTTGACCCCAGCGATCCGGCGACACTCACCAGTGAGGGAAAGTTTCTCACCGACTATACTCCTTTCTTGGATGCAAACGCGCTCAAAGGTGCGCGAGTTGGGGTTCCTAAAGATCTCTACTGGGATTTTCTGAACGAGGAACAGCGAGTCATTGTGGAAGATGCGATCGCGCCATTGAAAGCTTAGGAGCCGAAATCATTGAGGCAGAAATTCCAACGGCAAGGGATGTGGCTGGGTTTAGCTCATCTGTATTGTTTTACGAATTTAAGCGTGATTTGAATGCCTATCTCGCTAGTCTCGGCCCTGATGCTCCGATTCAAACTTTGGCAGACGTGATTGCTTTTAACGAAGCAAATGCCGATGTTGCACTGAAGTATGGGCAAACTCGCGCTCTCACCTCTCAGGCGCTTGATATCTCACCGGGTAGTGAAGATACGGCCAGGTATCTCTCTGATCGGGCAACGGATCTGTTACTGGCTAAAGAGCAAGGACTGGATGCCTACATTGATACCTACGATCTGGACACCGTGTTTTTCCCTGGCACAACGGGAGCTTCGATTGGCGCTAAGGCAGGCTATCCCAGCATTATCGTCCCAGCAGGCTATCAGTCTAATCTTGCGCCCTATGGCATCACCTTTTTAGGCAAGGCTTACACAGAAGCCGATCTGATTGGATTTGCCTACGCCTTTGAGCAAGCTACGTTGGTGCGTCGCCCACCCAGCAGTACACCTCCTTTGCCAGGAGAAACCATTCCAGAACCCGGCACTGTAGCTGCACTAGTGGTAGTGACTGTGACGGCAGCAGGAATGAAGCGGCGACAACGGAGTAATCCTAATTCTCTGTAGAGGAGCGTCATCCGATGAGGTGTTTCACTGGTTGAAGCTAACCAACAGGGAAATGTATTGTTCAGGCTAGGATCTGGATCTGGCATGAGACTGATTTGATGGGCACGAATTCCCACATTTGTTAGATTGGGGGGAATTGCTTCTACCACTTGTAAGGTAACGCACCAATCGATCGCCTGGATTGCATCTAATCCAATGGCGGCAGCGTGGGAAAAGTTTTTGCAGCCTGTGAGTTGGGCCACGCGCACCGTGCGAGGATCTTCAAAAATATGATGTTTAGAGTCAAAGGCGATCGCCCTTCCCCCCGACATCACCATCAATTTTTCACACACTCGGTAAGCCTCTTCCAGATTGTGTGTCACAAACAAAGTGACTCCTTTATAGGTAGATAAAGTTTCAACCAACTGGCGCTCAACTTGACTACGGAGATAGGTATCTAGCGCCGAAAAAGCTTCATCTAATAACAACACCGCAGCGCAAAGTCATGCTTTTACCAGAACCCGACCCGCCCAGCAGCCCTAAAGTTTCGCGTTGAGCCGTAAACGCCGTACTCGAAGTGAAGTTTGCAAGCTGTAACAATGCCCGATGGTGAGATCGTCATAATTACCATGACCCACAGCCAAGCCTCACCCGTCGTGCCTGCTTCTACTGCAAAGTAGATTGCCATTGGAATCGTTTGAGTTTGACCGGGGATGTTTCCAGCTAACATTAGCGTCGCGCCAAATTCTCCTAAAGCCCGCGCAAATGCCAGCATCGTTCCAGCCAAAATGTCAGGAACAGAGAGCGGCAGCAGGATACGCCAAAAAATTTGTGGTTTTGACGCACCCAGCGTTTGAGCAACCTGTAGCAGACTGCTATCGACCTGTTCAAATGCCCCCAATGCAGTTTTATACATCAACGGAAATGCAACAACCGTCGCTGTAATTACTGCCGCATACCAGGTAAAAACCACTGTGAGATTGATTCTACCCCTTTGGAAACAGGGGCAAGAGCTTGAGCCTATCTTGCTGCTTAACAAAGCTCAACCTGAGGTAGAGGGTAAACAATAGCTGAAGCCATTAGCTTAGTAGCAATACACGCACAAGCAAGGCACAATTGCAAGATCCAGTTTAGAATTCTTAAAGAAGCCTGGATTGACTGCACCCTTCGGAGTGCAGCCCCTACTGGAGATGCCTGAACTTATCTTTTGAGAAGATGTGAAGTCATGGAAAGCGATCGCTCTATTCAACCTGCCCTCTATTTCAGTAAGTTCAAAAGCAGCATTTGGGCTTTGGGTATTCCCTCCTGGATGTTTGGCATCACTGACAGAGGCTTTGCCGCTTTTGCCGATGGATATCTCTCTGCCATAGAGATTGCACATCTGTTCACGGCTTCTTTTTTCTTCATTAGCTGGCTATTTCTGAAACCAGAGAAGGAATTCAACCCTGACGGCTCAGTTGCGCTTCAGGCTGTCAATTCCAACCTGGCTTACTGTCGAAATGAGTTAAGCCAATGTGTGGCACAGGGGAATGCTCTCACCAGAATGTTTGAAATTCAGGAGCATCACCTGATTAGTCAGGAGTACATTTTACCCTTTCCGCACCTGTGCCAAATCTATCATTTACTAAACTTGAAGCATTTGGAGAATGTTCACCACTTCAGTTTGAACAACTTGCGAGTAATTGCAGTGAATGACTTTCAGCCTACAGAAGATGGTGGAACGGTTAGATTTCAAACCGTTTTGGATTCTCCATTTAATGCTTTAAGAATTTGGAGACAGCCAATAGTTGAGGTAGAGTTGACCCTGCACACCCCTCACACCGTTGAACTGAAGATCCCGGTGTACAACGATAAGAGTATCATCGTAATGTTTAACGTTCTTCCGTTGAGCGACACGGAGCATAAACTGTTCATCGACATCTACAGTGATTTAAGATGGCCAAAACCGCTGCTGCAAGCGGTGCTTCACCTTGCTTCTTGCCTTACCCTGTTTGAGGATTTGCCTTACCTGCGTAAGCTGGCTGAGCGCAATATAGGTCGGCTATTCAATCGTGGGCGAACTTCAGATCATGACACCATGTGGTTGTTCAATCGATTTGTTGACCTCTATGGTTCAAGCAGCGTTGCTCTCGAAGCCGCCCAACTGTCCGAAAAACCCAAGCGATTAGAAGCAGCAGAGGCATAGGAATTGCTTAGCGCGATGTGCAGCTCCTATAAGAGCGCGATCGCCCCTCCTGATCCCCCTTAAAAACTACCATCGATTCGATATCAATCATTTCCAGTTACAGAGCGTTGGGAGGACTGATCCGCGCCCTTCTCCTGTTCTAGCTGACTACAGATATATACTGGTGCTTGTGAGATAGAGGAAGATTTGTGCTGCAATATCAGCCGCTCGGTTTTGGGCAGCAAGTGATTGAGACTTCGTTGGGTGTGATGGCCTATTACACCCCTGTTAGCGATCCCTGGCGCGATATAGAATCAGCCGATTTGCCGTCACTGGTTTTCCTGCACAGCCTGGGGGGGGGTTCTTCTGCTTATGAATGGTCAAAGGTTTATCCCGCCTTTGCCGCAACCCATCGAGTGATTGCCCCTGACCTGATTGGTTGGGGACAGTCCACCCATCCCATTCGCGATTATCGGGTAGAGGACTACCTGGTCGTTTTGACAGAATTGCTAGAGCGCACCAGCAGCGTTCCGGCGACGGTTTTGCCTCTTCGCTGACAGCGGCGATCGCCCTTCGCCTCTCCACTCAGCGCCCCGACCTCTTCAAAAAGTTGTTCCTGGTTTCCCCATCTGGCTACAGCGACTTTGGTGCAGATTACACACAAGGTTTAGCCGCCCAGCTAGTTGGAACCCCCGGACTCGATCGCCTGATTTATGCAGTTGGAGCCGCCAACGAACTGGCTGTGAGAAACTTTTTGCAGCAATTTTTGTTTGCCGAGCGATCGCGTGTCACCGAAGAAATGGTCGCCGCTTACCTGGCATCTGCCCAGCAGCTTAACGCTGAATATGCTGCCCTCGCCTCACTCAAAGGCTCCCTCTGCTTTGACCTGTCCCTCTACATGGAGCAGCTTAAAACTCCCACCGTCATCTTCTGGGGCGACCAATCCCGCTTTAGCAGCCTCTCCACCGGAATCCGCCTCGCCAACCTCAACCCAGAAACAGTAGAAGCCTTCTGTGCAATTGTCGGTGCCGGAGTTCTGCCTCATTTGGAATTGCCTGCCACAGTGATTGGGCTGATTCAGCATTATTTGGGGGCTTAGGGATTAGGATTTCGTTCCTGGCTTCTAGCTAGGAATACAGTACTAGAGGCTCTGCCTCCTCCAAATGTGAACGGAGGCAGAGCCTCCGAAGCAGCATTTCCAGGCAAAGCCTGAAACAAGGCAAAATATTCCCTCATCCCTCATCCTTCATCCCTCATCCTTCATCCTTCATCCCTCCCTCTCCCCCTACAATTGTGAAAGACTTTCTCACAGTGGATTCAGATGGCATTCAAGGTTGGCTTGTTGGGGTTGGGCACGGTTGGGACTGGAACGGCACAGATTTTGCTCGATCCGGCGCAGAGGCACCCTCTGGTGCAGGAGCTAGAAATTTATCGGGTGGGGGTGCGATCGCCCAACAAAACTCGCCTGGTAGCGTTCTCTCCTGGTGTTGTCACCACTGACCTGGAAGCGATTGTCACCGATCCGGCTGTGGAAATTGTAGTCGAGTTGATCGGTGGATTGGAGCCTGCGCGATCGCTGATTTTGAAGGCGATCGCCAACGGTAAACACGTCGTCACCGCCAACAAAGCTGTAATTGCCCGCTTTGGCGAAGAAATTTTTGCCGCAGCCACAGAAGCAGGCGTGTACGTGCTGCTAGAAGCGGCGGTGGGGGGTGGCATTCCCGTGATCGAGCCGCTGAAGCAATCGCTCTGCGCTAACCGCATTCATACCCTGATGGGCATTGTGAATGGCACCACCAACTATATCCTTACCCGAATGCAAACCGAGGGCGGTGACTTTGCCGAAATTCTCGCCGATGCTCAAAAACTAGGCTACGCCGAAGCCGACCCAACCGCTGACGTAGACGGCTTTGACGCGGCTGACAAAATTGCGATTCTGGCATCTCTGGCCTTTGGCGGTCGGATCAAGCTGCCAGAGGTTTACTGTGAAGGCATTCGTCAGGTTAGCGCGGCTGATATTGCCTACGCTGACAAGTTAGGATTTGTCATTAAGTTACTGGCTGTTGCCAAACGCGACATTCCACCCGAAACAAATTTGGCAGACCCACCCAACCAGCTTCAGGTTAGGGTTCACCCGACGCTGATTCCTAAAACCCATCCCTTAGCCAGTGTGAACCAGGTCTACAACGCCATACTGGTTGAAGGTGAGCCGATTGGTCAGGTCATGTTCTTCGGTCCTGGCGCTGGAGCCGGACCGACGGCCAGTGCCGTTGTTTCCGATATTCTCAACATTGCCGCCATTCTTAAAGTGGGTCGAGGTGTAGCTACGGACAGCCAGCCGCCACAGCTTGACCCGCTGCTAGCCTGTTCACATCAGCATTATTGTGCGATCGCCCCCATGTCTGATCTGGTCACTCGCTTCTATGCCCGTTTTCTCACGCAGGACAGTTCCGGTGTGATCGGCAAACTGGGGACTTGCTTTGGCGATCACAGCGTCAGTTTAGAATCGGTCGTGCAAATTGGGCTGCGAGATAACCAGGCTGAGATCGTCGTTGTGACTCATCACGTGCGCGAGGGCAACTTTCATCAGGCGCTAGACGAGATTCGTACTTTTGAAGCGGTGAACAGTGTTGCTAGTTTATTGCGCGTTTTGTAGTTTTAAGGGCGATCGCCCTCTCATAAAACTCTGACATCTCAGCAAACCACTGCTGACGAGAAGCTTCCCAGGTGTAAAACATATGCCCACCCCGAAAGTGTTTAATGGTTAAGTTGGGGCGAACCTCTGGGTCAAGCTTCATCAAATCGGCGAGATGATTGGAGGCAAAGTAAGGCGTGACTAAATCAAATAAGCCATGAGTGATGTAAACCTGCATATAAGGATTCAGCGTCATGCCGATACGCAAATCATCTACTGCACCGATAAAGCCTTGTTTTAGCCCGCCTTTCAGTTCAAATTTCCAGGCTTTGAAAGTTTCAAAATTGAGTAAATGATAAGGCAGATTGGTTTCGACTCCTAAGGGGCCGCGTAAGTGACTGTTGATTGCACCTGTAAATAGCCGATCTAAACCATCCAGAGTTGGATCGGTGCCTTCGTAGAGGGGGCGATCGGGAAAGGGATCGATCGCGGTAATGGAGGCATCATACAGCCCCACAATCCGCTGCTGGTCGCGCAGCAGTTCTCTGGCAAATACATCAATTCCAATCCGTGCGCCCTGTCGAGCAACCAAAGAAACTGGCAATCCGATCAGATCTGCACACTGTTGATAGGTCTGCTGTCGCTCATCGTCTGACAAAGTATCTCCCAGCGCTAGAAGGGGGATGAGCGTTTTGCGGGCAAACAGTTCGGCGGCCGCCAGATGAGTTTGCAAGTTTTCGCCAGCCTGTTGAGCGCGATGGTGATGAGCGGCTGCCCCTGCCATTGAGGGAAGCACTGCCGCCCAGGAAGTCAGGTTGTAGTCGGTTCCTTCTAACAAACTAAACTCCAGCACAGGTGAAATAAGAATAGCGCCAGACAGCCCCACGCCAAAATCCTGTTGCAGTTTACGCGCCAGTTTTGCAACTCGGAACCCACCGTAACTTTCACCCGCAATGAAGATGGGAGACAACCAGCGATTTTGCTTTGAGAGAAAGGTTTGAATGAACTCCGCCAGCGCCTTTAAGTCCCGTTCTACTTCCCAAAATTCGGTTTCTTTTTCCTCTGGTTTTTCAGGTTTGGTCTTTTCATCCGCTTTAGCCTCTTCTTTTTCGGGTGACACCGCTCGACTAAAGCCTGTCCCAACCGGATCGATGAACACCAGATCCGTAAAGCTCAACCAGCTTTCCAAATTGTCTACGACTTTCACAGGTGGTTTGGGTAACGTGCCTTCCTGCCCAAATTCGACCCGCTTTGGGCCTAGGGCCCCCATGTGCAAATAGGCAGAGGCAGCACCAGGGCCACCATTAAATACAAAAGTGAGAGGGCGGGGTGTCGAGTCCTGAGGGTCTACTAGATAAGCTACATGAAAGAGTTCGGCGATCGCCTTCTCGCGCTCATACAAAGGTTGCCATTCGGCGATCGCAGTGTATTGAATTTCTCCACTGGATAGGGATAGAACGTGCTTTGTAGTGCTAGATTTGCGAGTCGTAGACGGGGTAGAAGGAGTGGAGTCGGTCATAGTGATGCTTGAATCCCAGCGTAATCTCTCAATTAAACATTAGAGGTTGCGGATGAAAATAGTTGGCAAGCCCAAATTCTAACAAGAAGCAAACAAATACTACAAGCCGTAGTATAAGGCTGTTACTCCTTTCTCACTAAGAGATTAGAGATGCCCGCGTCGCGGGGCATCTCTAATCTCTTAGCGCTTAATCTTTAACTGGGAAGGAAGTTCGTTTCACAGATAAAACAGAGAAATAAACAGTAACAAAATTTACAAAATGGGAATTTTCCCCTCAAAAACAGCTAGTCTAGCCATAGGGATCAACACAATCGATATTCAATTCGTGGAGTTCCACGATTGCGAGAGAATTTATGGTTTTATCATCGCTGCGACCCTTAGAGGCACCTTCTCCTGCTCACGTTTGCCCGGCCGATCAAGCTTGCAGTTACCTTGAGGCGGCAGCAAAAGAGTTACGTCTAGACCAGGGTGTTTTATCTATTCTCAGCAGTCCGCGCAAGGTTGTCACCGTCTCCATTCCCATCAAGCTAGATAATGGTGAAGTGCAGGTTTTTGCAGGACATCGCGTTCAGCACTGCGACATTCTTGGCCCTTACAAAGGCGGAACTCGTTATCACCCAGCCGTAACGCTGCAAGAAGTTTCAGTGCTAGCGATGCTGATGACCTGGAAATGTGCGCTTCTGGGCATTCCCTATGGTGGCGCAAAAGGCGGAATTGCACTCGACCCAAACCGCTACAGTGTGCATGAGCTAGAGCGAATCACCCGCCGTTACACCAGTGAGTTAATTAAAGATATTGGCCCGTCTGTAGATATTCCGGCTCCAGATGTAGGCACCTCGTCTCGCGAAATGGCGTGGATGATGGACACGTATTCTATGAATGTGGGTCATGCAGTGCCGGGAGTGGTGACGGGTAAACCGATCTCGATTGGTGGGTCGCGTGGGCGCGAAATGGCAACTGGACGGGGCGTAATGATTGTGGTGCGAGAGGCACTGGCCCGACAAGGAAAGGCGATCGCCAATTCTCACATCGCCATTCAGGGTTTTGGCAATGTAGGGAGTGCGGCTGCTCTGTTACTGCACAAAGCGGGAGCCAAAGTGATAGCGGTATCCAGAGGTTCTG
>JAAUQZ010000200.1 GCA_012033355.1 Leptolyngbyaceae cyanobacterium RM1_406_9 | reverse complement strand
TGCCACTATGTCACTCGCCCCGATAATCGTCATGCCAAAGCGGGAAACTTGAACCATGCGATCGCCCAAACCAACAGCGAACTCATCGTCGTCTTCGACGCTGACTTTGTGCCCACCAAAAACTTCCTCACCCGCACCGTTGGCTTCTTTCAAGACCCACAAATGGCGCTGGTGCAAACGCCTCAAACCTTCTACAACTCCGACCCGATCGCCCGCAACTTAGGTTTAGAAAACGTCCTAACGCCCGAAGAAGAAGTCTTTTACCGCCAAATTCAGCCCATTCGCGACGGTGCAGGCAGTGTGATTTGCTCTGGCACGTCCTTTGTAGTCCAGCGCAGCGCTCTAGAACAAATGGGTGGTTTTGTCACCGACTCGCTGAGTGAAGACTACTTTACGGGCATTCGGCTGTCGGCTCAAGGCTATCGGCTGATCTATCTTGATGAAAAGCTGAGTGCAGGGTTGGCTGCTGAAAACATTGCGGCTCAAGCAATTCAGCGGATTCGCTGGGCCAGGGGAACGCTCCAGGCTTTCTTCATTAAAGCCAACCCCCTGACCATTCGCGGACTCAGCCCACTTCAGCGATTGGCTCACCTGGAAGGGCTGCTACACTGGTTTACCAGCATTTCGCGGGTAGGATTCCTGATCATGCCGCTGGCGTACTCCTTTTTGGGTGTGATTCCGCTACGGGCAACGGCCGCCGAACTGCTCTATTTCTTCTTGCCCTACTACATTGTGCAGTTGACGGTGTTTTCCTGGCTCAACTACCGCTCTCGTTCGGCATTGCTGTCTGACATTTACTCACTGGTGCTGTGTTTTCCGCTGGCGCTGACGGTGATTCAAGCAATGCTCAATCCATTCTCAAAAGGCTTCAAGGTTACACCCAAAGGAACGGCAAGCGATCGCTACACCTTCAACTGGGGGCTGGCGGCTCCGCTAATCACCTTATTCGTCGCAACGGCAGTCAGCCTTTGGGTCAACCTGGGAATCTGCATGATCAAGGGCGCGTGGCAGCAAACCGTGCCGCCAGAAGTCGCAGAACAGGTCAAAGGGGTTGGACTGGGCTGGATCTGGAGTGGCTACAACTTGATTATGCTGGGCATTGCCTTGCTGATTTTGCTGGATGTGCCGCGCCCTCACCCCTATGAATGGTTTGACTTGCGACGCACCGTGCGCCTGACGCTAAGCGATCACCCCAAAGGGGGAACGGCTTCACATCTCACCTTTTGGGGCACACCACTATGATCTCAGAAGTTGGGGCAGAAGTTGCCCTTACCCAAGCAGGCTTTCCCACGATTCCGTTGGGCGAATCCTTGCCGCTAACGCTGGAAATCATGGAAGAATTAGTCACCTTACAGGCACAGGCCATTCGCACGGGCATCAAAGATGAGTTTCCCACTGTGCGAATTTGCTTTGAACAATTGAGCTTAAGACAGCAGCGATCACTCGTCGAAATGCTGTTTTGCCGTCCAGGACAATGGAAAACTCACTACACACCCGGTGAGTTTGCCTCATTCCTACTTCTGTTTAAGATTCTATTCAGACCAAGAATATTATTCGACCGAAACGTAGACGTGAGTACGGTGGCGGTGGCTAAGGGGTAGGGAACAAGAAAAGGGTATGGGCACGTTTTTGCGCGAAAGCTTCTGTGCAGGGGGCTTTCATGCAAAAAGTCTTACGTAAGTCCTGTTGCCAAAACTTTTTTGCCGCTCATGCAACTTGACCCAAAGATATGATATGTTGATAAACGGCAATTACTAAAGCATCCCTGATAGGTTACACGGTCAGGTTTAGCGAGTAAGCTGGTAGTCACGGGTCGCTAACTCAAAGGTAGAGTACTCGGCTTTTAACCGATTTGTTCCGGGTTCGAATCCCGGGCGACCCATGTTTTCACAAGGCTCAACTTTCAAGCCAAATTAGCTGAAATCGTCGTTCTAGTGAGAGCAGCTAGCCACGATTCCCAAAATCCGTTTCGCACTCGTCTGAAAAGTGCCTTAAGATTATCGTAAGATTTGAGACTGTTAAAAACTGTCTAAAAGCGATTCGATACCGACGAAGTATTAGGAGGATAACCTATGGCGCTCGTACCAATGCGGTTGATGCTCGATCATGCCGCTGAAAATGGTTACGGCATTCCTGCTTACAATGTCAACAACATGGAGCAGATTCAGGCAATCATGCAGGCTGCCCACGAGACGAATAGCCCTGTAATTTTGCAGGCTTCTCGTGGTGCCCGTAAATATGCTGGGGAAAATTTCTTACGTCACCTGATTTTGGCAGCGGTAGAAACCTATCCTCATATTCCCGTGGCCATGCACCAAGATCACGGTAATGAGCCTGCAACCTGCTATTCTGCGATGCGCCAGGGTTTCACCAGCGTCATGATGGATGGCTCTCTGGAAGCAGACGCAAAGACCCCAGCTAGCTACGAGTACAACGTCAACGTCACCCGTGAAGTTGTAAAAGTTGCTCACTCGATCGGCGTTAGCGTTGAAGGAGAATTGGGCTGTCTCGGCTCTCTGGAAACGGGTATGGGCGATAAGGAAGATGGCCACGGTTTTGAGGGCAAGCTGTCTCATGACCAGCTATTGACCGATCCTGACCAGGCCGTTGATTTCGTTGAACAAACCCAAGTAGATGCACTGGCAGTGGCGATCGGCACCAGTCATGGTGCTTACAAGTTCACCCGTAAGCCAACGGGTGAAATTCTGGCAATCAGCCGGATTGAGGAAATTCACCGCCGTTTGCCTAATACTCACCTGGTCATGCACGGCTCTTCTTCCGTTCCTGAAGATCTGATTGCAATCATCAACCAGTATGGTGGCACCATTCCTGAAACCTACGGCGTACCCGTTGAAGAAATTCAAAAGGGTATCAAGAGCGGCGTTCGCAAAGTGAACATCGACACCGATAACCGCTTAGCAATCACGGCTGCGGTGCGGGAAGCCCTGGCGCAAAATACCAAAGAGTTTGACCCCCGCCACTTCCTCAAGCCCTCGATCAAGTATATGCAGAAGGTCTGCTCCGATCGCTATCAGTCTTTTGGAACGGCGGGTCAGGCAAGCGGGATCAAGCAAGTTTCTCTGGATGAGTTTGCTGCTAAGTACGCCAAAGGCGAACTCAGCGCTATCACAAAGGCTGCGGTTTCTGTGTAGCTTGTCATTTGCACAGATTGTTAACCAAAGCGCTTCTGAAGCAGAATGCGCTTTGGTTAACAGCCTTTCCAGCGGTAAATGACTGTAGCTACACTTAGAACAGCTATACTTAAAGCGAAGCGTGCAGGCAAATCCCTACGCTTCGCTTTTTTGTGGCGATCGCCGTCAAGCTTACAAACCCTACTCATAGCGTACAGCGCCACACTACGCTAATAGGAGTCTGCGGCTACAGATTCTCCAATCGCAGCCAAAGTTTATCCAGGGTTAGTGATTCTGGCTTAGAAATGGGAACTCTACCGTAAGCTAGAGGCAAGCTAAGCAAAATTATAGGATTCTAATAGGGGATCGCTTTGATAGATGGTTCTGCGGGTAAGCAGTTGTTACCTATCATGGATATTTCGCTGCCTGCATTTCCTAGAGAAGCAGCAATGCGAAAAGTCTCAGCGGCTAGCGAACTTCGGGCACAACGTCCTGCTCCTGCCACTCAGGTTTGAATGCATTTAGATAAAGGAAATAGAGAGGCGATTTCAGCCCCTAGAAAAGCTGCCGCCGTTCTTGCGGCCTACATTGCCTCCCTCACGGGGTTTGGCCTTGTTGACTCTAATCTCTCGACCTAGCCATTCAGCGCCATCAAGTTCAGCGATCGCCAAGTCTTCTTTTGATTCGTCCTCCATTTCCACGAAGGCAAAGCCTCTCTTTCTGCCTGTTTCGCGGTCTGTAGGGAGGCTGATCCGGCTAACCTTACCGTATTCAGCAAATACTTCACGTAAGTCTTCTTCGGTAGCCTGAAAAGACAGGTTGCCAATGTAAATAGTCACGATCCTCTCCAAACCAAATGATGTAAGGGTGCAACTCAGAGTGAATCGGGGCAGTGCGGTTAATTCGGACTTGCCCTAATTCTGCTACCGAACTTGCTTCGCTGTGATCATAGCTGATCTCTCAGTAAATGACAGCATTATGTCATCAAATCCTACCCATCTTTTCGAGGAAAAATCGATAAGAAATATGTCTCCGAGTAAACTTTTGTAGAAGTGTAACGAGTGTTCTTTTACAAAAGCCTCACGTTTCAACTACGTTCTTTCCGTTATCGCCCAACTTGGCTCATGTAGTCTCCCCAAACCTGAGCCGCTTGAGCACTACTGCCGGATGTGGGTGTATTGTCATCGTTTCCTAGCCAGACCCCTGTAACTAGCTCCTGCCTAGGAATGTAGCCAATAAACCAAAGATCTACGTTATCGTTGGTCGTTCCTGTTTTTCCGGCCTCACCGCGTCCCACAGAGGCACCGCGCCCCGTGCCACTTTGCACCCCGCCCCGCAGCAGGTCTGTCACTGTATCTACAACTTGAGGATTGAGAACTGGCAAATTAGATTCAGCATCCTGGTTGTAGTCGTAGATGACTCGACAGGTACTCAAATCCTCTAGGTTGGCACAATCGCTGCTGTCAAGGATGCGGCCGATCGTGTGTGGGCGATTTCTCAACCCCTGATTCGCGAAAACGGCGAACGCGCCCGTCATTTCTAGTAGGGTGACTTCACTCTGCCCCAAAATTAGCCCCGGAACTGGATTTAGCTCAGAGTCGATCCCCATTCGTCGTGCGACAGATACGACGTTCTCCAGCCCAACTTCTTGGGCAATGCGGAGAGCAATCACGTTTTCAGAAAGGGCTAAACCCGTGTACATATCCATGCTGCCTGCATTTGAACGGCATCCCTCAAAGGTTTGTCCGCCCCAGTCGAGAGGAGTGCAGGAGTAGGATTGTCTCGGTGAGATCCCGCGCTCTAGAGCGGCAGCGTAGGCAAACACTTTAAAGGTTGATCCGGGCTGCCGTAGGGCCTGGGTTGCGCGGTTGAACTGACTTTCCTGATAATTGGTGCCGCCGACCAGGGCAAGCACTTCTCCGGTGCTAGAGTTAAGTGTCACAATCGCCCCTTGCGAAAAGCCGTAGTTTAGGCCAGCGTTTCCCACGGCGCTGCGAAGGCTGGTTTCTGCTTGAGCTTGAATCTGGGGATCAAGGCTGCTTTCAACGATGAAATTTCCTTCTTGGGCTAACTCTGCGCCTAAAAGTGTTTCTAGTTCGTTAAAAACCTGACCGTAGAAGTAGGGTGCAATCGTGCTTTCGAGTTCTTCAATTGCCTCTGGATTAATTTCGATGCGCGATCGCCTGGCCCGTTGGGCTTCATCCTGGCTAACTTTGCCCTGGGCGGCCATGCGGTTGAGGATGCGATCGCGCAATTGTACAGCGGTTTCATAATCCTGAACTGGGTTGAAGCTGTTGGGCGCGGGCAAAATTCCTACCAGGGTTGCTGCTTCAGAGAGCGTCAGATCAGCAGCAGACTTGCCAAAATAAAATTGAGCCGCGTCCTCAAAGCCGTAGTTGCCGTTGCCTAAATAAACTCGGTTTAAGTAGGTCAGCATGAGGAAATCTTTGCTGTAAAACGTTTCCAGCTTTAGTGCAACGATCGCCTCGCGAATTTTGCGACCCGCCGAATCTTCTCGCCCGACATATTCTTGAAAGATGCTGCGGGCAAGCTGCTGGGTGACGGTGCTGCCGCCTTCACGGATTTCACCGCTGGAAACGTTTGTTGCTAAAGCTCTCAGGATACCAATCGGGTCAACGCCCAAATGCCAGTAAAAGCGAGAGTCTTCAGAGGCGATGACAGCATCGGGCAGATAGGGCGAAAAATCAGATAGCTGCTCTAGCTCCACGTGTGCTTCATTCCGAATCGGCTGTAGGGGCGTTTGCCCATCCCGAGCCAGCACAATCACTGGTCCCTGGACAGATTCAGGCAAAGGGCGCACCGAGAAACGCTGCCACTCTACCCCAATCCACAGGGCGACCAGGGCAGTCAGTCCGGTCAGTCCATAAAGCCCGTACTGAGCCGTTTTAATGTACCAGGGCGGCGGATAGACGTATTGAACCCGTACAGAAGCCGCCAGTTCTGGTGGGCCCAAAGTAAAGATGTCGCCATGTCGCAGCGTCGTTTCTGTAACTCTGCGTTTGCCGCGATAGATGCCGTTGGTGGAGTTTTCGTCTTTAATCTTGAAGGCAGCGTCGCGCTGTTTGCTGTCGCGGGTCAGGGAGAGGTGAACCTGGCTGATCACCGGATTTCGTACTACGATGTCGCAGGATTTGGAGCTACGTCCCAGCAGGTAGCGATCGCCCAATAGTGGATAAACCTCCGCCTTATCTGCCTCTGCTTCCTGCACCCACAGCTCTGGCACCTTTGCGTCTGGCTTCAGCGCCAGTTTAGAAAAATCGACCCTCGCCTGAACAGTTTGCACGGCTTGGGTAATGGCACCCAGCAGAGTTTTTGGCTGATTGGGTGGTTTTTGGGGTGACTGAGGAGGAGTCATGCGGCGTTAGGGCAAAAGCTATGTAGGAAAAAACAGCTAGATCGGTATGGGTTTCGGACTGCACTTCCAACCATTCTACTTGTTGTGTCAGGGTGGGCACATCCAAACTAGTTAACGATGCGTATAACTCTTTAGATTGGCAAGGGTAAGTTGACGCTTTGCCCTGGGGAGAGCAGCTTTGCGGCTGTGCCCCTGTTTCTTGCGCTCGTAATCTGGCTTTTGGCGAGTTTTACTGGGCTTGAGTCGATGATTTGCCTACCTGTCTGGATCTAAAGGAGAACTGAATCTATTATGACGAAAGAGAATTTTTCGCTGATTAAGCCTATTTCCCGCCGCAGCTTTTCTCGGCGGAGCGTGTTGGCTGGGGGGGCGATCGCCGGGGTATCAGGCGCGTTAGGATTTTCAGCAATCACTGCCCGCCCTGTCAAAGCTGAGGGTACACCAGACGATATCGAAGTTTTAAACGGTGCGCTTTACTACGAACATCAGGCAATTTGGGCCTATGGCTTTGCGGCAGGTGCGCTTAGCGATACTGAAGTGGGTCAGGCAGTTTTGGCACTGGCGCTGAGAAATCAGGCAGACCACATGGCACACCGGGATGCGCTTGCATCAGCAATTAGCAGCCTGGGGGGAACTCCGGTAATGGCTGAGGAAAGCTACGACCTATCTTCTTACCTGGAAGCTGGGGAAGGAGCCTTAGACTCAGATGTAAATATTGCCAAGCTAGCGCTGGCGCTAGAAGTGGATGCGGCGATCGCCTACGCTAGTGAAGTTGCCAAGCTCACGGCTCCCGAACTGGTTATGGCGGGCGCTAGCATTGGCTCCACCGAGTCAGCCCACGCCACTGCAATTCGTGCAGCTTTCGTTTCCCTGGGCGTAGATATTCCCTACGTTCCTGCTTCATTTGTCAGTGCAGACACTCGCGAAGCCTGGATTCTGAAGGTCTAAATTTACGGCAGTTTTCACTTGCATGAGGCACAAATCCCTTAATCAAGACGCACAGTGCCTTGAGCAAGCTGGATTGCCAGGGTTAACGCTTCAATTTTTCTCTCCAAAGGTCAAGAGGCATACAGCGATGTGTGTCTCTTTTTTTGATTTTTGCAGGGCTTACGCTTTTCGGGAAATTTACTGGAAAAATTGGGAAACCTGGGATGAAGAAAGCGGTCTATCTCCGCGATAGCCACTAGGATTAAAACGTCAGAAAATCTGTTTGAACGAGATTGCTTAGATATGGACTCTTCTCATCCGACTTCCGCCGCTCAAACTCGCCAAACCCGACAGCAGTTTGTCAACCCTGAAGATTACTTGTCCTATGAGTTAGGCAAAGCAGTTCGTCAGTTGCCGCCGCTCTACACGCGGCTGCTAGCCGGAAGTATCACGATTCTGGTGGCAGGGGCGATCGCCTGGGCGCATTTCAGCAAAGTAGATGAGGTAGCGGTTGCTCAGGGAGAACTGATTCCTTCTACTCAGGTGCGTCCGGTGCGATCGCTTGAAGGAGGCGTAATTCGCGAAATCAAAGTCCAGGAGGGCGATGAAGTGAAGCAGGGAGACATTCTGGTTGAGCAAGATCCTACCCTGTCTCAGGCAGAAGTCGATCGCCTGCGATCGAATGCAGAGCTAGTCCGCCAAGATATTGCTCGGCTGGAGGCAGAGCGGGTAGGCGAAACAGCAACAGGTAATGCCGTTCAGGATCAGCTATTGGCAGCTAGACTGCGGGACTTTGATACTCGTCGGGGGGCGGCGATCGCCGATGCAAATCGCCAGTCCGCAGCCGTCAGCGAAGCCCAATCGGAACTGGCACGACTGCAAGAAAATTTGGTCAATGCTAGAGAAACGTTAGAGAATGCTCGGGTTCGAGAAGCCAGCCTGCGCGATCTGGTTGACGGAGCCGTTCCCCGATTTGACTACCTGGAAGCTAAAGATCGGCTAACTGAGGCTCAGGATCGAGTCGCGTCCTTAGAGCAGGAAATTGCAGGTCAGCAGCAGGCGATTCAACAGGCACAGCAAGCCTACCAATCTGCCCAGCAGACTGCCGAAAGTCTGACATCCCAGCGGCGCAGCGAGATTTTAACTCAACTCACCCAGCGCCAGGAAGAACTGTCAAACATTGAAGGACAGTTGAACGAAGCTGACATTAGAAAGGATGGACAAACTATTCGTGCGCCTATTTCCGGCAGAATTTACAACGTCGAAACGACTTTAGCAGAACGCACCATTGAACCCGGTGAAGAAATACTGTCTATCTTGCCCGATGGTGAAGACCTGATGCTAGAAGTGAAGGTTTTGAATCGAGACATCGGCTTTATTGAGGCAGGAATGCGGGCAAAAATTAAAGTTGCAACCTTCCCCTTTCAAGAATTTGGCACGATTGAAGGCGAAGTGATGCGGGTTAGCCCTAATGCCACCCTGGATGAAGACCTGGGATTAGTTTTTGCCACACAGGTAAAGCTGAGCCGCACGTCTGTCGCCGTTCAGGGTAAGCCTGTCGAGTTGGTTCCTGGTATGGCCGCTACCGCTGAAATTGTGACTCGACAAAAATCGATCCTGACGTTTTTGATTGAGCCTGTTACCCGGCGCTTTGACGAAGCGTTTTCAACCCGTTGAGGATATAGCTGTAGTCAGCTAGGTCAGGCAAGGACATTTTGGTGCAGCGGCTCCGCCGCTGCACCAAAATGTCCTAATCAATATGGCTACGGCTATAGTCGCTAGGCTGGTCTATGACCTGTCAAAGAATGCCAGGGTTAACCGTGATTCCAGGCAGGCTATTAAGTTGCGCGTCACTCAAGGGGTTGCCGCCAAAGTTGCTGTACATTCGAGCCAGGGCACCCGTCAAAGCGGCGTTGTAGTCAAGGGCAACTTCGTTAGTGATGTAGTCGGTGCGCTATCTATATAGCTAGCATCATCGAGTTTGGATGGCCCACCCACCAGTGCGCCATAAAGGACATGGCGATTGTTGTCTGGATTGTCCTTAGTGCTGGTGCCGGAAGCTCCTCGGTGATGAGGGTTTTGCGGATATTTCTCCCCAAAACCCACCAGGTAGCTGATGTTGTTAGGGTTGACTCCCAGGATGTAGTCAATTTGAGATTCGGCAAAGTTAGAGTAGCGATCGCCCACATCCTCAACCCTATCGCTGTAGATCCCGGCTAAAAAAGCTGTATTTGCACTGTAGCGGAGAGATCCCCATAGAGGTTCAGATTCCCGTGTGGGTGGCATGGCTAGTCCACCCTGAGTGTGTCGGACTTTACCGCCTTCGTCAGCCCAGTCATCAAGCCAAGCCTTGATCTCGTTTTTGTATGTTGTATTGTCTGTTTCTTGGGCTAAAAGAACAGCAGCACCATAAGATTTGGTGTTCCAATCGTGAGTCCAATCTGGGCCGATGCCCTGGTATGTTTTTTCCGCCTTGCTTAAATAAGTTTCGTTGCCCGTTGCTTTGTATAGCCAGACCGCGCTCCAGGTTAACTCGTCAATAAAGCCATTGGATTCGTAGAACTCTCTGGCATCAAGAATAGAGTCAGAGTACTTGGCACGATAGGTATCAGCAAATTCAAAAGCTGAACTGCATTTTTGAGCAGGCGATCAGCGTAGGCGGGGTCAGTAGAGCGGAAGACGATTGAAGCAGCAGCGAGGGCAGCGGCAGCTTCACCTGCCAGATCAGAACCGGGGTTTTGGCGATCGATTTTGTAGGCAGGGCGAGGCATGGACATTGCCTCTGGTTTTCCCCAGTAGCTGTGGTCAAGTTCACCATTACCCACTTGTCCCCAGAATTGCTGAGTGCCCTCTTCATTGGCGATGTGTGCCTTGAGAATGTAGTCTGTTCCCCAGCGGATTGCGTCTAGCGCCTCATCCAGTTGTCCGCTCTTCTGATAGGCATTGCGATATTCGATTACACCCCAACTGAGCAGTGTCATGGAACTGGCCATAGGCAACCCAAACTTGACGTGATCGCCTGCGTCGTGATAGCCACCCGTCAGGTCAACTCCAACGTCAGCACCG
>JAAUQZ010000199.1 GCA_012033355.1 Leptolyngbyaceae cyanobacterium RM1_406_9 | reverse complement strand
AATGTTCGAAATCTTTGGCGATCGCGTCCTCAACGGGCATTACCGACAGCCGATTGCCCTGACGCACGACCCAAAGCTCTTCTGGGTCAAAGGTTTGTCGGAGCTTGTCCAGCGGGATTAGCGTGGCAAATGTCTCCACAAATTCTACGGTGACGGTTTGCCAGCGAGGGACTTCGGGTTTGGATTTGGCATCGTAGTATTTGCTTTTGGGATCAAACTGCGTCGGGTCGTCAATGCTAGTGACCACTTTCATCAGTCCAACGATTCCCAGTGGGTTGGTGTTGGAATGGTAGAAAAAAACTAAATCACCAGGCCGCATTTCGCGCAAGAAGTTTCGCGCCTGATAGTTACGAACGCCATCCCAAATGGTTTGGCGATCGCGCTCCAGATCGGCAATGCCGTAGACATCCGGTTCAGATTTCATTAGCCAGTAGCGCATGGGGAGTGAATCAAATTATTTGTCAGAGCTGACTTCTATAGCAATTCTCAATTGCGTGTAGTACGGGTTGTTTTGTGAGAGCCGCGCGGAGCGCGGCTCTCACAAAACAACCGTTAGTTATCCAAGCGCGGAGCGCTATATATTGGATGTATTGGAGTTAGATAAGTCATGGCTGCCATTTTGAGAGGGGCGATGCGAAGCAGTTTCCCCTCTGGGGTAATCGCCCTCACCCGTAGCCTCTTCACCCGTAGCCTCTTCACCCGCAGCCTCTTCACCCGCAGCCTCTTCCCAATAATCGGTAATCACCTCTTCGGTTGTCGATGTGCCATTGGCTTTAGCCCTGGATTCCAAACGCTGAATCCGGATCTGGTGCAGCCTTGGACCCTCTGCCAGCGTTACCGTTAACTCATACTTGGCATACCGAAGCCGATCGCCAATGCTCGGAATTTTTTGTAGCTCATAGATCATAAATCCACCGACCGTTTGATAGTCCTCAATCACAGGCAAATCTAGATTCAGCATCTCGTTAACTTCCTGAATATCTAGCTGCGCTTGCACTAGAAAAGTTTGCTCATTCAGGATTTGAATCGTCGGTTCCTCATCTTCGGGTTCATGGGTCGTGCCAATAATTTCAGCCACCAGGTCTTGAATCGTAATCAGCCCTGCCGTACCGCCAAACTCATCCACTACCATTACCATTTCCTGGGCAGACCGCTGCATCTGGTTCAGCAATTCGTTTAGCGGCACGTACTCTGGCACAAACCGCGCCGGACGAATCCAGGGTTGAATGGAGCTATCTGGGGTCAAAATTCCTTGCGCTAGCGGCTCTGCCAGTTCTTTAAAGTAAATGATGCCGCTGATGTCGTCCAAAGAGTCACCCATCACGGGATAGCGAGAATGCCCCGACTCAACCACTTCATGCAGCAGCATTTGAAAGGTCGCATCTCCGGGAATGGCCACAATGCTGGTACGCGGCACCATGACTTCGCCAGCCGAAACTTCAGCGAATTCAAACACATTGGTCAGTAGCTCCCGTTCTTCGGCTTCTAAGCCAGGAGATTCGGTAGACGTGCTGATGATGAGTTGAAGTTCTTCTGGCGTAACGCGGTTGTACCACCCCTGTCCGGTATATTGAATGCCCACAAGCCTGAGCAACCAGCGGGTGGATTGATTCAAGATCCAAATGAAGGGGTTAAAGAAACGAGCGATCGCCAAGCTGGGCGGCCCTAGAAAACGGGCTAACTGCTCAGGATAAAGCAACGCTAGAGATTTGGGGCAAAGCTCCCCCAGCACGATTTGCAGGTAGGCAACCAGAAAAAAGGCAACCGGAATCGCCAGAGAGTGTGATAGAAACTGGTTAATTTCGGGCGACAGCGGCAACCGAGAGAGCAAAATGGCAAGGGGCAGCGCCATTGTATTTTCGCTAATCCAGCCGAGCGCCAGACTGGATAGCGTAATGCCTAGCTGAGTGGTGGAAAGCAGGCGATCGATCCCACGCTGAAGATCTTGAACTGTTTTTGCCTGAATATCTCCGGCTGAAACAAGTTGGTTGATGCGCGATCGCCGGACTGAAACAATCGAAAACTCTGCTGTTACAAAAAAGCATTGATCGCAATTAGCAAAAAAACGGACAGCAGCCTGAAAAACACCTCAGATTGGGCAAATGTAGTGGGTTCGGCTACCAAAAAAACTGAAGCAACTGAAACAAGGGGGATCATTACTTAGAAGCAAAAAAGTCCACAGTAGAGCAGCAAAGCTCGAATGAGTTAAAGGCAAGAAGTCCATTGTTCATGTTCACGTTGCCTCATTCAACTGCTGCATCACCATTCATCCGAGCTTCTACATCTGTCAAAATGTCTGCTTCCTTCAACAGGACTAACTCATCGCGGCGAGGAGGGTTTCCATCTGACTCTCCTACGCTGCTGGCAGGGCGAACATCGGGCTGGGTAATTCCCTGAAGCGCTTTGCGCCCCAGCGCATATCCCCAGGCGGCACTGACAACGCCTGCTGCAACCATTAAAGAAAGCAAAATCAGGGTTAGCGCTACGGTCGAGTTGAGTCTCATTTTGGAATTAGGGGTTAAAGGAGTAAGGGGCTAGGGGTTAGGGTTAGACCGGATAAGGAAAATCTTGCAGTAAACGATTGCTGAGGCCGTGAAAGAGTTTCTCAAAGCGGTAGGTGGGTTTTGTAAATCAGTTTTAGTGCGAATGTGTTTCAGTATGAATATGTTCTGTAAAAGGCTGGCTGTGTATTAAGAACTCAGGATACAATGTGGTCTTGTTAGAATGTTCAACAAATATTATTGCCAGGGTTGGCCGAGCGGTTTAGGCAGCGAACTCATAATTCGCCTCAGGCAGGTTCAACTCCTGCACCCTGGATTCTAAAAGCTTGACGTTACTGGGCGATCGCACATTTATCCTAGAAGCGCTAAACTAATGCTGCCTCTAACCTGAGATGAAATTTGGGGGGTAAGGTATCTCCATGCAGAAACTTTGCTCTGCCTAATTTTACTCGAAACCTCCGGCTCCACTCAGCCTGTCACGGATACGATTCGTTTATGGTAAATCAGTCCTCCAAATCGGCTCAGTCTATCTCACAGGTCAGTCAAACTGATCTAGAAACCGTTAAGCAATATCTCCTCGATTTGTTTTGCGAGGTGGCTTACCGGGAGGGCGACTTCACGCTCTCTTCTGGGCAGCGCAGCAGCTACTACATTAACGGCAAGCAGGTGACGCTGCATCCTCAGGGTGGGTTGGCGATGGGGCGGGTGCTGCTCGATCGGGTTCCGGCTGAGGCGCAGGCAGTTGCAGGGCTGACGTTAGGGGCTGACCCAATGGTGACAGCGGTGAGTGTAGTCGCAGCCTATGAGGGGCGATCGCTCACTGCCCTGATCGTCCGCAAAGAAGCCAAAGGGCACGGCACCCAGGCTTACATTGAGGGTCCAACCCTCCCGCCCGGTAGCTCCGTCGTCGTTTTAGAAGACGTAGTGACAACTGGACAATCTGCCCTCAAAGCCGTCGATCGGCTGAGGCAGGCAGGCTACACCGTCAATCAAATCATTGCTCTAGTAGACCGACAGCAGGGCGGAGCGGAGCTGTATCAGCAACAAGGCTTGCAGTTCAAAGCTGTCTTCTCGATTCAAGACATTCAAACCCGCTACGCGCAGTTACAGATTTAGGGCTTCTAAGAAACTCAAGTTCCTCACAACTCAATTCAAGACAAATGGGGTTAGTTTGGAAATGGAAATTACTTAAGGAACACTGTCTATGCCAACCTATACCGGGATTTCCAGTGAAGCTTTTCGCCATCCGTTAGACTATCAGGCAGAGCAAGCATTGCGAAGCGTTCCCGGATTTGACATTGTTGCCCGTAAGTTTGTGGAATTCATCTACGAACGCCCCCGCTACGTTTATCTCATGGGCAACAGTATTGAAGTAGGACCGCGCCAATATTCCACCGTTTACGGCATTTTTCGAGAGTGTGTGCGCGACTTGGACGTGCATCCGGAGCCAGTGCTGTTTGTTTCTCAGGCTCCTTTGATCAATGCCTATGCGCTGGGTCAGGAGCGTCCCTGCATTGTGTTAAACACTGCCTTATTAGATTTGTTAAATGAAGTAGAGCTGAGATCGGTGATTGCCCATGAGTTAGGTCACATTAAATGTGGACATACCATCCTGACTCAAATGGCGCTCTGGGCGATTAATTTAGTGTTTGGGTTAGCAGGGGCGACCTTTGGGTTGAGTAGTTTAGTGACAACGGGTTTGCTGTTGGCGTTCTATGAATGGCTGCGAAAAGCAGAACTATCTGCCGATCGCGCTGCTCTCTTAGTCATGGATAACCTGACTCCGGTGATGCAAAACATGATGCAGCTTGCAGGTGGCAGCACTCGCTACGCCAACGAACTTAGTCTAGAGGAGTTTGTTCGCCAGTCAGAGCGCTATCAGGAACTCGATCAGGACAGTCTTAATCAGGTCTACAAATTCTTGCTTTACAACAACCTATCTCAAGGGATTTTTCTGACGCATCCGTTTACAGTTGAGCGGGTTCACTATTTGCGAGAGTGGTCTACATCTGAGGAATATCGCCAGATTCGGGCTGGAAACTATCGCCGCACAGGGCAGGGATCGGTTAACGTGCCAGCAGAAGCTTCACCTAGTGAAGTGGAAAGACTGCGCCGAGAAATTGAGGACTTGCAGCAGGAGATTGACCGAATCAGGCGATCGCAATCCAACGACTAACCCCCTACTCAATTCGCTCAAAGCAACAGCGGCTCAATTTTTGCTTGAACTTCCTCAATTACACTCTGGGGCACAGATTCAGCAAATTGCACAGTACGAGCCTGCCAGTCCAAACACTTAATCTGATCTGCAAGAATAACTCCCTGGATCTTCAACCCAATTGGCAGAAGAACCTCAAAAGGATAGCCTTTCTGCTGCTTGGTAATCGGCATGAATAGAGCCAGGGAGCTTTTTTCGTTGTAGATACGAGGCGAAATCACGAACGCAGGTCTGTGTCCTCTTTGCTCGTGCCCCTTAGTTGGGTCAAAGTTAAGATAAACGATATCTCCTCGATCTGGAATATAAAGATTTGACGGTGCTACCATTCATTCCCTACTGCTCCTCCAGCATCGATCTCTGCGTGAAGATTGTCTGGCGTAATTTCCATCACCAGTTCGCTGAGCGAGTAGCGTTTTCGGACTTTGGGCTTTAGAACTAAAGCTCCATTGATGACCTCCAGATCGATTTCGACCCCTTCAGCTAAGTTAATTTCTTTAGCGAGGTTTTGGGGGATGCGAATAGCAAGACTATTTCCCCACTTTGAAACCGTTGACACCATATCTGGATCTCCGTTTGACAAAGCAAAGTTAATACTTTCTGCTCTTTGGGTAGAAGTATCTACAGTGTGTCTACAGTATAGCGATAGTTACTCAAGTGAGGCTGGTTTCCAGGTGCCGTGAAAGCTAAGTGGAATAATGCTGGGCAGCGCTAAACGGCAGACGGGCTGCTCGTCAAGGCGATCGCCATCCAATACCCACACCTCACTACACTCTTGATTGCCGTCAAATACAACCGTCAGCACCCAGCCTTTGGTCGGGTCTGCGGCATCGGGTGCATAAATTGGCTCAGAGGGATAACAGTTTTTGCCCAGGTTTGCTTCAGTCAAGGTGTTTGTCTGATGGTCATAGCGGGCGATCGCCCCAAACACCTCTTGACTGATATCTACTTCTGGACGGTGCAGACTCAAGTAGGTAAAGCGGGACGGTTGACCCACTTCAGCCGGATGGACAACCGGAAACTCACAGCCTCGATCCAGCAGTTCCGAGGTTTCCAACATCCGACCCGACTGCGGATCGAGCCGCAGCCGCCAGAGGGTTCCCTTTGCAGCCGTGTGCGTTTTGCCAATGGTAACTTCCTGAAGATACTGGTTCGTCTGAAAGTCTTGATAGCGAACCAGATCTACAACTACAGCGCCGTCAGCGCCAACGTAGCCATTACTAAAATGCCACTGATACCAGGGTTCAACTTGGCTGCGGCTGATCACTTCCAGGCTTTCTCGATCGATTACCAAAACCTGAGTGCCCTTTTCAGGTTGCCAGGTGAGTGAATCGCTGTAGGTTTTAAGTCTGAGCAACACCGGAAACGGATTCAGGTGAACCGGAGGCGCAAAAAAGACCAGATAGCGACCTGCCAGGACAAAATCGTGAATCATTGGCAGACCCTCAAGGGCGATCGCATTTTGCTTCACAATTTGCCCAGAAGCACTGCTGCGGTAGACATTCAACACGCCTGTCTTGCCGTAGGCGATGCCAAAGTTGTAAATGTCGCCCGTGTGCGGATCGCGTTTGGGGTGAGCGGAGTAGCGTAAGTCTTGATGCAGTCCGCCCAGGTCATCTAGCCCAAAAGTATCGAGGGTTTGCAAATCTAGCGCGTGGGGCTTACCGCCTTCCCACAGCGTCAGTAATTTGTCAGATAGGGCTAGTACCGATGTGTTTCCAGCATTCTTTGTGTCACGTAGAAACCGCTGCCAGAAGCCACCCGTTGGCATCGTCCCGTATCCGCCAAACAGTAATTCACCAGCCTTTTCCTCTGCCTGATAGCCTCCGGTTTGGACAAAGCGATAAGTTCCGGTTGCGCCTGTAGGCGTGAAGTGGATGCCCAAAACTGCCCCGTCTCCGTCAAACCAGTGCCCAACCATGTATCTGCCTCGCGCTAGTCGAGCTGGTCCGTTGCGGTAAAGGGAACCCTGTAAGCCTGAAGGAAGGTTGCCTGAAAGCACCTCCAGCGGCGTGAGCGGAAATTCTGAGATTGGGCAGGCGATCGCATTTTCAGCCGTCTCAGGAATTGCCTTAGCCCAAGCGCGAGTCTGAGTTCGAGGAGCGGTACTAACCATTAGCAGTTTCAATTGTTACGACGAGGCACAGCCACCTGTAGCGGCAATCTTACCGTGAAGGTTGCGCTTACATTCAGTCTACTCTTTACTTCAATTACACCGTTGTGTAGCGCAGTAAATTCAGGAGTAAGCGGTATGACCCATGCTACCTATGCTGACCTTTTGCAGCCTGACGATAAACATCAGGCTCTAGCGTATGATCTCTTGCTAATTTTGGGAGTCTCCCTGCTGATCGGCTTGTCTGCTCAAGTTGCGATTCCTCTGCCTTTTAGCCCAGTTCCTATCACAGGGCAAACCCTGATGGTACTTTTAGCAGGCGCGACTCTAGGCAGTAAACGAGGCAGCCTTTGCCTGTTGGCTTATTTAACAGAAGGGCTAACGGGTTTGCCAGTGTTTGCCGCAGGTGCAAGCGGGCTGTCTCAACTTTTGGGGCCAACGGGTGGGTATCTGGTTGGCTTTGTTGTAGCAGCTTACATCACGGGGCGGTTGGCAGAGCGGGGCTGGGATCGACGAATTAGTACAACGGCTCTGGCAATGCTGTTTGGCAATGCAGTCATTTATGCGTTGGGTGTCACCTGGCTGATAGTGTTTGTGGGCTGGAAGCAGCGATCGCGGTCGGTCTTTATCCATTCATCATTGGCGATGTCCTGAAGCTAATGATTGCAGCCCTCGCTTTGCCTTTTGGATGGAAGCTGCTGTCACATAGCCAGTTTCGCCCCTAGCTGAGAGGGGAAATCCCCGCCAAATCCAGAATTTTGGGAATCAGATCTTCTCGTTTAACGGCCATCAGGTGAACGCCCTGGCAAAGCTGGCGGGCAAGCTGCACCTGTTCTGCGGCGATCGCCACTCCCTCTTGCAGTGGCTCGGTTGCCTGCTCCAGGCGGTCAATGATGACATCGGGAATGTGGACACCGGGTACGTTGCGGTTAATGAAGCGGGCGTTTTTGGCAGACTTCAGTAAAAAAATGCCTGCTAGAACTGGCCTTTTGCAGCCTACTGCAATCTGATCCATAAATTTTTCCAGGCGATCGAAATCTGAAATGAGCTGGCTCTGAAAGAACTGCGCCCCCGCCTCTAGCTTGCGTTCAAACCGCCGCTGTAGCCCTGACCAACTGCCACACTGCGGGTCAATTGCCGCTCCTGCAAATAGCTCCGTTGCGCCATCGGGGAGCGGTTTCTCGTTAAAGTCTAACCCCTGGTTGAGCTTGTCAATCAGCGTGAGCAAGCGCACCGATTCCAAATCAAACACGCCTTTTGCAGTGGGATGGTCGCCCGCTTTGATCGGGTCGCCTGTCAGCGCCAAAATGTTGCGAACGCCGAGAGCCTGTGCGCCCATCAGGTCGGCTTGCAGGGCAATGCAGTTGCGATCGCGGCAGGCCACCTGACAGATTGGCTCAATCCCCTGCTGAAGCAAAATCACCGACGAAGCCAGCGACGACATTCGCAATACCGCTCGACTGCCATCGGTAATATTGACGGCATGAACGCGATCGCTTAACAACTTTGCCATCTCGACCATGTGCGCCGGATTTCCCCCTTTGGGCGGCATCACCTCAGCAGTAATTAAGAAATCTTTAGCTTGAACAGCGGTGCGGAGGCGAGAGGAGGGGAAAGAGAAAGGGGGGTAGGGGCAATCGGACATTGCGGCGGAAGGGGTAGGGGAGCAAGGGGGAAAGAGGATTTGTAGCCCTTATGGTTAAAGGGGGTTAGAGGGGTATGGAATAGCCTAGAGCAGATTTGACCTTTGTGAGGGTAACGTTAGCGATCGCCTCCGCCTTTTCTCGCCCCTGACGCAGCACCGACTCCAGGTAGCCCTTGTCAGACATAATCGCATGATATTTGTCCTGAATCGGTTTCAGAGCGGCGATCGCCGTCTCAGCTAGCAGCGGCTTAAACTGTCCCCAGCCCATTTCCCGGCACTCTTCTGCAACAGCTTCTTTGGTTTGACTAGAGAGCAGGGCGTAAAGCGTCAGCAAATTGTTGCATTCTGGCCGTTCCGGGTCATCAAACGTCAGTCCGCGAATCGGGTCAGTTTTACAGCGCTTAACCTTATGCTGAATTTCCTCTGGCGAATCCAGCAGGTTAATTCGGCTTAGCTCTGAGGGGTCAGACTTTGACATCTTTCGAGTGCCGTCTGTCAAACTCATCACCCGCGCCCCTTCTTTACGAATCATCGGGTCGGGTAACTTCAAAATCGGCTGGTTTTCCTTACCAAACTGATAGTTCAGCCGTGCCGCAATGTCTCGCGTTAGCTCCAGGTGTTGCTTTTGGTCTTCGCCCACAGGCACTTTGTCTGGCTCGTAGAGCAAAATGTCTGCCGCTTGCAGCACCGGATAGCACAGCAGCCCTGCCCCAACGTTTTCACCCTGTTTAATCGCTTTCTCGCGATATTGCACCATGTCATAGAGCCAGTTTAGCGGCGTGATGCAGGTCAGCAGCCAGGATAGTTCAGTGTGAGCCGGGACGTGGGACTGAACAAAGATTGTGGCGCACTCTAAATCAATTCCGCAGGCTAAATAGGTTGCCGCAACCTTGTAGGTGTTTTCGGCTAGAACGGCTGGATTGTGAGGAACGGTCATGGCGTGAAGGTCAGCCATGAATAAAAAACTGTCAAAGTCGCGCTGGATTTCTACCCAGTTGCGAATTGCACCCAGGTAATTCCCCAAATGGAGATCGCCAGTGGGTTGAATCCCGGAAAGAACGCGCTGTTTGCCCATAGGTATAAAGTAAATCTGGCTGCGAAACTCGCTGAATAATCAAGCCCTTACTTTTCTATCACTACCTACGCTGCAAACTCAACCGAACGCAGTGGTTTGAAAATGCTTCTCCTCAATAATAGGTCGCTTCACCGACATTGGTTCCGGGCTGGCTCCGAGTCGTTACAAAAAATTCAATCTTGAGGCTACCCACCTGAATTAAGTCCCCATCTCGAAGCGATCGCCGCTCCATCACGGGAATTCGCCGTCGATTGACCCAGGTGCCGTTGCTGCTGCCAATGTCGGTCACGCTAAACCCTTCGTTGCGGTGGTGACTGATTACCGCATGACAGCGGGATACGGAAGGGTCTTGAAGCGTAATCGCACAGGTTAAGCTTCTGCCAATCAGCCAGCTAGAGGCGATCGCCGTATTGTAGCTAATCTCAGACTGCATCAAATTGGTGATGAGAAAAGACGTTCGCCCGATGGCAACTGCCTGAATGTAAAAAGAGGATAGCTGACAGCGTTTTTGAGCTTCTAAAACAGGTCTAATTAGCGTTGCAAGCTGGTCAATATTGAAGTCATAGTCTGCACAAAGAGAGTCAGAGAGAGATGGATTTTGCTCTAGAAAACGCAGGGGGCAGGGATTAGACACAACGGAAGGTTGCAAAGGTGACATATTGGCTAGCCAATTCTGCTCAATTTTGATTGAAGAGAATCATAGGGTTCATAACTCATTGATGAATTCCTTGCAGATCCAAATCATTCCGATTGGGTATGAATCAATGTGCAAAAAATTCTTCACCCAAATAAAATTTGTAACCTTATTGATTAAGAATATTCTTGTGGAATTTTCCAATATGAATGGACGGGTAGACAGTTCAAAACGTCTTCTCTGTAGTTATACTGATGCACAGGCTATGGAGCATTAAACGCCAAAAAATCAGGGTTTGGCAATCCTAATTCGCGGTAGTTTTATTGAAACTTTATACAATTTCCGCATCCTCAGATTTTCTTAAAGCTGCTTTGAATAAAATGCTCTGGCAAGAAAACGAGAGAATAAATGTTAGTAAATAGCTCAATCTTGTATAACGCCAGAAGTGTTGAATCTAGACACAAAACTTTACATCAGACTATACAAGCGTCTCTGGCAGCAGATCATAGCTCCAGTGAACAATTGAGCATCGCCGACTCAATTCTAATTGCAGATAGCGAAATTTA
>JAAUQZ010000198.1 GCA_012033355.1 Leptolyngbyaceae cyanobacterium RM1_406_9 | reverse complement strand
ACCCCTTGGGCGGCTACACAAATCGGGCCAAGCAACCCTGCTCTACATTGCTTATGGTGAAAGTTCGCAGCTGGGTTGACCTATGCTGCAGCTAGACGAAAATGACATTCAGGTTACGAACGACACCATTCGCTGAGACTGCCATCGCCGAAATCTTAGATAGCAAAATTGATGTGAACCGCTCCAGAGTCTATGATTATGACCGGGGCTTCTTGGGTTTGGGTCCAGACGCTGCCCCCGATCTCCAACAGCTTGCCCAGCAGGAAACCCTGCAAAAGGTGGTAGAAGCAGCCTGCGCTCAGGGCATTCTCCAGGAGGCTAATGACAGAGCAGAACTGGCAGTTAGTCAACTGTTGACCACCGCAGGTTATGCCGACTTTTCCGTTGAAACTCAACCGCCCGCTGATAATGCCTGTGCGGAGCAATAATTTTTTATCTGAGTTGCTGTTTTAACATTGGCGAGTCAGGCTTTGCATCTCAGAAAGTTTGTCTGCGTTGAGCTTGTTTGAAGCCATGTTGCAAAACCGTAGCCTTGTCTGAAAGTTGAGATAAGTTTTAGTTGAGGACTTGAGCGAACGTGAAGCGTGTGGATGAGGGCGATCGCCAATTAGCATCAGCAAATAATCTTTAGTGAAGTTACGTATCGCTTGAGCCATTTTTCCCTTCACAGGCTGTCTCAAGGAGATGTTATGAGCTTTAAAAGAATCCTGGTTGCTGTCGATCACACTGCCCTCAGTCAAGCTGTATTTATGCAGGCGCTGGAGTTGGCTCAAACTAATCAGTCTAAGCTGTTGCTATGTCACTGTCTGACGGCTGATGTTGTCACCGCATCTCCCACTTTTGCGGCAGGTGAATTGGGGCTGTCGGCTCACTTTGTCAGTCAAACTCATCAGGCTCAACACGTTTACCTAGAGCAACAAACTCAGGCTGCAAAAGCGCTACTCGATCACTACAGCGAAACCGCGGTGCATCAAGGCGTTGCGGCTGAAACCAACTATCGAGTTGCCGATCCGGGGCAGGGGCTTTGCGAGGCGGCAAAAAGCTGGAATGCTGACCTGATAGTAGTCGGGCGGCGAGGGCGCAAAGGGTTAACAGAGGCAATTTTGGGTAGCGTCAGTAACTATGTGCTGCACCATGCTCCCTGCGCTGTGCTGATTATTCAAGCTCCAATTGCTCAAACTCCGGCTGAAATGCAAGTGGAAGGGAGCGATCGCCAACTGGCATAAATTCAGTCACCTGGTTGACGCTAGTTCTGACCGTATCGCAAATCAGATCTAGAGGCAGATCGTTTGCATCGTGCCCGAACGGATTTTCAATGTCATCGCCAATTTGATCCACTCCAAACAAAATGAAGCTGACAATCACCACACTGATACCAGTCAGCCAACCAATCTCTTCAACTACATGAAACGGCAAACCCACGCAATAGATTAGAATCAAGCGCTTCAAATAAATCGCGTAGGCGATTGGAATTGGGGTTCGCAGAATTCGTTCGCAACTAGTTAACCCTTCAACCATGCTGCTGAGCATTCCGTTAAGTGCCACCAGCCGCATTGAGTCCAAGCGGCTGTGCCGAAACTGCCTTTGGAGATAATCGCTTAGCCACAAAGTAATTTCCAATGGACAGTTGTTGCAGCCCTCTAGCTTCAAGCGTTGCGTTTGAGGAACCCAATCAAAAACTTCACTGGCGACAGGCTCTTGTCGAAGGTGGTGTTTTGTCGCCAGAGCAAACGCCTCTAATAGCCGCAGCGCCGTTTGTTTCTCTAGTTCATTGGCTGGCTCTGGTGCCGCGATCGCAAATTTAATTTCTCGCGCCAAGTTGCGGATGTTAAAGACTAGCTGCCCCCAGGCTTTTCGCCCTTCCCAGTAACGGTCATAGGCTGAATTAGTGCGAAAGACCAACAGCAAACCCAGCACTAGGTTGAACACGACATTTGTAGTTAAATCTCCTAGCACTTTTAGCGAAAGCGATGGATAAAAGTAGTGCAGGAGCGAAACAAGTAAGCCAAATACTCCAAATAGTAGCGATCGCGGCAGCACGGTAAGCGCCACCGAACCTTTTAAGCGGAATGCTTGGGTAAACCAGTTAAAGGTCATAAACGAGATTAGACAAGTAAAGCTCCACCCTTTCAACCTATCGTACTAGTGCAGCGTCACAGCTTTAGGTTTAGCTACTGCTGATTGAGCAAATATAACGATAGAAACGATAGAGTAGATCTGCTGTCTTCTCGGATTTTGCATGAGCGGTTCATTTGAAGGCGATCGATTTGACCCCATTCGGAAACAGGGCCCCTCACCTGAATCTTCTAATCCGACAAATGACCCCGCTCATGAATCGGGCAAACCCGCTCAAGCTAAAGCTGAGGATGATCTCTCAACTGCTGATTCAGACAAACCGCAGCAAACGGAGCAACCCGAACTGGTCATCCCAAAAGTAAAGGCCGCCCTACCGCCTTTAGCAATGGTAGAAACTGCATTTCTTGCCAGCACAGCCAGTTTGCTCTGGCTTGTCAGCTACTACCTCAGCATCGGTGCCTGGATGCGAATTCTATTTCCCACCCCGATCGCCCTAGTCTACCTGCGCTGGGGAAATCGCTCTGCATGGATGGCAGCACTGGTGACGGGTTTGCTGCTGTCTGTTTTGATGGGGCCATACCTGAGCCTGCTGTTTTTTGTCCCCTACGGACTGTTGGGCGTGCAGCTTGGAGCGCTATGGAAACGGCAGGCAGGCTGGTCTATGTCGATCGGCACGGGTACGCTAATTTCCACCTTCGGGTTTTTCTTCCGAATTTGGCTGTTGTCTACCTTTTTAGGAGAGGATCTCTGGGTTTATTTGACCAATCGAATTACGGACTTTACTGAGTGGGTTCTGACTCGGCTGGTCGATTGGGGCATATTGGGGATTGGTGCTCTGGGACAACCTGATTTGACAGTGGTTCAGCTTGTGACGATTGGGGCAATTATCTGTAGCGACCTGGTTTATTTGTTTACGGTTCACTTGGCAGCATGGCTCCTCCTGGAGCGGCTGGGCAATCCGATTCCAGAACCGCCAGGGTGGGTGCAGGTGTTGCTGGAGGAGGAAGGATGAAGGGGGAGGGATGAAGGAGGAGGAGGGAGGGATGAAGGATGAAGGAGGAGGAAATGTCTTCTAGCCCCTAGCCCCTAGCCCCTTTCCACTCCTTATCATTTCAGTGAGGAAAAAAATGATTCAGGTTTACTCTCGGCTTGAGCTGGGATGGGAGTGGCTGCAACGGTTTGAGGGGCGATCGCCCCTCTTTGCCTGTGTGCTGGGCTTTACGGCGACGGGGCTGATTCCTGGGATCTCGGCGGCGGGAGCGACTCCGGCAGATCGAGAGTATACGGCGATCGCCGATGCTGAGTTTCTCTACAACGGGCCTCAGCCTGCTCCTCGATATCCGCTGCCACCGCTACAGGCGGGTGCTTCTCCGGTGCTGATTTCTCGTGCAGTTGTCGCAGCCCAAAATATTCCGGTGTACCTGTTTAATGCTGGATTGCTGCATCCGCCTTCGGTGCCGTGTATTCATCTGAAAGGCGCTCCGGCTCGCTGTTTGACGCAAGGGAAAGCACTAGATTACGCAACTGTGAAGCATTTGCTGAAGCAGGGGCTAATTTTGGGAAAAAAGCTGGCAGCACAAACACCCCAGGGATATCTAATTCTTGGAGAATGCGTGGTTGGTGGAACAACGACGGCTTTGGCGGTGCTGATGGCTTTGGGTTGGGATGCTGCGGGCAAGGTCAACAGCAGTTACCCAACCTGTAATCACGACCAAAAGTTAGCCATCGTTAAGGCTGGGCTAGCTAAAGCAGTCTTTCTGCAAGAGACACATGAGTTAAATTGCGCTCCTGATCCCCTGGAGGTTGTGGCAGCAGTGGGCGATCCGATGCAGGTTGTTGTGGCAGGCATGGCGATCGCCGCTAGTCGCACCTGTGGCGTGTTGCTGGCGGGTGGTACTCAAATGCTGGCGGTTTACGCGCTGGCTCAGTCTATTGCTCGAACCTATACTCACCCCTGGCAACCAGATCAGGTCGCGATCGGCACAACGCGATGGGTTGCCGAAGACCCAACTGGCGATACCGTTGGGCTGGCAAAACTTCTGAATGCGCCCTTGCTGGCAACACAGCTTAATTTCACTACTTCTCGCTATGCCCAACTACGGGCCTACGAACAGGGATATGTCAAAGAAGGAGTTGGCGCAGGCGGGTGTGCGATCGCTGCCCACCTCTACCAGAGATGGGAGCAGGCGAAGCTAATAGGTGCGATCGAAGCTTTAGCCGAACGCCTGGAGCGTGTTCAAAGTGAACGAATACGCTGAAGTTAGTGAATGCGCTGAGACAGCAGTTGCTCTTCTAATGCCGCAATTCGGTTATAGGCTGCGGTCAGTTGAGCGGTCAAACGCTGAATCTGAATCTCTGGAGCGAGGGTGCGATCGCCCGTTTGGCTGTCAGATTCGGGATAGCTGGAGTCTACCAACACATCCTTGTGTTCCATTGAGCTATCTATCAGCCGACTGCGCTGATAGTAGCTGCGTCCTACGTTAGAGCCAGATACTGCCATAAAGCTGTGGTCTGAAGTCGTTTTTGGCTCAGATAGCGCCGTTGAAATTTTGTCGCCGAGCTGCTCAATAGTCTGGTGCAGTGCGTCAACTTTCAAATTTAAGCTTGTAACTTGTTCCTGAAGGGAATCCATGCAGTGCCCCATTTTTTGAATTGCTTATCATCCATATTAAAAAGGCATATGGGTATATCCAGGTTTATTCCTGAATCATTTAACGTTTACCCCATGCTTTGGATGAAGAAATTAGAAGCTAGCTACCGGAGTGCCATTCAAGGTTTTGGGGCAGCCGTTTGTAAAGAATTTAAGTACTTCTGACGAGGAAATAGCTTACAAACTCCAAATCTCATCTTCATCGGATTACTCATCTATCTTACCTGCAAGATTGCTAAAATCCGTCTTCTTCACGAAAGGACATGAACTCTGAAGTGTAGGCTAGCAATCGATTTCAGCCTATAGCTAAATACAGAAATTAAAAGCTTGAAATTGAAAATCCGCAAATTTTAGAACTAACCATCAAAAATGGCAGTTGAATTCTTTTTCTGCCCATTTTGACTAGTTCTTTCAACCTGCCGTCATGCTGCTAATCTTTGTAATCGAGCTATATAAACAGTCCATTGACTATGCAGAATTTCTCTCGTGGAGTATTCCTATTTTCAAATGGGTTGAGTATTTATGCATACTAAAATTCCTTAACTCGTTCTTTAATCCTTTTACTCAAGGAGCGGTGCTATCGGTAGAAGTTCTAGAATACTTTTGGCAGATGAAAGTAGAAATCCTGTTTAAATTTTTGGAAGGGGTGGGGCTGTAGGATGTAGGACTCATCTGCGCCCCACAACCGTCATTCTAAAAGCCATTGCTGTGGAAAAAACTTAGAGAGGGCTGTAACCAGAAAGATGTTGAGTTTTCAGGACTTTTTTACCGCCTGTGCAGGCGTTTGGACGACGGAGAGAACCTATCACTCGGTCTTGAAAGGTAAGATAGAGCACTCCTACACAGAGTTTCGGGCTACGTCGCTTGATCAAACTGAGAAGCGGCAGATTCTCTCTGGCTTACCGAATGGGGGTTCGTTTGCTGGGATCAAGCTGGATTTAGACCCGATCGCCCATCACCCCGACACAACACCCGGATTTGCGATCGCCTTCGACACTCGCTCTGAAACCGGGGAAGAAGTATCAATGAGTCTAAAGGCGCTTTTCTTACCCGATACCTATGTGCAGGTCGAGTCTGCTGCGCCGCTACCGATTCCTGCCGCCGCACAGATCAAGGTTGAGCCGGATGGCGAAATTATTCAGGGCTATTACCTGCGAGACAAGGGCTATTCTGAAGCAGGGGCGATCGCCGGACGCTTTACCTATCAGCCCACACGCCAAACGTTGGAGATGACCACTTTCTACAATCGTTCGGTGGCGGTTGACCAGATGCGCTTTGTTGCACCCAATTTGCGGATGCGAACGATTGTCACCTACCAGCGTCCAACCGATGGAACAACGCCAACGGTGATTGATTTAATTGGCTTTGGCGTAGAACGTAAACAGTAGAACCAGTAGAACAGTAGATAGGATTTAGGCATGATCAAGCGGCGATCGCTTTTGGCAGGCGCAGGGGCACTGGCACTCGGTCAACTTTTGGCGGGGTGCAACAGTCGCAGCAATGCAGCACTGCGGGTGCGATTGCTCGATGATTCCGTTCCGGTGCAACTGCTACGAGCCTTTCAGCGTGACCTGGAGCAACAGCCTGCTCTAGATTTTTTGCCACGATCCCAACTTTCCGACTTGTACGAACTGCTGCAAACCTGGAAGCAAGCTGAAGGCGAAGCCGATCGCCCAGGTTGGAGAGAACAAATTCCTTTTCTTAGCCAGAACCGTCAGCCTGAAAACATTGCTGATCTGGTAACGTTGGGCGATTACTGGTTAGCTTCGGCCATTCGACAAGAGCTAATTCAGCCACTTCAGCTAGAAGATTTGCCGGAATGGGAAAAGCTTCCGGATCGCTGGCAAGACCTCGTTCGACGCGATCGCCAGGGACAGCTTGACCCCGAAGGAGAACTTTGGGCTGCCCCCTATCGCTGGGGCAGTGCCGTCATTGCCTACCGGGTTGAGGAATTTGAAGAACTGGGCTGGACACCTACGGACTGGCAAGACCTGTGGCGACCAGAGCTAAAAGGCTATGTGTCACTACTGGATAGCCCCAGAGCCGTGATTGGAGTGGCTTCTAAAAAGCTGGGGCAGTCTTTTAACCCAACGGATTTGGGTGAAGCACTGCAAGCTGAACTGCAAGCGCTCCACCAGCAGGTCAAGTTCTACAGTTCTAATAACTATCTGCAACCGCTGATGCTGGGCGATACCTGGATTGCACTGGGCTGGTCTACAGATGTATTGCCCATAGTGGAGCGCGATCGCCGCATTGCCGCCATCGTTCCTGAATCAGGCACTATTCTCACGGCTGACACCTGGGTGCGTCCGGCAGCAGCAGCACCCGTTACCCGCACAGGTGATGAACTCGCACTGGTCGAGCAGTGGATCAACTTTTGCTGGCAGCGCCAAAATGCAATCAATCTCTCGCTCTTAGGTTCTGCTGCTTCTCCCGTGTTGACGATCCTCGATCGCGGTGATTTACCCGACCCGATTCAACAAAACAACGTGCTTTTGCCAACAGCCGAAATTCTAGAGCAAAGCGAATTACTTGAGTCGCTGTCTGAGGAGGCGATCGCCCAATACCGTCGCCTCTGGACAGAAGTGAGAAGGGAAGGGGAGGGCGGAGGGCGGAGGGATGAAGGATGAGGGCGGAGGGATGAAGAGAAATCTTTCCCTAGCCCATAGCCCCCAGCCCCCAGCCCCATCAACCATAATTGAACAAGCCGATTTCAAAAAACTGCTATGGCTGAATATCGCAAAATCGAGTACCGCATTGGCAAGGATGGCAAGATTGTTGAAACTGTACTCAATGCCTCTGGTACGGGCTGTACTGAGATGACTTCAGCGATAGAGCAAGCTCTCGGTGAAGTGGAATCGCAGGAATTGCTGCCGCAGGACTACGAAACTGAAATCGATCTTGAAACAGATGAAACTCAATCCATAACTCAGATGTAGTAGCCTGTCTAGCCCAAGATATTGGGTTTCGCTCTGCTCTACCCAATCTACAGGTCTTTTCAACTTACGTAACTTGTGTCGGTTGGGTGAAGCGCAGCGGAACCCAACGCTTGCAAAGACCTCATACGGAATCCGTTTCAGAAAAAAGCGCTATTGAGTGTGCGGGCGAAGTATTCGGCAAAAGAATTGTGCTTCAGTGGCGGAAATTGTGACCGAATGCTTCGCCCCTACCAATACCGCTACTCCACCGATGGATTTAATACAAGTACTTCATAATTTAGCTTGAAGCACATGATGGGAGACGATTCCAGCCTTTTAGGATTTGGTTACTTTTTAACGTTGGGTAGCATTGCGCTAGTTCTTGGGTTTGTTGGGTCGAGGAAGCAACCTGCTCAGCACAATGCTCAGAGCCGGGAAGCGATCGCCCCCCCTGCCCCTCCAGCCGCTCAAGTTGGGGAAAGGGCTAGCGAAATCGTTGCCTTGCAGCAGCAGTGTTTGCAGTTGCGAGAACAGCTTCAGCAGCAGAAAACTCAGCTTACAGCAGACTTTCAGGAAGCGACGTTTGAGCAGATTCAAACGCTGCTGACGAACTACCCCAGCGCTCAAAAAATGGTGCAAGCCAAGCCCGATCTGCCTGCCAAAAACCTGATCGCGCTGTTTACGCCGCTGGAGAACCTGCTGCAAGGTTGGGGTATTGAGTCGATTGGTTCTGCCTGGGAGCAGGTTGCCTTTGATCCTCAGCTTCACCAGCCAGATGAGGATGACATTACCGTTGGGGAAGGGGTCTACGTTCGGTTTGTGGGCTATCGGCAGGGCGATCGCATTCTCTGTCCTGCGAAAGTCAGCCGCACGTTGCCAGGAGGGGCACGGTGATTGCGATCGCGGTTGATTTTGGCACCAGCAATACAGTTGTCAGCATCTTAGAGCCAGATACACAAACGCCTAAATCCCTTAGATTTAGTGCCATTTCTCGTTTGTTCCGCTTAAGAACGTCTAAGGGAGACCAAGAAATTCCGGTGGTGCCAACGCTGGTATTCGTCAAATCTCAGGAACAGTACTTGATCGGCGAACAGGTGCGATCGCAACGCCTCGGACTCACCCAACCCGATCGCCTATTCAAAGCCTTTAAGCGAGACCTTGCCGCTGACTTTCAGCCGCCACCCCGCCAAATGGATGGGGTAAGCTACTCAGCCGCCGCAGTATCCGAGCAGTTTTTGCAGCAGATCTGGCAGCAAGTTTTGCACCAAATTCAACCTGATCAGGTCATCTTCACTGTTCCAGTCGGAGCCTTTGAGCGCTACTTAGACTGGTTTCGTGAGATTGGATCACGCTTGGGTGTAGCTGAGGTACATCTGGTGGATGAATCAACCGCTGCCGCATTGGGCTATGCCGTGCAGCGCCCCGGTTCGCTGGTGCTGGTGATTGACTTTGGGGGCGGCACGCTTGACCTGAGTTTAGTTCGCACAGTGGCAGCCCAGGGAAATGCGATCGCAGGCAAAAAGCAGTCCGCAGTTCGGGCAGAGGTGCTGGCAAAATCAGATGCCTATGTCGGTGGCGAAGACATTGACCAGTGGATTGTGGAAGATTATTTGCGTCAAATCGGCTCGTCGCGACAGGCAGTCGGGGAAGTCGGCTGGCAGAATTTGCTGGCGATCGCCGAACGCCTAAAAATTCGCCTGTCTGGAGCCGAAGCTGCCAAAGAAAGCTGGCTGGACGAGGAAAGCTTTACCTCCTACGAAATTCAGCTTAGCCGCAGCCAGTTAGAGGAAATTTTAGAAGCCCGTCAGCTTCTAGAACAGTTGCGGCAGGCGATCGATGAAACGCTGGCGATCGCCCTCAGCAAAGGCATTGCCAAAACAGACATTGAGCAAGTGCTGCTGGTCGGCGGTAGTTGCCTGATTCCGGCTGTGCAGCAGCTTATCGTTTCTTACTTTGGGCGGCAGCGGGTCAGAATGGACAAACCCTTTGAAGCGGTGGCGCATGGGGCACTGGCGCTCAGCCAACTGTCTAGCATTGAAGACTATCTGCACCACAGCTACGCCATTCGCCTCTGGGAGCCTTACAGCAAAACCTATTCCTACTTCCCTTTGTTTGCTCAGGGCGCAAAATATCCCTGTCAGTGTCCAGAATCCCTGACGCTTCAGGTTGCCACTAATGGACAGCGAGAAATTCGTCTTGACATTGGGGAAGTCGCTGAGGTTGCTCAGGCAGAGGTTGCCTATGATGCTCAAGGCAGAATGACCAGTGCCCCCCTCCGCAAACAGGAAACTTACCGATCGCTCGACACTCAGCACGACCCGATTTGCGTTGCTTGCCTCAACCCACCCGGACAGGTGGGCATCGATCGCATCTCTGTTCAATTTGAGGTGAATGAACAGCGGATGCTGGTCGCAACGGTGGAAGATTTGTTGACGGGGCAGGTGTTAGTTGAGAAAGGGGCGATCGCCAAATTGCAGTAGGGGTCATCAGTCGTCGATGCAATGTGCAACTTTTTCTAGCCGCTTGTGGGATGGGCATCTTGCCCGTCCCAATCAAGCAGCAACGCCCTAGAAGCTTCTGGCGCGTTACGGCTTCGCCTAACACGCCCTACTTTATCAAATTCGCCATTCTAAGAGCGGCTACTCACAAGTCTTCTAGTCAGTTTCAACTGACTTAAGCTTTTAACCCGACCTTTAGTTCAGGGCAAAGGCAGCCGCTTAAGCCAGCGCCATTCGACCTAAGCTCCAGTTGACATGGCGATCGCCTGACTCACCTTCCGCTTCCATAAATTCTAAGCTTTAGGTAACTGTAGGATGGGCAAAGGACATTGTCCGTGCCCATCTGTTCAAGAATTGCATTTGGATGGGCACGCTCTGCTTTGCCCATCCTACGAGTAACTATAACTTTGCAGTGATTTGCGGCGATTTGCGGTAATCATATAGTGCTGCTCAATGATCCCGCAGTGCTTCTGGGGAATGGAAATTAAATAAACTGCACATTTTGTGGGATGGGCATCTTGCCCGTCCGGGCGGGTGAGACACCCGCCCCACAGGTTATTTAATCCGCAATCCTGAGCGATCCCACAGTGCTGCTCAATCATTCCGCCATGCTCCTGAGCGATCCCGCCATGCTCCTGAGCGATCCCGCAGTGCT
>JAAUQZ010000197.1 GCA_012033355.1 Leptolyngbyaceae cyanobacterium RM1_406_9 | reverse complement strand
GATGTCGAGCAAATTCTTGAATTAGACGAACTTCCCTATGCCTGCGACTGGATACGCGACTACTTGCGGACGAACGCAAAGTTGAGCCGGAAGATCGGCATTTGTGCGATCGCCCAGGAGCAAGAAGCAGGAGAAATGCAGGCTAACCATTCTCTGCCGTTCTCTCAAAATGGAATATCGTCATAATCTGCTGTCTCCGCAGGCGCAGAGTATGATGTAGCCTTACTGGTTTCTGATGCGGTAGAGCGGGAGTCAGCGCGACTTGCCGTTTGAGCAGGCGGCTGGCTGCGGGGGGCGGGGGCGGCAGTTGAGGAACTGGCGGCGGGGCTAGCAGGCGTACTGGTGACGACATCTCCGCTAACGCTGTGAATTTTCTGGGCAGTCAGTTCGGCCCGCTTTTCTTTGAATCCTTCGGGGCGATCGAGCGTGTTCATGCTCAGACGACCTTCGATAATGACGCGATCGCCCTCATGAAAGCGCTCTTGAATCTCCTGCGCTAGATTTCCCCAGCCTACTACCTTCATCGTCGCCAGGGGGTCATCGTCCCGCAGCCCTGGAAACTGAACAATCATTTCGGTAATTGGCGTTTGATTATCAGACGTATAGCGAAGCTGGGGTTCTTGAATAATCTCGGCCATCAAAATACAGCTATTCATCTCAACACTCCTAAACTTAAATAACAGTTTTAAACGCCCACCTTATCCAGGTCAATTCGAGGTTCCTCGGTGCCCAACTCGTGATCGACAAACTCCTGCACCTGGGCACGATATTCTCTCAGGGTTTCATCCACCCAGCCGCGATCGCTACTATCGGCAAACAAATGCACCAGCGGTTCACCCGCATCCGGCAACACCAGCACCCAACTGTCATGTTGCGGGTTGAGAATTTTCACTCCATCCGTCAGGTCTAAATCCTCAGACGGATGAGTTTCAACCAAATGCCGCATTAAAGCCCCTTTTGCCGTCCAGGGACACCGCACTGTGATCGTTTTATGGCAAACGCGAGGCAACTCCGCCCGAATTTGTCCTAACGTTCGCGGCGTGTTCCCAAACATTTCCTGCTCACGCAGCGTCAGCATTTCGATCAGCTTCGCAATGCAGAACATCGCATCAAAGCCGGGATGTAGCTGTGGGAAGATAAAGCCCATTTCTCCACTGCCGCCCAAAACTACATTGCTATTGGTGTGGCAAGCTTCCATTAGCGAAGTTGGGTTTGCCTTCGTGCGAATGACCTTACCATCATGGCGACGGGCAATTTGCTCAACGGTGCTAGAGGCATTCACAGGCACAACCACCGTGCCTCTGGGATGCTCTGTCAAAATCATGTGAGCCATCAGCGCCGTCAGCAGCTCGCCCCGAATGGCGCTGCCTGATTCGTCTACCAGGATAAGCTGCTCACCATTTGCAGACACCTGCACGCCCAGGTTAGCCTTGAGCGCTTCTACGACGTGTCCCAGTTGGCTCAGCAGCACTTCCCGATCTGCGACAGAAGGCACATTGGGACTGAGACTCGCATTCAGCACGACCGCATCGCAGCCAAATTTGCCCAGCAGAATGGGCAACACCGCACCCGACACCGCATACACATAGTCAATCACCACTTTAGAATTGCTGTTGCGAATGGCTTCCACATTCAGGTGGCGCTCAAAACTGGTGCTGTAGATGTCGATGACTTGACCGGGATAGACAACGTTGCCAATTTCTTGAATCTGCGCTCGACGAAAATCTTCTTTAAAGTAAGCGCCTTCGATTTTTTTCTCTCGCCCTTTGGACAGGTTAATTCCCTTTGCGTCAAAAAACTCGATCAGGATGTGGTCAGAGCGATCGGAGCCAACCCGCACATGAATTCCCCCGGCGACAGAGAGCGTGGGCAACACCGCACGGGCAACCGGAATTGCAGTCGCTTCCAGGTTTTGGACGTTGATGCCGACAGACATTAACCCAGCAATCAGCGATCGTGACACCATGCGAGAAATGCTGCGCTGGTCGCGGGAAACCGTTACGTGAGAACCGGGCTTGAGCGTTGAGCCATAGGCCGCGCCTAACCGGACAGCAAATTCTGGCGTGATGTCTACATTTGCTAAGCCCGAAACGCCGCGCTGTCCAAACAGGTTGCGATGAGCCGCGTGCCCCCAAATCAGATTCATGTTCAGCGTTGCCCCTGGTTCAATTTTTTTACTTGGCCAGACGCGCACCGCTGGACTGATTAGCGCTTCTTCTCCTACCGTCGAAAGTGAACCGACGATCGCTCCTTCTAGCACATGAGCGCGACGATCAATGCGGACTCCTCGCGCTGCAACACAGGCTCTCAGGTGAACTTCATCCCCAATAATTGCCCCATTCCAGACAATCGGACGCTTGAGGTCAGCATCAGAGCCAACCGTAACGTTATCGCCGATCACCGTGCCTGCGTCAATTTGCACCCGTTGCCCAATGCGGCAGTTGCTGCCAATCAGTGCCGGAGTTTCGATCTGAGCTGTGGGGTCGATGAAGGTGTTTTGCCCCACCCACAGATTGGGCGATCGCTCTTCATAGCCGCTCTCTAGCTTCACCTTGCGATATAGCGCGTCATACTGCGCCTCCCGGTAGGCATCAAGATGACCAACATCACACCAGTAACCCTCTGCCACATAGCCATACATCGGCTCACCCTTCTCTAGCAGCAGCGGAAACAGTTCCTTAGAAAAATCTGATTCCTGGTTGACGGGCAAATAATCTAACACCTCCGGTTCCAAAATGTAGGTGCCCGTATTCACCGTATCTGAAAAAATTTCGCTGCTGGAAGGCTTTTCTAAAAACCGTCGAATCCGCTGATTTTCATCGATAATCACGACTCCAAACTCGATCGGGTTTGGCACATGAGTCAGCACCAGCGTAGCTTTTGAACCGCGCTGTTTGTGAAACTGAATTGCTGCACTCAGGTCAAAATCGGTGATGCTGTCGCCACTGATTACCAGAAACGTTTCATCCAGCAACTCAGCGACGTTTTTAACACAGCCCGCAGTCCCTAACGGCTGGTCTTCCTCAACCGCGTAAGTCATCTGCACCCCAAAATCGCTGCCATCCTGAAAATAGTCGCGCATCACGTCTGGCAGATAGTGCAGGGTTGCAATGACTTCCGTAATCCGATGCCGTTTGAGTAAATTTACGATGTGTTCGGCTATCGGGCGATTTAAGATGGGCACCATCGGCTTTGGCAGGTCACAGGTTAGCGGTCTGAGCCGTGTTCCCGATCCACCAGCCATCAGCACTGCTCGCATAAATCCTCCTTAGTTGTCGCCAACCTCTTCTCTGTAATTGTGCGGTAAAGACGGAACTGCGTGTTTGTATAACTTGTCTATTGGTGCAGTCTCGGATAGGTTAAAGGCTTTGAGTATCCCCATTAGAGGGGATTTGTGAAAATTTCTGCCGCCGCTTTACTCACTCAAATATTTTTCGTTGATCAAGAGAATAGTAGCGACATCCTCCAAATTGGAACAGGGTATTAAGCATATTAAGGGGTGTAGCAGGAATTGATTCGGCTACTCTACACTTGGATTAAAGCGTCTGACTTCAAATCGGGAGGTTGAGCGATGCCTGGGTTACTTGGTTTTGTGCTGTTGGCTGTCTATGTTGGTGGTGTGTGGAAGTTTTGGACAGGGTTTCACCGCACTAACTTTAGCCAGGGAAAGCTTTATCTGGCGGCACTATGGCCAGTTTTGTTGATTTCAAATAAGTCCTACCGTCAGAACTTTAACAGAGCGCTGAAGGGCTAACGGAGAACGGAATGCCCCAGGAACGGAAACGCAATTCTCAAGATCTGGCTGATTTTTTGGGCGATCGCTCCAATAGCAGTCCAGATTGGCAAACCCAGCTAACCGCAGTCGCCCGTCGATTTGACCAGGAATATCGGCGTGAATCGTTCGATCTGCCGCCCGAAGTTGAGGCTATGCCAATTTTTCGAGAATGGGCTGGCGGTTCCCTGGCCGCTAGGATTGCTTCTCCGTTCTGGGAAATTGCCCAACCTCGCAAACAGCAGCGCTGCCTGGACATTGGCTGTGGGGTGAGTTTCTTGATTTACCCCTGGCGCGATTGGGACGCATTTTTTTATGGTCAAGACATTAGCGAGGTGGCACGAGATACGCTAAATGCGCGTGGCCCTCAGTTAAATTCAAAACTGTTTAAAGGGGTGCAGCTTGGCGGTGCCCATCGGCTGAATTACGAGGAGCAGTTTGACCTAGCGATCGCCACCGGATTTAGCTGCTACTACCCCCTCGACTACTGGAGTACCGTTTTGTCAGAGGTAAAACGGGTGCTAAAGCCAGATGGACTGTTCGTGTTTGACGTAATTGACCCTGACTCAGCGATCGCTGAAAACTGGGCAATCTTAGAAACCTATCTGGGTGCTGAAGTATTTCTTGAACCGCTGACGGCTTGGGAAAAAACAATTCAGGCTGCTGCTGCAAAGGTCGTGAAAAAGCAACCCGGTGAGCTGTTTCAGCTCTATAAGGTGCGATTTACCTAAGCTCTATGCCTGAGCAGATCTGGCTGATTGGCGGCACTCAGGAAAGTGTGCAACTGGCACGGGCGATCGCCACTCTAACCTGCCCTGCGTCGTCACGGTGACAACTGCATCGGCGCGATCGCTTTACCCCTCTGCTTCAACTTTACAAGTTTGGGTCGGTCGGCTAGATGAGCAGCAATTAGAAAATTTCCTGCAAGTTCACCAGATTCGCTGCATTTTGGATGCGTCTCATCCATTTGCGGTGGCAGTGTCTGAGTTGGCGATCGCCGCCGCTTCTCGCTACCAGCTTCCTTACCTGCGCTACGAGCGACCGAAACTGGAGAAAAGCACCCCAAACGAAATCGTCCTGGACAGCTTTAAAGCACTTCTATCTGGGGATTACCTCAAAGGACAGCGGGTGCTGCTCATCGTAGGCTACAGACCTCTAGAGCAGTTTTGCTCCTGGCAGTCCAGTGCGGTTTTGTTTGCCCGGATTCTACCTTCTGTCTCAGCGCTAGAAGCAGCCCTGTCAGCAGGATTTACACCCGATCGCCTGATTGCCCTGCGTCCACCCGTCTCACTTGACCTGGAACGGGCACTCTGGCAGCAGTGGCAAATTTCAATGGTCGTTTCTAAGGCTTCTGGGGTTGCTGGAGGGGAAGATGTGAAACGGCAGGTGGCGGCTGAGTTAGGGGTGAAGTGGGTGGCGATCGCTCGTCCTCCGGTTTCCTACCCGCACCAAACTGGGGAGATGGCGATCGCCCTAGAGTTTTGCAAACAGCACTACGCCTCCGGCTCCACGCCCAACTGACGCAACCGTTCAGCTAGAGCCTCTGCCCGCTGGCGTTCCTGCTCAGCCCGTTGGCGTTCCTGCTCAGCCCGTTGGCGTTCCTGCTCAGCCCGTTGGCGTTCCTGCTCAGTGCGCTCTTCTGACCAGAGCAACAGTTCTCCGTCCGCATTCCACCAGCGCAGCCAGTAGCCAGTTCGCCCCTCGTGACTACCTTCCCACACCCCTAAAAACAGTCCCAGTCCTGCAATCCAGTAGCGTTCTGAGGCATCTGCTGCTTGGATCTGGTAGCGTCCCTCGGCCAGGGCATAAACCTCTACGTGCCCCGTGTCAGGTCGAAAAATGACGTAATGGGGAACCTGAATCACCTGTTCATAGAAAAACCATTTGCCCACCGACTGCTTAAACTCAACCGAGTACTCTTCGCGGTAGGTTGCCGATAGAAACTCCATCACCACTTGGGGGACGACCCCTTCCGTGTGCGGCGTATAGCTGCGGCGAGTCTCAGAACGCTGCCAGGGCTGCACCGGACGGACATACATCCAGTCTGGCGCTTTACAAATAGTTCGGTCTTGAATGGCAGCACAAAGTGCAAAGTTGGAAACCACTAAAGCATCCTGCATCAGTTCAGGAAAAGCCGTAAGTGGCTGTCTTAGAGCGGCTGCAAGCAGAGGCTGAGCAGTATTTTCCACAGGGTCATCCGGCAGAATGAAGTCTTCTGGCAAGAGCGGCCAGGTAATTTTGAGATTGGCGACAGGAGCTTTGGTCGCAGGAGACGTAGCAGTTGCAGTAGGCGTAGCAGTAGACATAAGCGCAATGTCCTCTCAAAAAGCCTGAATCCACTCTTTCACTTCATATTCTGTCCAGATGCCGTTTTGCCAGTAGGGGTCTTCCTCTATTAACTGCCGCACAGCAGGCTCATTGTCTGCCTCATACACCGCAAACACCTGGGTCAAATCTTGAGTTGGGCCAATCGTGATGAGTGCCCCAGATTCCTTTAGCTTAGCAAGCCGATCTAGATGTGCCTGACGATAGGGAGAACGCTTCTCCAACACGTGGTCACAATAGCTCCCCCACATCACATATTTAGTCATATTTCTAACTTCTTGCCTCAACCCCAAACTTCTCAATCAAGGCATCTCGAACTTTGCGGTGAACAGGTTCGACCTCTTCATCGGTGAGGGTGCGATCGCCTGCCCGATAAATCAACCGCAACGCCAGACTGCGCTTTCCTTCAGGGACATTCTCCCCTCGGTATTCATCAAATAGCTCCACCGATTCCAAAAGCGTCCCTGCCGATTTTTTGATCACTCGCTCAATTTCAGCAACGGATACCTGCGTCGGGGCAAAGAAGGCAATGTCTCGATCGGACGCGGGGTAGGTTGAGTAGGGTTTGAAGACGGGGGTGATGTTTTCCTCTTGATCCATCTGGGCAAACATTACGTCCAGGTCTAGCTCAAAAACGTAAACTTCATCGGGCAAGCCCCTCTCTTGCCGAAGCTGTGGGTGCAGTTGCCCAAATGTGCCCAGACGATTTCCCTGTACCCAGAGGGAAGCCGTTCTACCAGGGTGCAAGAGAGCGTTGCGGCGATCGGGCTGATACTCAACCACCAACCCCAGCCGTTGAAAGGCGCTCTCTAAGGTGCCTTTTGCCTCAAACCAGGTAATTGGCTTTTCCTTGCCGCCTCGCATCCATCGCCCCTGGCTAGGGTCGCCGCCTAAAATGCCAGCAACCATGTCTGTTTCATTTAGACCTTCTTCTTCTCGCCAGAAGACTCGCCCAATTTCAAACCCGTTTAGCGCCCCATTTCCCTGTTCCAGGTTGTATTGAAAGGCATCAATTAGCCCAGACAAAAGCTCAGTGCGAAGGGCTGAATATTCGGCAAACAGAGGATTGGCTAGCTGAATCTGGTTTTCCTTCTCTGGCTTCACCAGAGAATAGTGAATCAGTTCGGTTAGGCCAACGGCTCGAAATGCCTGCTGGATTTTTGCGTGAGTGCCTGTTCGACCGAGAGATATCCTGGCTCAGTCTTAGCAGGCAGGGTGTCACAAAAATTGTTGTAACCGTAGAGGCGGGCAATCTCCTCGATCAGGTCAATCTCGCGCTCTAGGTCGCGGTAGCGATAGGGTGGAACGGTGACATTCCAAACTCTCTCTCGCACTGGGGTCAGCGTACAGCCCAGGGCGGTCAAAATGCGCTCGATATCTTCAGGCTGGAGTTCACCCACATCCTCATCCATGTCTCTGGCTTCAGTTGTAGCGGCAGGTGATAGAGCTTCTACATCCAGGTCAATCGGCCCTAATACTTGATTAACGCGCTCAAGACGTAGCTCGATGGTGCGGGTGGCTGTGGCTTGACTGGGGCGCAAATCAGCGATCGCCTGCACCTTCACTACGCCCCCTGCTAGCTCCGAAATTAGGTGAATGGCTCGACGACAGGCGATCGCCAGTTCTGCCTGGTTTACGCCCCGCTCATAGCGAGCAGAAGCCTCTGTCCGCAGCCCTTGAGAACGAGCCGAACGGCGAACTGCCACCGAATCAAACAGAGCCGCCTCCAGCATCAGATTTTGCGTCTCAGCAAATACTTCGGTTTCCTCGCCGCCCATTACACCAGCCAGCGCCACAGGTTTATCGTTTGCTGTAATCAGCAGCGTTTGCTCCTGTAAGGTTCGCTTTTGACTGTCTAGAGTGGTCAAAGACTCACCAGGGTTAGCAAAGCGCACCCCAATCGTCAGGGTATCGGTGCCTACGACAGAGAGTAGGCGATCGCAATCAAACGCGTGAAGCGGCTGCCCCCATTCCAGCAAAACGTAATTCGTAATATCGACAACGTTATTGATTGGGCGCGTCCCTGCTGCTTGAAGCCGCCGCTGAAGCCAATCAGGAGAAGCTGCAATCTTTACCTGCTCAATGATTGTGCCAATATAAATGGGGCAAGCCTCTGGTTCAGAAACTTTTACAGTCAGACTAGAATCCGTTCCGGCTAAGATTTCGGGCACGTCTGGCAGTTTTAATTGAGCGCCTGTCAGGGCTGCAACTTCCCTGGCAACCCCAACCATACTAAGCGCATCTGCCCGGTTTGCCGTTGAAGTCAGATCTAGCACTACGTCGTCCAAACCTAAAAGCGGACGAACGTCACTCCCAATTTTTAAGGAATCTTGCTCAAAGTGATGAATACCTGACGACTCTTTCGCCAGCCCAAGCTCTGCCAGAGAGCAAATCATGCCCTCCGAAGGCACATCCCGCAGCTTGCGAGGGCGAATTTTTAAGTCTACATTTGGTAAGTAAGTCCCTACTGTGGCAACAGGAACGTACAGATCTGCCTTGACGTTAGATGCGCCACAAACGATGTTAGAAGGGGAGCCTCTGCCAATATCAACCTGACAGACATTGAGTTTGTCTGCATTAGGGTGTTGCTCACAGCTCAATACCTTCCCGACTACGACACCATCTGCCCATGTGCGACGGTCTTCAATCTCTTCGACCTCAAAACCAGCCATCGTTAGCGTTTCTGCTAGCTCCTCTGGACTCATCGTCAGGTCTACCAATTCTCGCAGCCAGTTTAGTGAGATACGCATTGCCTAACTTGCTCTTTAACTCTAGGTCGGTCTACAATAGTGCCCCACCATTCTACCGCTCAACCGTGAGAAGCCTCTGAGAGAAGCCTCTGAAATGATAGAAGCTTGATACGAGTCTGTAGTGCATTACCATTAATTGGGTGCAACCCCTCCACTGTGACATCTTCTCCTCCCCTAAACTATGGGAAATTGAGTATTCACGAGGATTTTTAAGGAAAATAGGGTGAGCTTTAGCAACTCTTCAAGAGATTTCACGCAAACTTGGCGCTTTATCTCGTCTTTCTTGGAAAGATAATAGAAGTTAAGGTGTCTACGTCTAGAAGTGGATGAAGTGATGCCCCCGGCGACCGACATAGCGAGTGATGCCGCATGAGCTACTGCTTAAATCCAGCCTGTCCTAACCCAGAGAATTTAGTTCACACTGAGCTTTGCCAGGCTTGCGGCTCTAAGTTGTTGCTGCGCGATCGCTATCGAGTTCTTCAAACTTTGGGCCATGGCGGCTTCGGAGCAACGTATCTCGCTAAAGATGAATCCCTACCCGGTAGCCCACATTGCGTTATCAAGCAGCTTCGCCCAGCCGCATCTTCCCCTCATGTATTGCAGATGGCGCGAGAGCTGTTCAAGCGCGAAGCCAAAACCCTTGGGAGGATTGGGAATCACCCCCAGGTGCCTCGCCTATTGGACTACTTTGAAGCGAACCAGGAATTTTACCTGGTGCAGGAGTACATTAGCGGCTCTACTCTTCAGCAGGAGGTCAAACGCTCTGGCCCATTTAGCGAAGCAGGAGTCAAGCAATTCCTGAGCGAAGTCCTGCCGATGTTGCAATATATCCACAGTCAGCAGGTGATTCATCGTGACATCAAGCCTGCTAACTTGATTCGTCGCTCTCAAGATAAAAAGCTGGTGTTGATTGACTTTGGCGCGGTAAAAGATCAGGTAACTCCAACTCGGGCGGGCGCTTCTGAGCAAACGGCCCTGACTGCCTATGCGATCGGCACTCCAGGTTATGCTCCACCTGAGCAAATGGCTATGCGCCCAGTTTACGCCAGCGACATCTACGCCCTCGGTGTAACCTGCATCTATCTATTAACCGGAAAGTCACCCAAAGATCTAGACTACGACCCCGCTACTGGCGAGATGCTCTGGAGAGAAAAAGTTCACATTAGCGATCACTTTGCCGATGTCTTGCGGAAGATGCTGGAGGTGTCCGTTCGCCATCGCTATCAGACTTCCAACGAGGTTTTGAGAGCGCTTGACCTTGAGCCTTACCTTGATAGCCTGGCCCAGGGCATGGTAGCGAAACCCAATCGCCCCCTCTACCAGTCTGAGCCAGAACATCCTCCTTCCGTTGATCTGAACGACACCACTCCGTCTACCCCCTCCTCTCGAATGGCGGCTGCAATCCGTGCGCGGCAGCAGGCAAAAGCAGCATCGTCTGAAGCAACCAGTCTACAACCTGGCTCTCCGCGACGCAGGCTGATGCCTCAAAAAGCTTCTCTATCTACCGCTGTAAGGTCTAAAGGAACAACGGGAACACCTGCTGAGACCCCTAAAATGGGTGCTACTGACTTGCTCACTGCTTATGCCAAAGGTAGAAGAGATTTTACTTCTCACGATCTCAGCTTGTTGAACTTACAGCGGGCTAATCTAGCTGAGGCAAATTTTCACCAGGCGAAGCTACAAAAGATTAACCTTCAGGGCGCTAATTTGTTTAATGCTGACTTTGGCAAGGCCAGTTTGAGTCACGCTATTTTGCGAAACGCAAATATGGCAAGAGTCTATCTGAGTCATGCAGATCTAGAAGGGGCCGATCTGCGAGGTGCAGACTTAAGCTTTGCTTACTTGAGCAATGCCAATTTGCGAGGAGCCAATCTGTGTGGGGCTGACCTGACGGGGGCAAAAGTTTCTGATGAACAGCTTGCAACAGCCCGAACGAATTGGACAACCGTTCACCCCAACGGTAAACGGGGCGTTTGGTAGC
>JAAUQZ010000196.1 GCA_012033355.1 Leptolyngbyaceae cyanobacterium RM1_406_9 | reverse complement strand
TTGGGCAGCGATTCGCAATCTGCCGCATCTAGCGCCCGAATGTGAGCAGGATAGTTGAGGGCGGGGGCAAGGTCGCCAATCACAGAATGATAGTAGCCGTAAAGTCCAGCGCGATCGCTGGGGTTTCACTGGCAAAAATGTAGCGATTGGCAACCAGGGTACGAATTCTAGCAATCGCACTTTCGCTGATTGGTTCTGTTTGAATGGTGCGAATGTGCTGGGCGATCGCCGCTTCCACCACCTCTAAATTCTCTACCGGAAGCTGGGCCGAAATGTAGAAAAGCCCCTGCTGGGTATAAGTCATGTTACTGACCGAGATGTTAGTCACTAGCTCCCTCTCTTCGCGCAGGTCACGGAACAGGCGGGCCGTGCGCCCCTGCCCCAAGACTGAAGCAAGAATGTCCAGCGCGTAGGTTTCGTGGAGACTCACAGTCCCCGGAACGCGCCACACCATCACCAGTCGCGCCTGTTGCAGGCTGCTGTCCACATATTCCTGACGCTGAATGGTGGAGAAGGCAGACTCTGGGCTGAGGCTGGGAAAAGCGGGAAGGCGATCGTCCACTAGCCCAGCACGGGTTTCAGCCTTGGCAAAGCTATCTGCCACCGTTTGAATCAGTTCTTCAACGGGCAAGTTGCCCACCGCTACCGCCGTGATTGACTGAGGCTGATACCAGGTAGAGTGAAAATCGCGCATCTGCTGCGGCGTAAGCTGCTCCACCACAGCCGCAGGGCCCAGCACCGGACGGCGGTAGGGCAGTTGCTCAAAAGCCAAGTCCATTGAGCGGTAGAAGGTGCGGCGACGCGGATTGTCGTTGGCGCGGCGAATTTCTTCCAAGATGACAAATCTTTCTCGCTCAAACGCCTCATCGGGAATTGCTGCATTCATCACAACCTCGACCTGGAGGGGAGCCAGTTCAGCAAAATCTTTTGGCGCAGTCGTGATGTAGTAATGGGTGTAGTCCTGACTAGTGGCGGCATTGGTGACAGCGCCCCGCTGCTCGATCAGGCGTTCAAACTCGCCGCTTTCCAGGTGAGCCGTTCCCTTGAAGATCATATGTTCCAAGAAGTGAGCCATGCCGTTGATCGAGTCAGACTCAACCGCTGAGCCAATTCCTAGCCACAGGCTGAGGTTGACTGCCTCAACAGGCATCCGTTCGGCAGCGATGGTTAGACCATTGGGTAAGCGATGCAGGGTAGGGGCATTCAGCCGGGGAACAGCAGCAGACTGGAATAGGGCTTGGGTCATGAGGATTTTTTGAACTTGACCGTTTCTTTACCTATCTTAATCGTCACAGCTAAAAGTCGGGGTGTCTACGCTACACTTCACCGCTCCTTCACAAAAATCTTCCGGGAAATTGGTGGAATTGAGGTTGAACTTTGTACCGAGTGTCAGTTGGAGCGATCGCCCTCTCCCAAATTAACCAAAAGATGAGGCTACCTATTGGTGAATGGGGTGAGAATCCAATAACTTTTGAGCAGCCCGAATCCTGGAAGTTTCCCCAATCAAGATACATTCCGACAGTATGTTCAGATCGATCGGGGAAAGTGCCGGAATGAGACTGTGGTTTACTCTTTCATGCTTGCCTGACTGGAGGTGGTAAACCGCTAATACACCATCTTCCCAAATCCAAACTTCGTTGACTTCTAATGCTTGATAGCGCCCCAGTTTGGAATCATCGCTACTGGTGAAATTGACCTCAATCGACAGTTTAAAGCCCTCAATTTCATAAGACTCATCAGTCTCAGCAGAAGCAATACCCGCTTTTTCTTGAGTCATTGACCCAGTAGGTTTAAACTCGATCGCCCGACTAAACAGAAATGTCTCAATCAGAAAGCCAATAATGCTTTTGAATAGCTCATGTACCTCACCTGACGTAAGGATTTCGATTGTGCCATTGTAATAAAACAGCCTGACTCCGCGAGTGTTCTCAAAGCCTTTTTGCAAATGCTTAAACTGTTCCCAGGTTCTACCTCGCTGAGTCGTGTGAACGTCCCCCTGGACTGTTTCAACGTGGATAGGTGACAAGCTTTTAGCGACTGTCATGGGCGTTTTGAGAACTGGTTATTGTTTAGCTGAGTGTAGGTGAGAATGGGCGATCGCCCCTCCCCCTTTACTTTTGAAGGGACTGTTGAAATGTTTTGACCGCTTCAACATGATTTGCCATGCCAATGCAGCGTACCAACAGATTCAGATCGATTCCCTGTAACTCCTCACTTCTAGAAATTTTCTCGTAACTCACCACATCTCCGTCCTGCCGCAGGTGATAAACCTGTAACACACCGTCTTCCCAAAACCACACTTCAGGAATCTTTAGCCGCTTGTATGCCTCTAGTTTATTGATCCCTCCGCTGGTAAATACAACCTCGATCAATAAATCAGGACGTGCTCGACCGGGAGCTAGTTTGTAGGATTTATCTGCTTCACGTTTGACGGCAACCGCTTCATTCTCTAGCGTCATTGACCCTGTTGGGGTGAAATCATACCCTGCCATCAGCAGATAAAGTTCCACTAAAGCACCAATTCTTGCTTTAACCGTTTCGTGTGGTTCTCCTGGCATCCGTCGAATCTCCAATATTCCATCTAGAAATGAAAGCCGATAGCCTGGACGGTCTAATAGCTGTTCAACCGCTTTAAACTCTCTCCAGGTCAGCGGCTCAAACAGCAGCGGTTCTTCCTTTTTGGGGGGAGCAATGATTGCTTGAGTCATAACAGTCTCCAGTTGGTGCTAGTCTGGCTTGCAATATCGTATTCCGGTCTTAGATACAAACTGTTAGTGAGTGCCGTGAGCTATGTGGATAGTTAATCATATCCCTCGTATGGAACTAAGCGCACACTTTGAGATTGCTATATGATAAAAGTATTAAGGAATGTAAATTCAAGCAGATAAGAGTTCTCTATGTCCAGCGGTCATGCCAGTCCTAAAGCTAAACGAGTTGTGGTAATTGGGGCGGGCATTGGTGGACTGACCGCAGCGGCGCTGTTGGCGCATCGGGGCTACTCGGTGCTGGTGCTAGATCAGGCTTTGGTGCCGGGTGGGTGCGCGTCAACGTTTAGGCGGCGAGGGTTTACCTTTGATGTGGGTGCGACTCAGGTTGCCGGACTGGAGCCTGGAGGCATTCACCATCGAATCTTTTCAGAATTAGCAATTGATTTGCCAGAAGCGACTCCCTGCGATCCGGCCTGTGCGGTGTATTTGCCGGGAGAGGCTGAACCCATAAGCGTTTGGCGCGATCCCAATCGTTGGCAGGCAGAACGACAGCGACAGTTTCCGAGCAGTGAACCGTTTTGGCAACTGATGGCAGATTTGTTTCGCCATAGCTGGGCGTTTCAGTCTCGCGATCCGGTTCTGCCGCCGCGCAACCTGTGGGATTTGGGGCAGTTGGTGCAGGCGGTTCGCCCAGGAACGCTGTTAACCGTGCCACACACTTTCTCAACGGTGGGTCAGGTGTTGCGCTGGTATGGGCTGGGGGGCGGTTCCTGCGGCGTTGCGCGGAGCGCTAATCGCCGTCTCAAAACTTTCCTCGACCTTCAGCTTAAGCTCTATTCTCAAGTCGATGCAGAAGATACAGCGCTGCTCTATGCCGCAACCGCGCTGGGCGTTTCCCAGGAGCCACAGGGACTTTATCACTTGCAGGGCAGTATGCAGGTGTTGAGCGATCGCCTTGTCACATCGCTTGAGCGAGATGGCGGTAAGCTACTGATGCGTCACACGGTTGAACAAATTTGTACCGAGAATGGGCAGGCAAGGGCGATCGCCGTTCGCAACCCAAAAACAGGTGAAGCCTGGACAGAGACAGCCGATCACATTGTCGCTAACGTTACGGTGCAAAACTTGATGCAGCTATTGGGTACAGACGCTCCTAAAGGCTACGAGCGGCGGGTAGAAAAACTGCCTCCAGCAGCGGGGGCGTTTGTGGTGTATTTGGGCGTTGACCAGTCTGCCATTCCTGCTGGGTGTCCGCCTCATCTTCAGTTTCTCTATGACTACGATGGCCCAATTGGTGAAAATAATTCTCTGTTTGTTTCGGTGAGTCATCCCGGAGACGGGCGTGCGCCAGAGGGCAAAGCCACACTCATTGCTTCTTCATTCACCGATCCGACTCAGTGGTGGCAATGTGAAGACTATGAGAGGTTAAAGCAAAAGTATGCGGAGGAAGCGATCGCCCGCCTATCCCAATTCTTTAAACTCACTTCTGATACTTTGGTTCACACTGAAGCCGCTACGCCCCGTACTTTTGCTCACTTTACGGGGCGCGATCGCGGCATTGTCGGCGGCATTGGTCAGCGCATTCCCACCTTTGGCCCGTTTGGGTTTGCCAATCGCACTCCAATTCAAAACCTGTGGCTAGTTGGAGATTCTACCCATCCCGGTGAAGGCACCGCAGGAGTGAGTTATTCTGCACTCACTGTGGTTCGACAGATTGAGGCATAAAAGCGGGAATCGCCCACCAGCCAAGCGATCGCAGCCACTCATTTGCCTCAAGGACACCTGGTTAGAGTCCTTCACCTGTTAGCTGCTGTCGCCAGGTTTGAACCTGAAGTTGGGCTGCGGCATAGGCTTCGGTGCGAGGGGGAATGCTCTCAGCGGTGGCGATCGCCCCTGACAGATCATACCCAGCCTGCTGCTGAGCCGCCTGTAAAATTTGCTGGCTCCAGAGGTTAATCATTTGCTCGGCTTCGGGTCGGGTCGGGCTGCCAGCCGGAACTTGTTCTGCTGTGCGAATTGCCGCTAGCAGCCCAGTTGTGGTGCCAATGCTAGCAGCCTGGTATGCCTCCTGCATCCGCTCTTGCCCCTGGGTCTGATTGCGCCAGGTGCGAATGTCTGCCTGCGCTTCATCGTAGAGGGCGCGTCCCTGACCGATTTGCTCTGCGACGGCGATCGCCCCTGGCACGTTGCCCAGAGCAGCCAGTTCTCTCGCTTGATCCAGGTAAGGCTGGTCTTGGGTGCGCTGAATCTGGCTTGTCCAATTTTGTACCCGCTCACGGGCTTCGTCAGACAGGGCCCGCCCTGAGCCAATTCGGTTAGCCTGCTCAATTGCAGATACCAGGTCGCCGCTGTTGGCAAACTGGTCGGCTGTGTCCAGGATAGGGCGATCTTCGATGGTTTCAGCCTCACGAGTCCAGTCGGCGATCGCTTCCTGTGCCTCAGCCCGACGCGGGTTACCACGCGGGATTTGCTCTGCCTCAGCGATCGCTGCTCTCAAATCTCCCACAGAGCCAGGTTGCGCCAGTTGCCGCGCCGTTTCTAGCCGCATTACGTCTTGAATTTCTGCCTGCCAGCGGCTAATCAATTCTTGCGCCCTGCCATAGAGCGGCCGACCCCGCCGCAGCCGCTGAGCCTGAATGATTGCAGCTTCCAGGTCAGCCACCGTGCCACCCCACGACTGGGAATAGGCCGATGCCAGATCGGTCAAGTCTTGAGCTTCTGCTTCCAGGTTGGCGCGTTCGGGAATGCGACGAATGATAGCGATCGCCTCATCGGCATCCTGACGATCTAGCGCCGACTCTGCCAATTCCAGCATTCCTCGACCCGCTTCGGTAATCACCTTTTGGGCTTCGCTGTAAGCATAGCTGCCATCACCAATTTCTTCTGCCAGCTTGACTGCCTCACTCAAGTTAGACAACCCGCCGCGATCGATAAACCGTCTGGCTTCAGCCAGCTTTGCCGCATCTTGACGAGTCGCGTTAATCAGCCCGTTTAACTCATCATATTTAGTGGTCTTCCAGTACGTGTTATCAACTGACAGCAGCCCAACCGCAATGTCAAACGCCTGCCGCAAATCCTGCTGTCGCAGGGCGGTTTCTGCATCTTGGTAAATTTTCTCAGCTTCTGACCAAATTTCATTCCAGCGATCGACCCGTTCCTGCACCTGGGCACGGGCAGAGGTGTCAGCAGGAATTCGCTTGGCAATGTCTAGCGCCTCCGACAGTTCGCCCCGGTCAAAGGCGGCTTCTGCCAAATCTAAAACCTGCTGCGACCATTCCTCAATGTGGCGGTTAATCTCAGGTCGCAGGGGGTGATCAGCAGGCAGACTGTTGACTAGCTCAATTGCCTCCAGCAAATCGCTGGCTGTCTGCTTGTTAGCCGCTAGTTGAGCGCAATAGAGCCGCAAAGAGGCGGAGGCTGTGGGCCAGAAAATCGACGGACAGTTTGGCACTGCGGGCAGCTTTAGCAGTAGCGCAACCGAAATAATGCTGACTCCGGTTAACGTGAGGACAGAGCGATCGCCCAAAACTTTAGACTAGTTGGAAACCGCAGCTTAGGCAGTCGCACTCCAGGCTGCCCTGCTCGTCGGGAATCTTCTAAATGCTCTGCACCAGGAAGATGGGGTGGCGCAGGGACAACCTGAGCATAGGGCAATGGGTCAACTGGTGAAATGGGATGGGGCGATCTCGGAGAGATACCCGCAAGGGGTTGCGCCCCCGGTGTCGGTCGAGCCGCCGGACGCAACAATGAAGATTCCGGTGCAGGCATCTTGGGCATAGGTGGTCTTTGCCGAGGCAAAGGGCGTTGGCGAGACACAGGTACTTTAGGCAATTTTCCAGGAGTTCGATGTGGCCGCCCCGCATCTCGACGGCGCTCCGGTGTTCCCCAATCTTTAGTCATATCCCAGCCCACAACAATGGCGCGGCAACCTAAATCTTCAAGCAACTACACGCAATAGTTGCAATCCTACTCCTCAATGAAGGAAAACGCCACCATCGCAAAGATGAAGGATGAAGTGGTCTTTCATCCCTCATCCCCCATCCCCCATCCCTCATCCCTCATCCCCCATCCCTCACCTCAACACCTCTGCCTGCAAATCCTGAATCAACTGCTCTAGCTCGTCACTGCTAGCCTGGTAAACTTCGCCGCAAAAGTGACAGGTAGCTTCGGCTCCGTCATCTTTTTCAATCATGTCTTGCAGTTCATCTTTGCCCAGCATTTTTAAGGCTCCTAAAACGCGATCGAAGGAGCAGCCGCAGTGAAAATGCAGCATTTGAGTTTCTGGAAAGATTTCCAGATTCATATCGCCCAACAATTGCTCAAACATCTGTTGTAGCGATTTGCCCTCTTTAAGTAGCGGGGTGAATCCAGCGAGCGAGGCGACACGAGATTCTAAAGTTTGGACTAATGCATCGTCTCTAGCAGCCTTAGGCAAAACCTGCACGAGCAATCCACCTGATGCGGTTACGCCTTCAGCGCTGACAAATACCCCTAAAACAAGGGCTGAGGGAGTTTGCTCGGAGCTAACCAGATAGTGGGTGACATCATCCCCGATTTCGCCAGAAACTAGCTCTACTGTGCTGGAGTAAGGGTAGCCGTAGCCCACATCTCTAACAACGTACAGGTAGCCATTGTGACCCACAGCCGCCCCTACATCTAGCTTACCAATGGCGCTAGGAGGGAGTTCTACGGTGGGGTTGTCCACGTAGCCGCGTACAGTTCCATCTAGCCCGGCATCCACTAGAATGCCGCCTAATGGCCCGTCGCCGTTGATCCGAATGTTGACCCTTGATTCGGGTCGCTTCATGCTGGAGGCAAGCAAAAGCCCTGCTGACATGGTTCTGCCAAGCGCTGCGGTAGCAACATAGGAAAGGTTGTGGCGCTGTCTGGCTTCTTCGGTGAGGCGCGTGGTGATCACGCCGACGGTGCGAATTCCTCCATCTGCTGCCGTCGCTCGAACTAACTGATCCGCCATGAAAATCCTAAATACTTCTTAATAGTTCCTTGTCCTATTCTACGATGTCCATTTCGTTACCGAGGTCGAATAGCGGTCGATTTTGTTAGCGTTCTATCTGGCATTCTCATGGTTAAAACCACACATCTGTTGGTTTTCCCTATCCTGAATAAGGAAGGGTCGCAACCAATCGCATCCCCGTTGCAGCAGTCCATCCAGGTCATCCAGTCGCCACAAGCGTGGTATGTTGTCTGCCTGAGAAACAACTACGATGCTTTTTCCATCTGGGCTAAGTGCCGTTGCGTAGCCTTCGTATTCTGCGATCTGGTTGCCACTGTCGTCCCAAACTCTAATTCTGTTGTCTTCACCTACTGCGGCAATGCGATCGCCACTCAAACTAACCTGCAAAGCCCCTGGATAAAACTCTACTGGCTCTTTAACCCAACCTGCTCGCGCTTCGATCGCCTGCAAATTTCCCTCCATACTCCAGGTAAAGGCAACTTGCTCAAAAGGTTTAACAAACCTTCCGCTTTCTGGAATGAAGATTGTATCAGAGAGGTCATTAGTATAAATCGATTGAGTGGCTGTGGAAAAATTACCATCCTGGATTGTTCTAATCAGATTGCCCTGTAAGTTCCACAGTTTGACTGCCGTGTCTTGAGGTCTTGAAATCTCAGGCGGTGTAACAGTGATAATTTGTTTACCATCGTGGCTAAAATAAGCGCTGTTTATAGATTCAGAATGAGCTTGGAATGAGTCTATTTCCTGTGCCTGAAGATTCCACAGGCGTACCATACCACTGTTGCCTGCTGTGACAATGCGATCGCTTTGAGGGTTAAACTGTAAGGACTCAAATTCTTCGGAGATGGGTGGTGAGGTTGCTATTTGATTTCCCTGTATGTCCCAAATCTGAATTGTGTTGCCCTGCCCAAAGGTGACGACATATTCCCCATTTGGGCTAATTGGGCGTTGCCAAGTCATTCCCCAATTTCCTAACAGAACTGTTAATCGATTTCCCTCAAGATCCCAAACTTCTACCGTACCTTCACGCGCTGAAGAGTATCCATGAGTGAGAATGCGATCGCCAGTTGGACTGAATTCTAGCCTCTTAAGTTCACCCTGATGTCCTTTAAACTCAGACAGTAAATTACCCCGAATATCCCAAACTCGAACCATGCCATTTTCCATGATTGCAGCAATATGCTGACCATCAGGGCTAACTTTTAAGGCTGTAACTGGCTCTTGTTGTTCTGCAAAAGTAGCTAACTGGTTGCCCTGTAGATTCCACACCTGAGCGAAACCTACACTATCGTTGTTTACGGTAATACGTTTGCCATCAGGACTAAATTGAATAACCGATTCAAGGCTTAAATCGCGGCTTTTCAAATCTATCAATAAGTTGCCCTGGAGATCCCACAGCCGTAGGTCACTATTACTTCCTGTAATGTTAGCTTCCGTTTCTCCAAAGCTGGCGATCTGTCGTCCATCCGGGCTAAATTGTACTGCTGAGACTCCTCCTGTATGTGCCTCAAACGCTGTTATTTGTTCTCCCTGAAGATTCCACAAATGGATGTTGCCCTCCCAATCTCCAGTAACAATGCGTTGACCATCGGTCCTAAACTGCATAGCCTCAATGAAGTGTTGATGTTCACTGAAAGTAGCAAGTTTATTGCCCTGCAAATCCCAGAGGTAGGCAATATTTTCATCCGTTGTGAGAATGCGATCGCCCTGTGGACTGAACTGCACCAAACTTCTACTGTCACTTTGCTTTGTTAAAGCTGCTAGCTGGTTACCTTGCAAATCTTGAATTGAGATACTGTCTTTTCCAACTGTTGCAATGTGGTGCCCATCTGGGCTAAAAGATACGGCATTTTGTGACAATGATAGTCCTTCGTATACCGCTAATTGATTGCCCTGCAAATTCCATAGACGAGCGGTTTGCTCACTCCAACTTTGGTCAGGATTATCACATGAAACACTAGCTTCGAGTGTGAGAAGGTATTTATTATTTGGACTGAATAGAACATTATAGATTCGCCCTTCTGTTTGAAGGACAAATTTCTGATCTCCCTGAAAATCCAATAGAGATGATTTACAGTTTGAGTAGACAGCGATGTATTTTGTGTCTGGACTGATTCTAATGCCACTGATGAAATCGTCGTGTGGCAACCCTTGCAGTTTTATCCTTGAAAACTGGTTGCCCTGCAAACCTGAAGCTGTAATGGTTGCTGCGTCAGGTTTGCTTCCACTCTCAAGAGAGGCAACGCGATCGCCCCATGAACTAAACTGAATCCAGGTTTGACTAGCCCATGGACCCGTCACTTGCTGTGTTTGAATGTCATCAAGAATAGTTTGTAGCGCCAAAATCGGACTACTAGTGGGGTAATTTGAGCTTGTTTGCCCAATATTGAAATGTGTCGAGAACCGAAAAGTCAAAATTCCTAAGCGAAAGTTAAACCACTCTACCTTTCCCTCTGCGATCTGTTTTAGTTCATAGGTAGATCGCATGGCAGTCAACAGAGAATGGGTCGGCTGGAATTCAAATTGTTCCAGAGCACTGTTGCTATCTCTCTCAATTTCGGTGATGGCTCTAGTGTGATCGACCAATTGACTTGCCCACAGTCCAATTGTTCCAGCAGCAATTAGGGCTGTTGTGAGAAAAACTGTGCCAACGCGAAGACGCTGTTTAGCCATGCGGTTGGCTTTGGTTAATATCTCATTGGACTGTTTTGTTTCTTGACTTTCAAACTGTTGACTGGCTCGAAGAAATTCTGCATCCTGAGCGCTCAAGCTTTTGCCCACTGACCATTTTAGGGCTTCTTCGAGTGCCTGTCCTCGCAACAGTCGCGAGTTGTCTTGACCGCCAGACATAACCCATGCATTGAAGGATTCGACATAGGGGCGAAGGTTGTTGAGCGATCGCTCAACCCACGTTTGATCAAACACGGCTGCGTAGATCGGGTTATAAACTTGCAGCACAGATCCCCGCTTGACCACCAACCCTGAAAGCCGCAGTTCAATTTGTCCTTCACTATCATCAGCGAGGATTTCTCCCTGCTGCAAAATCTGCTGGTAGAGTCCTAACAGGCGACTGGCAAGTTTCTCATTGCGGAGGAGGCGATCGCGAATGGTTCGCAGATGTTCTGGCTCGTCTTGAGATTCCCAGTTTTGGATGATGTGAGT
>JAAUQZ010000195.1 GCA_012033355.1 Leptolyngbyaceae cyanobacterium RM1_406_9 | reverse complement strand
GCGATGAAGTGGAAGCGTTGCGCTAACTTCTGTCTTTAGAGAGTGTTTGTAAGTAGTAAATGTCTACTGTAAGGGATGTGTCTTCGCGACACGTCCCTGATTTTTAGTGGCTTTTGTGCTAACTATTTCAGACTTTTTCTCACCGACAAAGATTCTTTAGTTGCCTATGCTTGTAACTGTTGTAGGGGAGCTTTTGGAGAAAAGCGATCGCCTTCTTCCTATCACCTTCCAACGATCCCTATCACTTCATTGCTACTCATTACTAGCTGGAGCTAACTTTATGAAAACTCGATTGTCTAAGTTTAGGGCTGCTGCAACTACTGCCGCATTATCAGTGGCGATCGCAGTAGCTGCTCCCGCAGAAGCCTCTACCCTGACTCAAAAGGAGCTATTTTTGGCGCAATATTACGAACGGTGGACAGGTTTCAGAAGAAGACTTTGAAACTTTTGTGGATACCGTAATTACACCTCGTTTTCCCGCAGGCTTAACTATTTTTGACTCCGAGGGACAGTTCCTCAGCAGTACAGGAGCCTTGATCGAAGAACCTGCTAAAGTTGTGTCTCTTTTTGTCGAAGACACACCTGAAGCTGAGACGGCTATCAATGAAATTGTGACTGCCTATGTTAACCAATTCAGTCAAGAGAGTGTCTTGCAAACGACTAATGAAGATGAACTGAAAGTTGGGTTTGGAGCAGGTGAGAACCTGATAGAGAATGATTTGGTGCCAGAATTCATTCAAACAGACTTATTCTTTGGGCGAAACATTCCAAGTGGCGGGGAAGTATCTGAGACGCAATTTCAAGCTTTTCTGGATGAGGAAATTACCCCTCGTTTTCCGGCTGGCTTAACGGTGTTTGATGCAGACGGTCAGTTTCAGGACAGCGCTGGCACGATTGTTGAAGAACAGTCAAAAGTTGTGAGGTTACTGTTAGAAGACACGGTAGAAAATGAAGCGGCAATTGACGAAATCATCAACGCCTACATTAGAGAATTTAATCAGGAGAGTGTTTTACTAGCAGTTAATGAAGAGATTGCCGTTGGGTTTGGAGCAGGGGAAGATATCATTGATAATGATCCCATTCCAGAATTCGTCCAAACAGATTTGTTTTTTGGACGCAACATTCCAGGAGGCGGCGAGGTGTCTGAAGAGCAGTTCCAAGCCTTTTTAGATCTGGAAATTACTCCTCGTTTTTCGGCTGGCTTAACGGTGTTTGATGCAGACGGTCAGTTTCAGGACAGCACTGGCACGATTATTGAAGAACAGTCAAAAGTTGTGCGCTTACTGTTAGAAGACACAGCAGAAAATGAAGCATCGCTCGATGAAATTATCATCGCGTACACGCAGCGCTTCAATCAGGAAAGCGTGCTGATTGTGGTTGATGAAGAAATTGAGGTTGCTTTTGATGCCGAATTACCTGCGGATATACCTGAACCTGCTGCTGGGTTGGGGCTGTTGGCGATCGCCATTCTAGGTACCGGAACAATCTTGAGAAAAACCCCCACCCCCACCCTAAAACGCTGAAGAAGCCATACAATAATCATCTCGCTGGGATGACAGAGGGATGCTTCGTGGCAAACGCAACTAAACCTGATCAGCACTCATCAAATTTGAATGGGCTGTGGCAGCAGCGGCGAAATTCATCTGCCTGGAGGTATGCCTGGACGTACTTAGCGCTGGGGGCGATCGCCATTGTCATGCTGTTGCCGCTCGTCTGGCTTATCAGTACGGCCTTCAAAGCACCCACTGAAGACATCTTTCAGTTTCCGCCCCGGTTTTTGCCCAGCCAACCAACGCTGCAAAACTTTGTCACCGTTTGGCAGACTAATCCATTTGGGCGCTATTTGTTCAACAGTACGCTGGTGGCAGTTCTAACGGTTGGGCTAAATCTGCTGCTGTGTTCGCTGGCAGCTTACCCGCTAGCTCGACTAGAGTTTCGCGGACGTGACCTGATTTTTAGCCTGGTTGTCTCGACGATTCTGATCCCATTTCAGGTCGTGATGATCCCGCTGTTTATCCTGATTGTGCAGTTGGGTTTGCGAAATACCTATCTAGGGCTGATTTTTCCGGCGATCGCCTCCGCCTTTGGCATCTTCCTGCTGCGTCAGGCGTTTCAGGGCGTACCCAAAGAGCTAGAAGAAGCTGCCCGCATAGATGGCTGCTCAGAACTGGGCATCTGGTGGTTTGTGATGCTGCCTTCAATTCGTCCAGCCCTGGTGACGCTGGCAATCTTTGTGTTTATTGGTTCCTGGAGCGATTTTCTGTGGCCGCTAATTATCCTTGACCAGCAGGAATACTACACCTTGCCGCTGGGGGTTGCCAAACTCGCGGGTGCTTTCTCGCTCGACTGGCGGCTGATTGCAGCGGGTTCAGTAATTTCGATTGCCCCGATTCTGCTATTTTTTGTACTGATGCAAAACTACATTGTGCCAACTGAGACAGGTAGCGGTGTGAAAGGTTGACCCACGCTAACCCGTTTGTTCTAGTTGAATGGACACTGGAGAAATCGTCACACTGGGTTGACAGATTAGTTTAAAGCTCTAACACACTGGACGTAGCGTTTAACTGTCCTTTTGCCTCCCAGTCCCTAGCTGTGGGGCAATTTTATTCTTTAAAGTTTTATCCTCTTTGGAGTTTCAGCAGAAGAGAAACTGATTTGATTTTTGTGTAAATGCTGACATTTTACCCGCATTTACACAAAAACCTGAATACACTCGAAGAGAAAATACCATTTCGGCTGGTATGGGAACAGGGCGATCGCAAAATACCTGTCCCATACCAACCCACAAACCCTACTCAACATTCTCCAACTTCAGACCTAAGCGCTTTAGGAGACACTCAAGGCTAACACTGAATCGGAAGTTGCTCATTGCGATTAGCACTTCGTTTGCAGCCGTAATGGTTGAATAAGCCATCATTCACTCCTGGGGATAAACCCATCCACAACAGGATTCATACTAGATCTGGCTGCGGGAAGCCTCCACAGTGCAGAGTACCGAACCTTTTGTACGGTTATGCTCACTACCACTGACGGGGATCATGACCCTGAAAGAGGTTGAGAAATATGGCGCTACGCGCTTTGATTAAGACGTTTTTGTGTGAAAGTCCCCGCGCAATTTACGCTTCGCTGTGACGTAAGCCGCGACATCTACCAAAACATTCCATTATTCTGAAAGCATCTAACGCTCTAGAGGTGGTGAATGAAAATTGTCTGGGAGCCAAGCGTATACATCGGCAACGCGCCTGTTTTCTGCACGATTTGCGGCCGTCGGGCTTATCCACTTCGGACTAGGGGCAATCAGCTTTTGCTAGCGGTGATTTACGATCGCCATGAAGTAGTTCGGGGTGAAGCCTGTCGAGACTGTGTTGCTTCAGGCCCAACCGGAATTAAAACTCGACTGCAAGAGCGCATTCAGTCGCTTCAAGCTCAGGTTTCAGAGCTTCAAGAAATGACCCATGAGGAGATGCAAACCCCTTCTTTGGAGCAAGAATTTCAGGTTCATCGGCGCGAATTGCCCTAAAGCGAAGCAACTCGTTGCAGCTAGCATAAATTGTGGGGTGCGCTACCGTTTGCGAGTCGTGAAGACGGTAGTAAACATCATCAGGAATGCGGCGATAACCAGGGCGATCGCCAACCCTCCTATGGTCAAAGTCATCCAGTCGGTTTCAGCCATACCTTTGTAGTACGTTTTTAGAAGTTTGAGCTACAGTTTGAGCGATGGAAATTCTGAGCGGTTTGTGAAGGTGCTCGTCCTCAGGGCGGACACTTTCACAAACCATGTTTTTCATAGATTGCTATAGCATCAGGGTGCAGGCACAAAGAGGCGATCGGGCACGAAATAAATAAAGTTACTTAACAGTACCGCAATCACTATAACCGTGATAGTTGCTAGTACAGGTGCAAGAGAAAGATAGCGAAGGAAACCGTTCATGTAAGCTTCTCCATGTCAAAGGAAGAGACAACTAAACTTATCAAGAAGCCTCGACAATTCAATCTGGCTTAAGGGTGAGTGAAATGCTGTCAGGCAAAGGGCGAGGGTTTGCCAACGGTAAATTTTTCCCGGTAAAGGTTGGGCTGTCGATAGATAGCGTAGGCGATCGCCCCCAAATTGGTACACAGGCACATCGCGCCTAACCCCAGCAAGATAAAAGTTTGAATCATCACCACGCCAATCATCAGCCAGGTCATGACGTGTAGCACCATCACCAGCGCATACAGGCTAGCGATCGCCGCCATCAGCCACATCTGCCGCATGGGGCGACGAAACCACAGCATCAGTAAGGTCTGTGAGGTCGCGAGCAAATTCGCCGGAACTAATGCCGCACAAATGGCAACACAGTTAGTGCGGGAGAATTCAAGGATTGGGTTTAGATCAAACATCTATTAAGAGAATTGGGAGTGTCTACTCAGCATAGCCGTTGGCGATCGCCTTCTCCCAAAGTCAAAGCATCTCTTCGTATTTTACAAATCTTCGCAAGCGACTTGGGACTTCCAGAGTGCCCAAGAGCCACAACTGAAATGTGTACATTGTTCTCGGTCAGGATGCCAATACAGGTAAAACAGAAACACGGTGTAATCTGTACATAACTCTTACCGCTATAGCAATTGGGTGTTACCTTCCAAGTTCCTCAATCCGCTGAGGTCGTCGCGCAAAGAAGTAAATCAGCGCACCTATCCATCCTGTAAACAAAATAATCAAAATCCAAACGAGTTTGTTGCTGCCTTCGCTGGATTCGTTTTTCGCACAGTCAACGATTGTCCAGATCCAGAAGGCTACACCGACCAGCGATCCAGCAAGCACCAAAATGAAGATCAGGAGCGGCAGAGTTGAATAAAGGAAATCTTCTATAAAGACATTTCCTTCGACTTGATTGGATATTGCAATCTCAACATCATTTGAGGTCAAAGTTGAGATTAGTTCAGGATCTTGCGGCAAGTTAACCGTTACCTGGTCGCCATTTTGAGTGGTGACTAATGCTTTAGACCGATCGGCGTTGATGTTAACTCTTTCGACCTGTCCGCTTTGCACCTCACTGATGAATTGACTGTATCTCCAATTTGTCGCCGCGTTCGTCGGGGAAGACGGCTTGAGCAAAACGGTCAGGGCGATCGCCAACAGTGCAGCAAGGGCGCGATCGCCATATACAAACCGAAATGATATCTTCTGTTCATGCTGCTATCGCCTCTTAAACAGAACCTCCTTCAAAGTAACCTGTTCTGGTTACTGGTGTTTCTTCAGCAGCCAAACGTTCTCTTTTGCCGCACATTTTCCTTTTAATCCACCCACTACATCAGTACTTGCCATAAGAGACAAATCATAACTGCCACTATAGTGTTGATTTACTTCTTCTTCACTAACTGAAAACGGAGGACCTTCCATCAGGTTTTGGTCGTATTCATAGATAACGAGTAATTGCGGTGCTCTGCCCGTTATCTTTATTAAGTGCGTGATATATCGATGACGCATTTCTTCTGGTAAGGCTACCAGCGCTGCTCTGTCATAGATTGCATCTATTGAACCGAGGATTTTGTTAGATACATCAAGGATGTTGCCGACAAAGATGTCAATATTTTGGGCGCTATACAGACGGACTTCTCCGATTCTTGATATTTTTGGCTCCACACCAAGTTGATCAAATAGCTGCTCAATGGCCATTTCCACCAATTCAGCACCAGTAACGCGATAGCCTTCAGAAAGCAGCCAGGCGATGTCAAGAGTTTTGCCGCATAGTGGCACAAACACACGGCTACCTTTCGATAGGGAAAGCTCTCCAAAATATTTCACCAGTGCTGGGTTAGCTTCACTTTTGTGGAAGCCAATGCTGTTGCTTTCCCACCTTTGGAGCCAAAAACTTGAATCCATAATTACTCCTTTAGGGTTTACGGACCATAGCAAAGATGATTAGGATTATGGGTTTATTAATGTGTAATTCTCCTGTGTAGGGGCATGGCAATGCCATGTCCCTACAGAGATTCTGGTTTTACAGGTTATTTGATCCACGATCCTTAGCAATAGAACTGTTAAACTCGTTGCCAAGCTCCAGCTTGGCAATGCTATCGGGGAAGCTCTGGCTTCCCTAAATGAAGGAGATGAGTCCTACGGGCTGCCGCAATTGAGCGGCTGTTTGCTAGCGCAGGAAGCTGGAGCTTCCAGTCCGTCATTACCAAGCTGGAGCTTGGTAACGAGGTGTGAACTAGGAAACTGAGCCAGGCAACTGGAACAACCAGATTTCTGGGAAACAAGGGTTAAGCCCCTTGTTGAATTGATGGGATTAAGCCGCAAAGTTCCACATGACGGGATTATCATCCAGGTGGTCAGTGACAGTGCGACCGATCGCATCAATCTCTGCTAGGTCACCTTCTGAAAGCTGAACCTTAGCCGCCTTTGCGTTTTGCACTGCCTGCTCAGCGTTGCGGGCCCCGGCGATCGCACTGACTTGGGGTTGGGCGATCGCCCAGGCAAGCGCCAACTGAGCCAGACTGCACTGATTGCGATCGGCGATCGGACGCAGTTTATCCAGCGCTTGCTGGGCCCGCTGGTAATTTTCTTCCTGAAACAGCTTGTTTTTATTGCGAATATCGCCCTCTTCAAATTTGTGATCGGCGCTAAACTTACCCGTTAGCAAACCTTGAGCCAGCGGTGAGTAAGCAATGATCGAAATATTGTTTTCTACACAATAGGGCATTGCATCTTGCTCAAGCCCACGCCAAAACAGACTGTAGGGAGGCTGGAGGCTATCAATTCTGCCGTGCTGAGCGGCTTCAGCTAGCTGGTCGCGGGAGAAATTTGAAACCCCGATCGCCCGAATTTTGCCCTGCTGTTTCAAGTCATTCAGCGCCCGCATCGTTTCCTCAATTGGTACGACTTCGCTGTTGAAAGAGCCAGCGGGCCAATGAATTTGATACAGGTCAATGTAGTCTGTTTTAAGATTTTTCAGCGATCCTTCACAGGCATCGATCACCTGCTGATATTTCAAGTGATTTGCAAAGACTTTGGTTGCAATTACCGTGCGATCGCGCACCTCTGCAAGTGCCTGTCCCACGATTTGCTCAGAGTAGCCCTTGCCATACACCTCTGCGGTGTCAAAGGTGGTGATGCCTGCATCAAAAGCCGCTTTCAAAGCCTGAATCACTTCTGTATCTTCAATGCCGACCCAGCCGCTCTTGCCTGCCTGCCAGGTGCCCACAATGATCGGGGTAATTTCGATTCCTGAATTGCCAAGCAATCTTGCCATGCTGATTTCCTTATTTAAATGCTAGAGCGCACTTTTCTAAGGTAATTGAAAAGGACAGTCCTTCGGACGTGCCATGCAAGGATCTGATTTTAACAAAGCAATCTTTAGCCAGGTGTGGTAGTGCGACAGGCTGAGATTGCTGGGTTCCGCTCTAGGTAAACATAAGGCAGATGAGTTCGGCATGAACTGTTACGTCCCCATAGTAAGCTATTAAAACTGATCAACTCTTCAGCTAGCTGAACAACAGACAGGGGCAATACTTGACAGGATTCAGGAAGGAATGGTGAATCGACACATCGTTGCGTTTGTGCCAATGCGACACGACAGTGAACGTGTACCCGGAAAAAATTATCGTTTACTCGCGGGGCGACCGCTCTATCACCACATTGTTGAAACGCTGCTAAACTGTCCCGAAATTAGTCAGGTCTGCATTGACACTGATAGCCCCACCATTATTGAAGACGCACAGCGCCACTTCCCCTCGGTCAAGGTGTTGATCAGGCCTGAGCATTTGCGGTCGGGCATGACTTCTATGAATGATGTGCTGCTGCATTCTGTGTCACAAGTTAAGGCTGATCTATACCTGCAAAGCCACAGCACCAATCCACTACTGCGCTCTGAAACTGTTTCGCAGGCGATCGCCCTCTTCCTCAACAGCCCCAACTACGACAGCCTGTTTGGGGTAACACGCTGGCAGACCCGCTTCTACGACGCAGACGGCAAGGCGGTTAACCACAACCCCGAAGTGCTGCTTCGCACTCAAGACTTGCCGCCGATGTACGAGGAGAACTCTAATCTCTACTTGTTTACGCGAGAAATTCTTGAACAGCGCCACAACCGAATTGGCAAAAAGCCCCTGCTGTTTGAAATTGAGCGCGATGAAGCCTGGGACATTGACGAAGAAGTAGACTTTCGCATCGCCGAAATGCTTTACCTCAATCGTCACTTTACTGTAGCGGAGGTTGCATGACCTGGCGCGTTCTTGTTACCTGTCCCCCGATGCTGCTCACCCTGGCAGAATGTCAGGCTCGGTTTGCTGCCGAAAGCCTGGAAGTGATTGCGCCTGAAGTCGTGCAGCAGTTAACCGAAGCTGAACTGTGCGACATGATTGCTGACTTTGACGGCGTGATTGCCGGAGATGACCCCTTCACAGCCAGGGTGCTAGAAACGGGGCGCAAAGGAAAACTCCGCGTCCTGGCAAAGTGGGGCATTGGCGTAGATGCGATCGACCTGGAAGCAGCGAGACGGTTGGGCATTCACACTTCCAATACTCCCTATGTATTTAGCGATGAAGTAGCAGACGTAGCGCTGGGCTACCTGATCCTGCTGGCTCGTCAGCTTCACCGCATTGATGCCGCTGTGCGTCAGGGGGAATGGCTCAAAGTTCAAGGCGCTTCCCTGCGCGGCAAATGTGCCGGAATCATCGGCGTGGGCAGCATTGGTCAGGCGATCGCCCGTCGCCTCAAGGTTCTGGGAATGGACTTACTGGGCTATGATATTCGCTCAATTGATCCAGAATTTTGTCAGCAGACCAACCTCCAGCAAGTTGAGCTAGAACAGCTTTTCCGTCAGTCAGACTGCATTTTGCTAGCCTGCAACCTGACTCCCCAAAACTATCACCTGATCAACACCAAAACCTTATCGTTAATGAAATCAGGCGTGTGGCTGGTGAATGTGGCACGCGGGCCGCTCGTCGAGGAAGTGGCTTTGCTGGAGGCACTCCACACCGGTAAAGTCGCCGCTGCTGCCCTGGACGTGTTTGAAGCTGAGCCGCTTACCCCAGACCATCCTTTAACCCAATTTGAGCGAGTTATCCTGGGCAGCCACAACAGTTCCAATACCCGTGAAGCTGTCCTGCGCGTCAATCAATTGGCGATCGATAACCTCGTGCGTGACCTCAAACGCACCGCTCTGGTCAGCTTCCCTTAACTCCACCCGCTGATTTGTGTATCTAGTAGTCTCTCTCCTGACTTTCCATGAACCGAGTTGCTCTCATTACCGGAGTTGCAGGCGGAATTGGTCAAGCGATCGCCCCCTGTTTCAAACTAGAAGGATGGTATGTGATTGGCATTGACCAAAAGCCCAATCCGGGTTTAGCTGGAATCGACTGCTACATTCATGCTGATGCAGCCGATCCGCAGAAAATTGTGGAGGCGATCGCCCACATCGCTCAAACCGCTGGCAGACTTGACGCACTGATTAACAACGCCGCCATTCAAGTCTGCAAACCCGTCGTTGAAACCTCCATTGCCGAATGGGATCGGGTGATGGAGGTAAACTTGCGCTCGGTCTTCCTTTGGTCAAAAACCGCCTATTCCCTGCTGCGGGCTTCCCAGGGCAGTATCGTTAACGTCAGTTCTGTCCACGCGGTAGCCACCTCTGCCAACATTGCTGCCTACGCCGCCAGCAAGGGCGCGTTGGTTGCCTTTACCAGAGCTTTGGCGATCGAGTTTGCCGCTGACCAGATTCGGGTAAATGCAATCTTGCCCGGTGCGGTTGATACGCCAATGCTGCGGGCAGGACTGGAGCGAGTCCATCTTGCTGGCACCAACCTCACAGAATTGATGCACCAGTTGGGACAAAAAACTGTGATGGGCCGAGTCGGTCAGCCTGAAGAAATTGCCCAGGCAATTCTGTTTTTAGCAGATAATCACCGATCTGCTTTTATGACAGGTCAGGCATTAGTAATTGACGGTGGCGCAACGATTCGACTGAGTACGGAATAGCCATGAATTCCTTTACCAATCAATCCACCCAACAATTTGAGAACCCTATTCTGGCTCAAAATCCAACGATTAATCCCTATCGTCATGCCGTTCATGAACTCTGGAATCGAATACGTTGGGATTTGCAGCCCGACTCATGGCGATCGCGCCAAAAGCTCAAAGCCCTTAAAGACCGCCATTTGGGACAAAAAGCCGTCATTCTCTGCAACGGCCCTAGCCTGCTCAAAAGCGACTTGTCGTTGCTAAAAGAAATCTATACGTTCGGGCTGAATAAAATTAACCTGCTGTTCCAATACAGTGAGTTTCGTCCCTCCTGCATTGTGGCCGTAAACTCCTTTGTGATTGAGCAAAACGCTGAGTTTTATCGACACACAAAAATTCCACTATTTCTAGATAGCAAAGCAGTGAAGTGGGTGCGATCGCGCCCCAACATTACCTATTTGCACTCTGCCAACCAGTTCAAGTTTCCTAACGATTGTTCCATCAGCATCTTTCAAGGCGCAACTGTCACCTTTGTTGCATTGCAGCTTGCCTATCACCTGGGTTTTAAGCAAGTTGCCCTAATTGGCTGCGATCACAACTTTGTGACCCAAGGAGCCGCAAACCAGACTATTACATCTGGCGAGAAAGATCTCGACCACTTTGACCCAAACTACTTTGCGGGCGGCGTGAAGTGGCAGCTTCCCGACCTATTTCGCAGCGAAGTTTCCTATCGCTTAGCTCAAGAGTCCTTCCTTGCCAATGGCAGGGCTATCTTTAATGCCACTGAAGGAGGACATCTTGAGCTATTTCCGAGACTAAAGCTGACAGAGTTTCTGAAGATGTAGGGTAGAAGCAGGACAGACCCCTCTGACCAAAAGCTGCACTGCAATCAAGCTGAGCGCACCTTGCTTCGCCCTTTCTGAATCAACTCCTTGATGTTACTGACATAGCGATAATCATCACTTTTGTTTGAATAGCGCTCTAGCTGATC
>JAAUQZ010000194.1 GCA_012033355.1 Leptolyngbyaceae cyanobacterium RM1_406_9 | reverse complement strand
TTTGCAGATCGAACAGGTCTTAGCAGGATTAGAGCAAAAGCCTGATGATTCCCATGTCATTCTGACTGGACGAGGCGCACCTGCGGCGCTGATTGAGCGAGCGGACCTGGTTACTGAAATGACCCTGCTCAAACATCCTTTCAAAGAGCAGGGAATCAAAGCCCAAGCCGGAGTTGAGTATTAAGCCATAATTGCTTTCGATTAGCGCTGACCAAAGTAGGTTTTGTAAACTTCATGGGCAATCGGAACAGCCGTTACTCCGCCAAAACCGCCATTTTCAACGACTACTGCGATCGCAATTTGAGGATCATCAACTGGGCCATAGCCAACAAATACTGCATTATCCTTTTGTCCAGGAACCTCTGCCGTACCCGTTTTGCCAGCCGTAAGAGGAATTGAGCCATCGTTCAGCCGACGGGCTGTTCCTTCCTGCACGGCTGCAACTAACCCAACTTTAACGGCTTCCAGGTTCTCTGGAGTTATGCCCGTTGACACTCGCTCCGCTGTCATTGCCTCTGTTTGACTGGTTAGCAGGTGAGGGTTGACGCGCCAACCGCCATTGGCGATCGCTGACACCACAACTGCCATCTCTAACGGCGTAACCTGTACCAAACCCTGCCCAATCGACATACTCACCGTGTCACCCGTGTACCAGGGTTCGCCATACAGTTCTTCTTTTTGTGCTGGCGTGGGCACAGATCCTCGGCTACCGCCATCTAATCCTAAATCCGTGACTCCAATCCCTAGAGCTTCTGACCAATGTGCGATTTGCTCTGGTCCAGCAGCAATGCCAACTTGATAGAAAAAGGTATTGCTGCTGACCGCCATCGCCTTACGAAACCCGATTGGACCATAGCCACCACTATGCTCATTAAAAACTGTACCGCCCACATTCATTGAGGCGTAAGTATTGACAATTGAGCTAGGAGAAAACTTGCCTGACTGTAGCCCCGCTACCGCCGTGACAATTTTAAAGGTGCTGCCCGGAGGATAGCCCTGCAAAGCCCGGTTTAAGAATGGCTGGCTTTCCCCATTAAGTTGCTGCCACTCTGATTCGGTGACGCGGCGGGTAAAAATATTGGGGTCAAAGCTGGGTCCGCTGGCGATCGCCAACACCGCCCCTGTCTTCACATCCATCACCACCACGGACCCTCGCCGCTGGGCCAGCGCTCGTTCAGCCGTTTGCTGTAGGTCTAAATCCAGCGTTAGCCGTACCTGGTTGCCTGCCAAAGCAGGTTCCGTACCGAGCCAGCGCAACTCCTGACCCCGCGCATTCACCTCTACCTTGCGACTTCCCCATCGGCCGTCTAGCTCAGCATTGACCAGCCGCTCAACCCCCATTTGTCCTACGATCATGCCGTAGGGATACTCTGGGTTTTCCTTCAGGTCTTCCTGAGTCGCCTCGCCAATGTAGCCCAACACATGAGCCGCCAGATCGCCATGCGGATAGTAGCGATTTGACTCTGCGATCGTTTCTACACCAGGAAATTGAGCCGATTGCTCAGCCAAAGCCACAAACGCATTTTGACTAAGCTGCTGAGTAATTCGTACAGGCATCGGTGAGTTGTAGCCCACCTTTTCTAATTGCTCAATAATCTCCGAAGCTGGCATATTCAGCAAAGGGCCAAGTCGAGAAGCCGTCACCTGCCACTGTTCAGGTGGCTGCTGGCGCGGCCATAAATACACAGAACGGGCCAGCCGATTTGCCGCAAACAGTTTACCGTTACGATCAGTAATATTGCCCCGATCTGAAGGAATCGGAATCAGTCGAACTCGATTTTGCTCCGCAAGGCGCTGGTTATACTCGCCTTGAATTAGCTGCAATTGGGTAAGCCGCACCACAAATGCACTCATAATTGCGGTTGTAAAGAGCATTAAAAACACTCCACGCCATGCCAACTTATCCCGGCTGGACGATCGCAGCAGGGAGGTTTTGGCAGAGCGTCTATTGGATGTATAAGAAATTCCACTAGCCATCTGCACTGCGTCCGCAAAATTTAATGTAAGGTGTCTTGGGATTTCACAAATTTCTCGGTTTGCGGTTGAATTTGCAGTTCCCTTGGGCACTTATATAGAAATTTTTAAGCCCATTGCTTTGTTACCATCCCTCCATAAAGCAGCCTGATCCGGATCTTTGGCGGTCAGGGCACGATTCAGTCTGGGATGTACCCATTTGAGAGTAGGGTACAGGATGAAGATTAAAACTTCGCTAAAGCATTTGATTTTGATTAGCTTGAGCTAAGCCTACAGCACCCCAGCAATTGCTAAGACAGAAGACCGCAGACTTCAAGGTGACAGAACCATTCCCCAATTCATAGCAGGTGTTCTACCCAAACGTCACCTGTTTTTCAGTTCCTGTTTTAGTTTTTCATGCATCGCGATAGGTCAAGCGCACATTGTAATCCCCGTTGATTTGTAAAGAAGATGATTCGTGAAAGTGCCCGCCCTGAGGGCAAGCACTTTCACGAATCATTTAGGATCGCTGTAGTGTCACATTCCCACACGTTAGCGCCAGGGATAAGTTGGGCAGTATGAAAAGGTAACTGCCCTCGTCCAACGCCACAACTCGATACAAGCAAGCTATGACAACTATCAAAGTAATACAGCCTGTTGGCATCCTGGACGGCGTACAAGCAACCCAAATTCGACGTGAGGTTGCTGATGGGGTGGAGCAAGATGCAGGAATTGTACTGATTGATCTGAAAGATGTAACCTTCGTTGACAGTTCTGGCTTGGGTGCTTTGGTTGTCGCCCTTAGAACCGTTCGAGCAGCAGGCGGCAAACTCTATATCTGCTCGATTAACGACCAGATCAAGATGCTGTTTGATCTAACCAGCATGAATCAGGTGTTTGAAGTATTTATAGATCAAGCAGAATTTAACCAGCAAATCTTGATGGTTAACCCCAATCCTTCATGAAGCTAGCCTCTAGTGGAAGACTTACAGCGTATTTCACTTACAGCTATTTTTGAATGGGTAAGCCGCAGCGTAGGGGCGGTCGCGAACCGCCCCTACCAGGTTTTGTGGTGTATCCAAGTGGAAATTGCTGTAAGTTGCTCCATAGCAATCCTCTTTGATTTGGGAAAAGATGATTTGTGAAGGTGCCTGTCTGGAGGGCGGGCACCTTCACAAATTATTTAGGATCGCTATATACAGGCTCGAAATTATCTTGCGGTCAATCAAAGTGTACTTTGAGTAGAGATAAATCATCATTAGAAATTGTTTCATAGCTGAGTGAATGAACCGTCTCCAATAGTTCATCTAAACTAGAGGTGTTTCCTCGTTCAATTAATAACTCAATGAAGGACTCTAATCCCCAGATTTCTTCGTTGCTTTGACGAATTTCATACACACCGTCGCTAAAAACATACAGGTTGCTTCCCGCTGGAATCTCGCAACGATTGCTTGTAAAAGAAACGTCTGTCAACATCCCAATCGGCAAGGTTGGAGTTTTGAGTAGCTGAACTTCTGAAGTTTCGTCTTCGGTGTTAAATGCCAAAACGGCAGGGGGATGTCCAGCGCTAGCGTAAGTCATTTGGCGTTTGATCCGGTTATAAACGCCGTACCAGATAGTGAAGTATTTTTCATTCTGGCTATTCATTTGAAAGGTCTCATTCAACCCTCTCAGTACGTCATGGGGCTGATAGAAGCTGACATCGGGCAAGGATTGCGATCGCAGCAAGTTTAGCACCGCAATCGACGGTAGAGCGGCTCCTAATCCGTGTCCTGAAACATCAAGTAGATAGATCACCAAATAATCTGGGTCGAGCCAAAAGTAGTCAAAGCAATCTCCTCCCAGTTGGCGAGAAGGAATGAACCGGGCATCGATCGCAATTTTGCCATTTAGGGGAGCGGGAAGGAGCGATCGCACATATTCGGCGGCCTCTGCTAATTCGGCTTCTAAAAGTTGCTTTTGGGTTTGCAAGTCGCGCGTGAGCTGGTGTAGCCGCAGTCCAGCCCGAACTCGTGCCTGTAGCTCAGTTAGCTCAATCGGCTTAGCGAGAAAATCGTCTGCGCCTGTATCCAAACCCTGAACGCGATCAGCCGTTGCCCCACGAGCCGTTAGTAGGATAAAAAACGTTGTAGAAAGCTCCAGGTTTGCCTTGATCTGGCGACAGACCTCTAGTCCATCAATTCCAGGCATCATCCAGTCACAAATAATTAGCGCTGGGTGCAAAGCTTTTGCCTGCTCAAGCCCAGACTCACCATTGTCTACCGTTGAAACGGTATGTCCTTGACCCTGAAGAGATTTTCTTAAGATTAATCTAATAACTGGATCATCATCAATGACTAATATATGTGCCATAAATCAGTATTAATGTATAGCGCTCTACTGTGGTTTCAAGGTTTAATTTTGCAAGGTTGTGCTCTTGTGAAACACTACTTTGTCAAGTTCCGCCATAAGTTCTATATCAGGATATTTTCAATTGGAAGTCTTTAAGAAGGCACATCTTCAAGTTAATACAGATCTTGGTGCATTGACTCAGGTTTTATCCTGGTTTGACCAATTCAACAGTGCCATTATTCCGCCGTCAGTTTGGTTACAGTGTCAGTTGGCATTAGCAGAAGGTTTTACCAATGCGGTACGCCACGCTCATCAAAACTGTCCTGAAGAAACGCCTATTGATATGGAAATTACGCTGATTGATCAAACATTAGAGATTCGTATTTGGGATAGTGGCGCGGGATTTAATCTAAGCCAAAAATTAGATGAAATGCCGCCAGAAATTGGTCAAGATGCTGAGGGGGGACGAGGCTTAAAGCTAATGCAGCAAATGTCGGATTTGCTGAGCTATACCCAGACTGGCGATCGCCGCAATTGTTTATTGATTGTAAAGAGGTTTGAGGGTGAGGAGGCTTAGGACTTTGGCTTTGAGTCTAAGGCTGTAGCGCCACGCACATAGCTTAGGATTGCTGTAGCTCAAATTTTGGCTTGAACGAAGGCTTGAATTTGGTTAAGAGATTGATCAATTTCTGTCAGGAAGCGATCCGGGGTCTGAATCTGATTTTGGCGTGCCTGCTGTTCTAGCTGCTCGGCGGCAGCTTGCATGATTTTGGCACCCACATTGGCGCTGGCTCCTTTGATGTGATGGGCAGCTTGTTCGACTTCCCAAATCTCATGATTGGCGATCGCCCTCTTCAACGCTTCGAGGTGAATCTGACTATCTTCAACAAAAACTTGCAGCAGTTCCAATTCAAACTCGCGGTTGCCATCAGAAATTTGGTGCAGGTGTCTCCAGTTGAGTTGAGGACTAAGGGCATCGCGATCTGCATCAGGCGGCGTGGGCTGAGTTTGCGAAGCGGTTGAGTTTGTCAGAATTGCTTTTCCCCAACGATCTAGCATGGCAGCTAATCTATCCTTGCGTACAGGTTTGCTCAAATAATCATCCATTCCAGCCGCGATCGCCCGCTCCTGGTCTTCCTGAAGCGCGTTTGCTGTCACCGCAATAATTATGGTTTGGCGCTTCAGCTTTTCTTGCTCCATCTGGCGAATCAGTCGAGTTGCCTGGTATCCATCCAGCATGGGCATTTGGCAATCCATTAAAACAATATCGTAGTCAATCTGGGCGATCGCCTCTATGGCTTCTCGACCATTGACGGCTAAATCTGCTTCAAACCCTAAACCATTAAGTTGCTTTAGCGTAACCTTCTGATTGGTGATATTGTCTTCGACTAGCAAAATTTTGAGGCTAGATTCACCAACTGAGGCAGATGTTGGGCTATGTGGCGATGCCTCCCGAACAATCATCACTGGAGCTTCTGTTGTAGTGGGATTGCCAGATGTGAGAGACAGAAAACATTCCAGAAGTCGTAACTGTTTGATGGGTTTTACCAAATAGCCAGAGAAGCCTGACGTTAAAGCGCGATGAACGCCGCCTGCCAGGCTAACAGAGGTCATCATCAGGATCAACTGGGTTGCTGCCAGGGTAGAGTCTGCTTTTATCTGTTGACCCAGCGATTCTCCGTCTATTCCCGGCATTTGAATATCCAAAAGCGCCAGATCATAGGGGGTACCAGAGGCAGCACTCTGTTGCAACTGTTGCAGGGCGATCGCTCCATTCTCAGCCTCAGCGACCTGCATTCCCCAAACCATTGCCTGATAACGCAAAATCCTGCGGTAGGTAGCATTATCGTCAACAATCAGCAGCCTTAGCCCACTCAGCGCCTGAACTTCTGGGGAGGGATGAACAACCTGCTTGTCAAACGTGAGCGAAACCCAAAACTTTGAGCCTTGCCCCAACGTACTTTCCAGTCCAATTTGTCCGCCCATCAGTTCAACAAGCTGTTTAGAGATTGCTAACCCTAATCCCGTTCCTCCGTACTTACGAGTAGTCGAAGCATCGACCTGTGAAAATGGTTGAAACAGCCTTGCCTGAGCTTCTGACGCAATTCCAATCCCTGTATCAATCACTGAGAAAACAATGGTTGCTGAAGTGGATGTTTCTGTAACTAAAGCGGCTTGAATAATAACTTCTCCAACATCTGTAAACTTAATCGCGTTATTTACTAAATTTGTTAGAATTTGCCGCAAACGGTTAGCATCGCCGCGAAGGTAGGTCGGCACATTGCGATAGATTAGCGTTGCTAATTCAACATCTTTTTCGTGTGCTTTAGCAGCTAACAGTTCAGCAACTTCTTCAATACAATTTGCCAAATCAAAATCTAAAACTTCTAGCTCCATTTCTCCAGCTTCCAGTTTAGAGAAATCGAGAATTTGGTTGATCAACATCAGCAAACTATCGCCACTCATTTGAATGGTTTCTACAAAATCTCGCTGCTCTGGACTCAAACAAGAATCCAACAGCAGACCCGTCATACCCAGAACGGCATTCATGGGGGTACGAATTTCGTGACTGACGGTTGCCAGAAATGCACTCTTCATCTGAGAAGCCTGCTCTGCTGCTTTGCGGGCCTGCTCTAGCGCCAAGTTTTGCTGGGCAAGCTGCTGTCGCTGCTGAACTTCCTGAGTCAGCAACCGCGCCTGAACGATCGCAATTCCGACCTGGTTGGCAAGCTGCCCTAAAAATTCTACTTCAAACTCTTGCCAGTGGCGAGGAGCATCACACTGGTGAGCAATGAGCAAGCCCCAAAGCTGATGGCTTATAAGAATCGGTACTACCAGATTTGCCCGTACCTGAAAGCGTTCTAGTAAAGCGTAGTGACAGGGAGTCAGGTTTGCCTGCTGGATATCGTCGGCTGCCCAAATCCGTCCTCGACGATACTGCTCACCTTGCCCATCCCTGAAGCAGGTATCTTGCACCACTGAACCTAGTGCAGCTATCCAGGGCGGCTCTACTGACTCAACGACAACCTTACCTATCCAGTCAGGCTCAAATCGATAAACCAGCACGCGATCAGCCTGAAGAAAGCGTCTAACCTCTGCCACTGTGGTGGTCAAAATCTCTTCCAGGTTGAGCGACTGTCGAATGCGAAGGGTGGTATCTGATAGAAGTTGCGATCGCCGACTTTGACGCTGCAATTCTGCTTCGGCGCGTCGGCGCTCTAAAATACCGCCGATGCCCCCTGCTAGCGCTAGTAATGTTGATTCCTCTGCCTCAGACCACTGACGCTCAGAGTGGCAATCATCTAACCCAATAAATCCGTGAAAGTCGCCATTGACTAGAATGGGCACCACCAGAACAGATAGAATGCCCTGTGCTTTGAGGATGGATTGCTCAGGATAGGGTAAGTCTTTAACCGGACTGGCGATCGTCCCGCCCTGACTTAGCGTGTTGTACCAGTAGCAGGAGTCCTTGTAAGGCAAGTTTTGTAAGGCTGGACTATGTAGCTGAGCAAGAGAAGAATCTTGTGTCCACTCATAGCGAAGGCTAGTATGCAACACGGTTTGCCCAGGAACAAGATGATTCTCAAAAATGCGGATTCGATCAACCTCAGCGGCTTGCCCAAGAATCTGCAAAGCCTCATTGATTGCCAGCCGATGGTTTGTGCTGGTCAAGAGTTGGTTGGTAACTCGCGCAACGCCCTGAAGCAGTTGGTTGCATCGCTTCAGTTCTAATTCTGCCTGTTGGTGTTGCGTCATGCGATTAGCGAACAGTTAGCAAGGTAAGTAAAAGCGTCCTCTCACGCTGCCTCATTCACCAATGCACCACGCAGCGACAATGAAAACAACACTTAGGATCAGCCATTTTGAAGGTTGGAACAAACTTAGCAAATTTATAGGGAGGTAGGCTATTACATCCAGTACCAGTAATCCCAGAATTAAGCTAAGAGCAAGCATGATGAGCGACATACAGGTTTATCCTTCATATTCACTATCGATTTCAATGTCAAGAGTATCTTCGTCAATCCGAACGTAGAGAATGTTGGGGCGACAGCACACCTGGCAGTCTTCGACGTAGGATTGTTGGCTGCCTGCACTCAGGTCAACAAAAGTGAGGTTCGTTTCCCCACAGTAGGCGCATCCATATTCTGCTGTATTCTGCATAAGGAATGATTTGCTGAAGGGGAAAATTTCACACAGACAGAATGGAATCAAAAACGATTAGTTTCAGGTGACCTGGATTTGCAATCAACTCCTTAGCAAGAAGGTAGCCTGCGATCGTCCAGGTCTGATATTTCGGGCTTCTTTGCCGATGAGCCGTCCGTCTGGCCCGTCGTAGTATTCAGGCCAGTTGTCTTGGATGAGTCGGCGTTCTGCAATGGCGATCGCATGGTGAGCTAGTTCGCCTCTGTCCATCTTTTTAGCCGCTGCCGTCAGCATCCACAGCAGCACGGGCCAGCTTCCGCCATTGTGGTAAGACCAGGGGCGATTTTTGGGATCAGCACCCGTGACGATTTTCCAATCGGTGTCTTCTAGTGCTGGGTAGCAAAGTTTCATGGGCATATGGCTGACTAAATCGCTCCAGCGCAACTCAATCAAATTTAAAATTCTGTGAGACTGCTGCTCATTGACCAGGGAAGTGACAATGGCTAGCAAATTTCCTAGAGAGAAAAAGCGACAGTCCAACTGAGAAGGTCCTAAGTTGCCTGCTAGATAGCCGCCTGCTTCAGGCAACCATTTTGCCAGTCGATAAAACGGGATGGAGTCAGAGTAGATGTTGAACTGGTTGAGCGCTTCTTCTCCATACTCCTCGACCTGGAAGCGGTAGATTACATTGAGGCGATCGGAGTCGAGCCAGTAATTTTCTCGAAGCTGCCTGAGCAAAGGAGGCAAACGGTTTTTGATGGCCTGAATCATGTATTGATTTTCTGGGCTGGGCAGCAAAAGTTCCAAGCTAGCTTGCAGAGCCGCATAGAATAGCGCCTGGATGTCCAGAGGATGTCCGTAAAGCCCCATACGGCGATCGATCATACCTGCGCCATCGGGAACCAGCACCATTGGGTACATATCAAACCGGGTAACGAGGCAAAGCTCCAGGCTGAGGCGAATGCCTTCTTGAAAGTCGATTCGGCGAACCAGATCCGTGTCCTGACTGGCAATGATGTAGGCTCGGAGCAGGACGATCCACCAGAGACAAGAATCTGCTGGCGCAACTCGACCGATCGCATGGTTGCCAAAATCTGCTTTTACGTATTCTTTGCCGTTTTGGGAAGCAATTTTAAAGCTGGCGGGCATCAGTCCGCGACTGGGTTTTGAGCAGTCAAGCTGTCCTGTTTTAGGCTGCAATTTCAGCGTCTCTTCCAGGAAGTTGCGAACAATTTCGGTCTTTCCCTTGATTAGAAAAACTAGCGCTGAGGAAACAAAATCTCGAATGAAACACTGATCGTAGTTCAATGCTGAGATGTCTGGATCGCAAGCAGCAATCGTGCCAACGGGACGACCCTGGTAATAAATGATCGACTGTTCAAGCGCATCCCACGCCTGCTCTGTGATTAAGCGATCGCTCAAGCTTTATTCCTCTCTAAGCTACAGACTGAGAAGAGTGAGCAACGCCCACTCTACAAATTTGCGACATCCTGGACCTGCGACATCCTAGACTTGCGACATCCTAGACTTGCGACATTCTGAGAATGGCATGGGTTCATATAGGTTCATGGTAAAGCGATCGCCCACTTAGATCATGAGAGAGCCGAGCTTATTGGCTATTGGGCAAGCGACAGCGGTCAGGAGTTTCACATTCAAGTCGCTTTTGGCGATGGGCAACGAGGGCAGCCAGGTCTGGTCGTCCGGTTAGAGCAAGCCGTCGATCTGCCCAAATTTCGTACAGCCAATCAACAAAGCGACCGACAATAGGCAATTTAGTGACGGCATAGATCCAGCCCATTCCTAGAATTTCGTAAACTCGACGAAACACCTCAACGTTTTTAATCACGGTGCCATCGGGTAACACAGCATGAATTCGGCCCATTGCGGTTTCAAAGTCAACGTCACCGTTGGCTGCGGGGGTGTAGTCGTCAGCCGCAATATCGACAAAGGCTACCCGACCGCGACCTGCATCCCGCTTTCGTAAAAAGTTCACTTCTCGTAAGCACAGTGGACACTCGCCGTCATACAGCAGTTTGATCTGCCATGCGGGTGTAGAAGGCATAGGGAATGCTGTAACTGCTGATTCCTGAGGATTAGAAGGAGACATAAATTTGAAGCTAAGAAACCGATAGGGATAATAAACATCCTTCTATAGTCTAACCTTACAAAACTTAACGTCTAATCTTCTCTACAAGCTATAGCCAGTCTTTCCCATTTGGGGACTGCTTCATCCAGCCTAAAAACTGCATTCGGTCTTTGGCTGGCATATCTTCTAGCGCATCCATAACTCGTTCCGTGAAGGTCGCGTTACCAAAATGCTCTTTGCCAATGCGGTGCAGTTCTCGCAGCAAAATGTTTAGATGATGCTCTTGCCAGGAAGGAATCTGTAGCGAGGCTAGCGGGTCTATGGTCAAAAGCTGGTTGATTGCGGCAGGAGATTCGGCTTGAGGGAAACGCCCCTGCTGAAAACCGCCGTAATTTTCTTTTTGAAATAAACCGACTTGTCTGGCTCCCAGCAAGTCTTCAATGTCGATG
>JAAUQZ010000193.1 GCA_012033355.1 Leptolyngbyaceae cyanobacterium RM1_406_9 | reverse complement strand
AGCGCTCTAGCCACAGCGATCCCGCCTGTTGCTGCCCACCCGATAGCTGGGCTGGATAGCGACGAGACAAATTGCTCCATTTTGACTAAGCGCAGCGCTTCCTGCACTCGATTTTGAATTTCTGCCTTGCTCTGGCGCTTGATCCGTAGACCAAAGGCAATATTCTCCCAGACGGACAGGTGGCCAAACAGGGCATAGCTTTGAAAAACTGTATTGACGGGGCGACGATAGGCTGGCACCCCAGCCATTGACCTGCCGCGAATCAGCACCTCCCCCGCTGAAGGTTCTTCAAACCCAGCAATCAGTCTAAGCGTTGTCGTTTTGCCGCAGCCAGACGGACCTAAGATGCTAAAAAATTCACCTTGCCGAATGCCAATGTCAATTCCTCGGACGACGGTTTCGCCGTTAAATACCTTAAATACCTTGCGGAGTTCGACATCGAACCGCGTGTCTATTTCAATGACGGGTCGATTTTGCATAGCAGTCTGAGACATCGTTGCAACTCTCCGCAATAGTTCCCAGTGAGGTGGTAAGTAGTTAATGCGTGCTAAACCTATCTTTAGGCAGCTACTAAAAATTGATCGTCACGTGTGATACAGCTTACTCTGACCAATCAGCATAGCCTACTGCTGCATTGAGCCGCACCCCATTGAAGCTAAGCCAGTTGCACCAAGTCACACTAACCAAACCAAATCATAATTGCATCCACTAGGATACAAGATACTCACAAAGAAAATTGGACTTTGATTAACCTGGGAATGAATTAGGCAGGACTTGAAGCAAGTATGCAAAATCAGGCGATCGCCACGTTAACGAGGGTTCTAGGCCCCTTTTCCACAGCGGAATGCGTAAGTCCTGTTAAAGTTAAATGCAACCTTGGGGATCAGCTACGGTACTGCTTTGTAGAGACTAGCGGTAGACTGGGAAAGGTTTTTTTTAGATGGAATTCGTCGAGGCTAATTTGTCGTGCCGATGACTCTAACCAAACATTCGTCTGTTACGACTCAGCAGCCCAACGCTCGTACTGTTGGCAAGCAATATCAGTCTTTGGTGGTGATGCTGCTGGTCACTCTGGCGCTGCTGGGGGGCATTGGGAGCCGCCTGACCTATTTGCAGTTGGTGCAGGGCGATCGCAACCGCCAGCTTGCCGACAACAATCGCATTCGTCTGATTCCAAGACAGCCAGAGCGCGGCAAGATCTTAGACCGGGAAGGCAGAACCTTAGCGGGCAGCCGCTTGTCCTACGCCGTTTTCCTCTGGCCGATCGCTAATCAAGCAGCCGAATGGAACAGAATTTCCCTGCGTCTTTCAGAAATTTTAAACATTCCCGCTGATCAGATCCAGTCCCGTTTAACTCAGGCAGGCTACACCTCTCCCTTCCTGGTGCGAATTGCGCGAGGCATCAGTCCGGCTCAGGTGACAGCGCTAGCCGAGTTTAGCCACGAGTTAAAGGGCGTACAGGTGCAGGCTGAAGCGGTGCGAAACTATCCCTATGGCGACCTGGCCGCCCACGTCATCGGCTACACCGGAGAAATGACCGACGAAGAACTCGCCGAGCGGGAAGACGAAGGCTATCGCCTGGGGGACGTAATCGGTCAAATGGGCGTTGAAGCTGCTTTTGAGCAACGGCTACGGGGTGAATGGGGAGGGCAGCAGGTAGAAGTAGACGGCATGGGTCACGTCTTGCGGGTGCTGGGTGAAAAAACCGCAACGGCTGGACAAGATGTGCAGTTGACGCTGGACTTAGACTTGCAGCAAGCAGCCGAAACGGCTCTGGGTGAAAGGAAAGGGGCGATCGTGGCGATCGACCCTCGAAATGGAGCCGTGCTAGCAATGGTCAGCCGTCCTGCCTTTGACCCCAATCTTTTCTCCACCTACATCACCGATGCCCAGTGGCAACAGCTTCAGGGCATGGACTTTCCGTTTGTCAATCGGGCATTGCAGGGCTATCCACCCGCTAGCACCTTCAAGATTGTGACAACGACCGCAGCGATTGAGTCGGGAACATTTTCACCCGATACCGTTTTGCCAACCTATCCATTTATTCGAGCAGGCGGCATTGAGTTTTGGGATTGGAACCGGACTGGGTTTGGCCCGCTCAGCTTCCCAGGTGCAATGGCCTGGAGCAGCGATACTTTCTTCTACCAAACCGCCATGAGAATGGGGGAAGAACCGCTAATTGAGTGGACTCGGCGCTATGGTTTTGGTCGCAAAACCGGGATTGAAATTGCCTCCGAGGAAGCAGCAGGTCTGGTGCCCGATGAAGAATGGAAACTGTCCGAACTGGACGAACCCTGGTATCAGGGCGACTCAATCAATATGTCGATTGGTCAAGGCTATTTGCAGGCTTCCCCGCTGCAAGTAGCAGTGATGTTTGCAGTCGCGGCAAATGGCGGAGATTTGGTTAGACCCCATTTACTTAAAGACAATGAGGCAGAGCGGCAGTGGCGACAGTCACTCAACTTGCAGCCAGAAACAATCCGAATTTTGCAGCGAGGGCTGCGGCAGGTCGTCACCAGCGGCACGGGAAAAGCGGTGAACGCACCAGGACTGCCTCCGCTAGCTGGAAAGAGCGGCACTGCCGAAGACCCACCTCGTGAATCTCACACCTGGTTTGGCGCATACGGACCAGAAGCTAACCCTGAGATTGTCGTGGTTGCCTTTGGCGAAAACTGCTGGTGGGGGCGGTGGTTCTTTGGCTGCGCCGATGGTACGGCAGGTTCTAGAAACTTACTTTAGAGGAACCCAGCCAAACGAAGCCGCTAGACAAGAATCCGTTGTTTCGGATTAATCATTTTGTCATGACTAACTCTGTCACCGTTACTGTTTCTGCTACGGCTGCGAACCTTGGACCTGGGTTTGACTGCATCGGGGCGGCGTTGAGCTTGCATAACCAGTTTCGCTTTTCTCGGCGAGGCTCCAATTCTCACGATAGCCTGGCGATCGCCATCACAGGCTTAGATGCCGAGCAAGTCAAAACCGACGACAGCAATTTAGCCTATCAAGCCTTCACCAAGCTCTATCACCACTTGGGGCAGCCCATTCCCCCGGTGCAAATCGAGATTGACCTGGGCGTACCGCTTGCCAGAGGACTGGGCAGTTCGGCGACAGCAATTGTAGGCGGGCTGTTGGGGGCAAATGAGTTAGCAGGAGCGCCGCTTGCTCAAGAGCAGATTATGGAATTGGCGATCGCTCTGGAAGGTCATCCCGACAATGTAGTTCCGGCCCTAATTGGCGGCTGTCAACTATCTGCATCAAATGCAGACGGCAACTGGACAATCTGTGATGTTCCCTGGCACAGCGACATCATTCCTATTCTGGCGATTCCTGATTTTGAGTTGTCTACCAGCGAAGCTCGCCGAGTTTTGCCAACCCACTATAGCCGTGCCGATGCCATTTTCAACGTCGCGCATCTAGGTTTGCTGCTGCGTGGACTGGAAGCCGCAAACGCAGACTGGCTGCGTACCGCTCTGCAAGACCGAATTCACCAGCCTTATCGCCAAACTCTGATTGCAGGCTTCGATCAGGTGCAGAGCGCAGCGATCGCCGCAGGTGCTTATGGGCTAGTGATCAGCGGAGCCGGGCCAACGCTGCTTGCCTTGACCAACGCGGATCGGGCAGAAGCAGTAGAAGCAGCGATCGCCACCACCTGGAAATCGACAGGAATCACTGCTCAGGTTAAACCCTTGAAACTTGAGGAACGAGGAGCCTGGGTTGAACGGTTTTAAGTCTGTATCAAATGGCAAAATCACGCAAGCTGGAAGAACTGATTGAGCAGGTGAATCAATGTCGGAAATCTCCGACGGCCGAAGCATCCGTCGAGGCACTGCGGCAAATTCTCAAGAGCAAACATTCTGTGGCGATCGCCTCTGCCGCCAAACTGATTGGAGAATCTGCGATCAGCGAACTCGTGCCTGACCTGATAGCAGCCTTTGACCGACTCCTGGAAAAACCGATTGAGCGGGATATTGGCTGCACCGGAAAATTTAGAATCGCTGAAGCACTCTATAAAATGGGGCGCAGTGAAGCAAACCTTTTCCTACAGGGCATTCGCCATCGGCAAAGGGAGCCAGTTTGGGGTGGACAAGAAGACACTGCACCCAGTTTGCGTGGGGTTTGTGCCCTCGGCTTGGTGCGAATGAACTATCCCGATGTCCTGAATGAACTGGCTGACCTGTTGGCTGACCCAATTCCCCTGGCACGGGCCGCGGCTGCCAGGGCGATCGCCTACAGTGGTAGCCATCAAGGAGTTCCGCTGCTGCGTCTGCGCGTCAAACTGGGCGACGAACCGCAGGTACTTTCCGATTGCTTCACAGCTTTGATCAACATCGCTCCTGAATCTTCTTTGCCGCTGGTTGCCAGTTTTCTGAACGATGCCAATCTTCAAACCTGTGAAATGGCGGCCTTGTCGCTAGGCGAATCTCGCAGCCCAGCCGCCTTTGAACAACTCAAGCACTGGTGGTTACAGACAGTAAATAGAGAATTGCGAAAAACGGGACTGCTGGCGATCGCCATGCTGCGACAAGACGAACCGTTAAAATTTTTGCTATCGCTGGTGGCTGAGGGCAACAGTGCTGATGCGCGAGACGCGGTCGCAGCCTTGAGCCTCTATCAAACTGAAGCTGCACTATGGCAACAGGTCATTCAAGCTGCTGAAACACGAGGCGCAGCCGCAGCACTCATCTTAGGCGAATTTCAGTAGCGCCAGATATTCCCCCCCTCCCGGTTAAAGATTAGGTCCTAAAAGGTCAGAGATGCTCTCCGCTTCGCGGAGAGCATCTCTGACCTTTTGGTAGGAAAGGAGTAATATAGCGGTAGCCATGTTGATTAGGACATTTGGGTGGCGCGGCTCCGCCGCGCCACCCAAATGTCCCTGTCCTAACCTAGCTGACTACAGCTATAGAACAAGGGGCTTAAGCCCCTTGTTCTATAGGTGAGTGCATGACTGGAACTTAACAGGCTCCCTGCTTTGATAGAACCACCCAAATCGTCTTGCCAATGAGATGAAGGTCATACATAACTGACCAGCGACGAAGATATCTCAGGTCAAGCTGCACAATCGCTTCAAAATCGATGACTTTAGAGCGACCGTTGACCTGCCATTCTCCAGTAATGCCAGGTTTCACTTCGAGCCGTTTCCAGTGGTGGTGGCTGTATTGCTTAACTTCATCTAGCGTAGGCGGACGAGTGCCCACCAACTCATGTCTCCCTGTAGCACGTTCCAAAACTGCGGCAACTCATCCAGGCTAGTGCGACGCAGAAACCGACCCACTCTGGTAATCCGAGGATCGTTGTCATTCTTAAACACATGACCGCTAGCCTGATTCACCACCTGATGCTTAAGTGCTTCAGCGTTAGTCACCATTGAGCGAAGTTTCCAAATCTTGAACTGACGGCCGCGATGCCCACAGCGAGTTTGGCTATAGAAGATTGGGCCAGGGCTATCAAGCTGAATGGCGATCGCCACTGGCACCACAACCAACGCGGTCAATAGCAGTCCTACCGTTGCTCCTAAAATGTCAACACACCGTTTCATTTTGTTATTGACGGAGCAATGGATATCAGCCGAACCTCTTGCACGAACCTGGGAACGAAAAGATGCAGAAACAGTAGCGAATTCAGGGCTGGTAGTAACCATGATGTAGAGTAGCCTGGGGAGAAATTCAAATTGAATTAACGAAACGCGGAAGCGATCGTGAAAACTAGCAAGAAGAGCGTTTCAATTTAAGAACCCTGATTAAGTCGCTCTTTCAGCAGTATGGTTTTCCAACCCTGGAAACTACGCAGTCAAGTTCAGTCTTATTAAAAGCTTCAACAACTTAAGAAGGAAACCAAATAAAACCAGTATTTTCCCAATAGAATAAACTTTTTTATACCAATTATGCTTTGTAGCTATACAAAAGCTAGAACTCCAGTTCAGAGCTATCGGTATAAACCCTTGTTAGGTCGCTAGTTTAGCAGTGAGGGCAGCAGTATAAGAGTTGTTTGTGAGCATTTAGAGCCAATACAGCCACATTTTGTATTATATGTAATACAAAATGTGGCTTACAGATCCTTGTTACTTTTGCCTGCTAATTTATCGAGAGCGAACTACTCTCATGCACTTTGATAATATGCCTGCTACAAGAAACCTGGATATCAGCGTATCACTCGTAGAAAAGTTGATTGCAGCGCAATTTCCCGAATGGGCAGACCTTCCTATCAAACCCGTTGCATTCGGCGGAGTGGATAACAGGACTTTTCATCTTGGCGAGAATATGTCTGTGAGACTCCCAAGTGCCGAAAGGTACTCCGCGCAAGTGGAAAAGGAGCATCAATGGCTGCCAAAACTTGCACCACTCCTACCGCTTTCCATCCCTGTCCCTTTGGCAATGGGTGTCCCCGGCGCTGGATACCCCTGGCATTGGTCTATCTACCGTTGGCTTGAAGGTGAGAACGCTGTAATTGAGCGCATTGCCGATCGCTGTCAGTTTGCGATCGCGTTGGCTCAATTCCTTACGGCTTTGCAGCGGATCGACCCAACGGGAGGACCGCTGCCTGGTTTGCACAACTTTTTTCGTGGCGGGTCACTGACAGTTTATGACGCGGATACCCGGCAGTCGATTGCAATTTTAGACAGCCAGATTGACACCGACGCGATAACTGCGGTGTGGGAAGCCGCCCTTAAAGCAACATGGCATGGCTCACCCGTCTGGTTTCATGGAGATGTCAGTGCAGCGAACTTGCTGGTCAAGATGGGGCGATTAGGTGCCGTCATTGACTTTGGGTGTTCGGGCGTGGGTGATCCTGCTTGCGACTTGACGATTGCATGGACGCTCTTGAGCAGGGAAAGCCGGGAAGCGTTCCGTGCTGCTGTTCCAGTTGATAACGCAACCTGGGCAAGAGGTCGAGGCTGGGTACTGTGGAAGGCGTTGATTACACTTGTTGAACACGTTAAGACTAACCCCTTAGAAGCAGGAAAAGCTCGATATGTAATCGATGAAGTGCTTGCCGATCATCAACAGACCACATGAAACACCAACAGGTTTAGGAGAGATTGTTCCAGTAGCGATAACAAATGATGCTGATGCTACACCCTTGTACAGTAAGGTGGCTCTCGCATCGCGCCTAACAACCCTGCACCGAAACGCCTCAATATAAACGCCTCAATATAGTTGATTGAGATGCAAAGGTTGCCTGCGGCGGGTGAGCGTGACCGCTACTTCTGCCTCAATCCAAAATTACAAATCCAAAATCTAAAATAATATAGCCCTCACTCTGAGCTACGATGCCTCCATGCACGGCACTCTCTATGTAGTAGGAACCCCTATCGGCAACCTGGAGGACATGACCTTCCGGGCAGTGCGAATTCTGCAAACGGTAGATACGATCGCCGCTGAGGACACTCGCCACACCGGAAAGCTACTTCAGCATTTTCAAATCTCTACGCCACAGGTTAGCTATCACGACCACAATCGCCACAGTCGCTTACCTGAACTAATGGAACGTCTGCGGCAGGGGAAGGCGATCGCCCTCGTCACTGATGCCGGAATGCCGGGAATCTCTGATCCGGGCTATGAACTGGTGAAAGCCTGTACTGATGAGGGAATTACGGTAGTGCCCATTCCAGGAGCTAGTGCCGGGGTGACGGCGCTCAGCGTATCGGGGCTAGCGACCGATCGCTTCATTTTTGAGGGTTTTTTACCTGCTAAAGGACAGGAACGACGCGATCGCCTGGAAGCTTTGCAAACTGAGGCTCGAACGCTAATTTTATATGAATCTCCCCACCGTCTGCGGCAAACCCTGAAAGATTTATCAGAGGTATTGGGAACTGGTCGAGCGATCGCCCTGGCCCGAGAATTGACCAAACTGCACGAGGAGGTGTGGCGCGGCAGTTTAGAGGAGCGATCGCCCACTACTATGATCGAGAACCCCAGGGAGAATTCACCCTGGTCATTGCTGGCAGTGAACTGGTCGAGCCGATGTTGTCAGAGTCAGCCCTGAGAGCCGAGTTGCAGCAGTTGTTGAGTCAGGGACTGTCGCGTTCTCAAGCCAGCCGCCAGCTTGCTCAAAAAACTTCCCTATCGCGCCGCCAAATTTATCAGTTAGCTTTGGCAATCCCAGATGCAGAAGGCTAGAGATTTTGTAGGGTGCGTCGTGACGCACCCTACGCTCTGGGAGACGGAACTGTAGGGTCATGGCATTGCCATGACCCTACGAAATTCATACATCAAATCAGCAATGCCAGATTTTCTAGTTTCACGCCGCGAATGGAGTAGTCCAACAGACGAATCGGGTGCATCAGCGGGACGGTTTTGCCCTGAAGCTGAAGGTGTTTCTGAATTTGCAGTGAGCAGCCCGGATTCGAGGAAGCAATCAGCGTGGCACCCGTGTTAAGCAAATTCTGCACTTTTTGCTGTCCTAACTCGTCCGCGACTTCAGGTTGCAGCATATTGTAAACGCCTGCACTGCCGCAGCAGAGGGCCGCATCCATAGGTTCTCGAAGCTGCACATTTGGAATTTGTCGGAGCAACTGACGCGGTTGCAGGCTAATCTTTTGTCCATGCAGCAGGTGACAGGCATCCTGGTAAACCACTGTTAAAGGTGCATCGGTGAGGGGAGAAAGTTGAGCAGTGAGTCCGATCGCCCCCAAAAACTCCTGAACATCCTTGACTTGACTGGCGAATTTCTGTGCCTTCTCACGGTAGTCGGGGTCATCTTGCAGGATATGATCGTATTCCTTTAGCGTATGTCCACAGCCTGCGGCATTGATAATGATTGCGTCTACGTTGGTGCCTTCAAAGCTGTCGATCATGTGGCGGGCGATCGCCTGTGCCTGTGCTTCCTGTCCCTGGTGCTGAGGCAAGGCCGCACAGCAGCCCTGTGATTTGGGAATGACCACCTCACAGCCATTGGCACTGAGAACTCTGGCCGTCGCTTCATTTACCTCTGAGAAGAACAGCCGCTGCACACAGCCGAGAATCATTCCCACCCGATAGCGCTGCTCTCCCTGCGCTGGAATCACGGTCGGCATCGTATCTTGAAATGATTCGGCAGTAACGTTGGGCAGTAGAGATTCCATCGCAGCCAGTCGGGGCACAAATCGCTGAAGAATTCCGGTAGAGCGCACCAGTTTTGGCAATCCTAACTTTTGGTAAACAAATAGAGGAATCAGCAGCAACCGCAGACGATTGGGGTAAGGAAAGAGAGAAAAGATGAGTTGGCGGAAGAGGCGATCGCCCAAAGTACGAGGAACATTTCGCTCAACCTGGGGGCGAGTTGCGGCAATCAGTTGGTCATACTGCACACCCGATGGGCAGGCTGTAGTGCAGGCAAGACAGCCCAAGCAGGAGTCAAAGTGCTGTGAAGTTGCAGTAGACAGCGGCGCTTCGTGGTGATTAATGGCATTCATTAAATAGATTCGGCCCCTGGGCGAATCCATTTCTTTACCAATCACCCGGTAGCTGGGGCAAGTGGTCAAGCAGAAGCCGCAGTGGACGCAGGCATCTACCAGTTTTTGGTCGGGCGGATGTTTGGCATCAAAGCTGGGAAAGGAGTCCAGGTTTTGAGCAGCAGCTTGGGTTGTGTCTGTGTTCATTTGGCGATCGCACCCCTCAACTATTGGGAATAAGACGTGGGAACAAAACGATGGGGACTGAGTAAATTTTGTGGATCAAACTGGTGTTTTAACTTTTGCATCCATTCCAGCGCATTTCCTGAATAGCCCCAAACATCAAACTGTTGTTTGAAAGATACTGGAGCCGCTAGCACCGTGAGGAAGCCCCCCTGAGACTCACAAAGTTGGCGAATTTTGAGCAGCATTTGAGGAGTAATATCACCACTCAACTTAAGTTTGCCTAAGCCGCTGCTGGCGTGGATAGTGGCGATCGCCTCAGTCATTTCATGCCTCATTTCACTCACTTTTGCTAAAGTTGCGACTGCGTTAGCGGGCAATACTCCTATCTTGCAGGCAATTGCAGGTTCGGCGGCTGTCACCTCAAATTCTGATAATCGGTGCCATAAGTTGGACTCATCTTCAGCGGTCAATTCTTTGCCCTTTAAGTCTAGCGCTTGACCCACTTCTAGCAGTTTGGTGGCTTGCTGTTCGACGCTGACCGCAATTCCCTGAAAGCGGCTAACCAGCCCCATGCCCTCACCTAGCTGTAGCTGAGCAACAGTGCTGTTACAAAGGAGTTCAATTGCGGTTGGGGTCAAGGCTGAAGCGAGTAGCGTTTTGGTCGCCTGGGCGATCGCCTCTGCCGTTCCGGTAAGCATGACCGTTTGGGAGGCAGTTGCCAGCGGATATACCCGAAATGTGACCTGATCGATAATACCTAACGTTCCATAAGACCCGGTAAATAGCTTCATCAGGTCGTAGCCTGCAACGTTCTTCACGACCCGCCCACCCGCTTTGGCAATCTGTCCATCCGATCGCACAAAGGAAAGCCCAATCAGCATATCGCGAATGCCGCCATAGCGCTGGCGCAAAGCTCCTGTATCGGCGGTGGCAACAATGCCGCCCAGTGTTGCCCGGTTAGGATAGGTGGGGGCGATCGCCAGAAATTGGCCTACCTTTGCCAGCGTCGCCTGAAGTTCTGCAAACTGCATTCCAGCCTCAGCCGTGACCGTCAGATCGCCCACCGCATGGTCTATCAGACGATTTAGCTTTGCCGTACTCACCGCTACCTGAACGCCTTCTGCCAGTCCGCCCCAGTGCAGTTTACTGCCAGAGCCGCAGGGCAAAACGCGCCAGTGATTTTGACTGGCACAGGTGATCACGTCTGCTAGCTCTGCCTGAGTCGTGGGGTAAACCACACAGTTAATTTGAGTTCCAGGAATCAGGGCTGCGCTGATTTGCTCCTGCTGCTCAGGGTTCAGGTTTTCCCAGGCACAAACCCCAGGTGAACCAACAATTTTCTCGAACTGAGAAGCGATCGCACTCATCCGCGCAGCCAAACCACTAACCCGCTAATCTTACAACTGATTCAGGGCTGCAA
>JAAUQZ010000192.1 GCA_012033355.1 Leptolyngbyaceae cyanobacterium RM1_406_9 | reverse complement strand
CTAGGGGCTGGGGCTGGGGGAATTTTGTTCGGCGAATGAAAGATTTACCCTTCTAACTAGCTTTAGGTTAGGCGAAAACGACGGTGCGGTTGCCGTAGATGAGGACGCGGTTTTGCAGGTGGAGGCGGACGGCTCTAGCCAGGACGATGCGTTCCAGGTCTTTGCCTTTGCGAATCAGGTCGGCTATTTCGTCGCGGTGGCTGACTCGAACGACATCTTGCTCGATGATGGGGCCTTCGTCTAGGTCTTGAGTAACGTAGTGGGCGGTAGCGCCGATGATTTTGACTCCGCGTTCGTAGGCTCTCTGGTAGGGATTTGCTCCGGCGAAGGCAGGCAGAAAGGAATGGTGAATGTTGATTACTTTGGAAAACTGCGCGATGAAGTCGGGGCTGAGAATCTGCATATATTTTGCCAGCACAACGAGATCAATCCGGTATTGGCGCAGCAGGTCTAGCTGTTTGGCTTCTTGTTCGGCTTTGGTTGCTTGGGTGATGGGGATGTGGTGGTAATCAATGTTGAACTGTTGGGCGATCGCCTCCATCTGCGAATGATTGCTGATCACCAGCGGGATTTCGGCCGCCAACTCTCCCGATTGCTGTCGCCAGATCAGGTCATACAGGCAGTGATTCTGGCGGCTGACCCAAATGGCAATGCGGGGAACGGTATCGGAAAACTGAAGCTGCCAGTTTGCCTGGAGCGGCTGGGCGATCGCATTAAACGCCGGCCCAATCAGGTCACGCGGCAGGTTAAACCCTTCTAGCTGCCACTCGATTCGGGTCAAAAATAGCCCCGCTGCAAAGTCGGTGTGCTGGTCGGCGTGAATAATGTTGCCGCCATTGGAATAGATGAAGTTAGCGATTTTTGCGACCAGTCCTCTTTGGTCGGGGCAGGAAATCAGTAGCGTTGCGGTAGGGCTGCTCATGGCAGGAGTAGAGGCATTGAGTGTTATGGACTTTGAGGACTGGGGGAAGCTGAGGGAGCAGCGGGAGGGGGAAGTTCGCCGGGGTCGCCTGCTTTTTCAAGCCTGACGTGAACATCGTAACGGGTGCTGTACTTGTCTCGAATTGCAGCCGTCACGCCAATCGTCCGAATCGCTTGAACAAACGCTTCGTTGGCTGGAGGCAGATTGGGCACAGGGACAGGGCTATCTTCGCTGAGCAGGCGATCGACATCTACAAAGAAGTGACCGTTGTTGGGGTCAAATTCGGGGTCAATCGTCTGTTTATATAAATCAGTGGCCGCCAGGGCCGTTTCGGGCTGTGGCAGAATGGTCTGAGCCAAATTTTCACCAAACGCTAGAAATGCTACGTCTCCCTCTAGCCAGCCGCGGGTGATGGTTAAGCCGCTGAGCGGTGAAGTCCACTGGACAACGGACTGTCCTTCGATGGTGGTTCCCTCAACCTGAAAACGGTAGCGATCGCTCATTACTTCGTCAAGCTGAGCCAGGGTCGCATCGGCAGCAGCGCGATCGCTAGCCTGCACCATCATCAGCACTCCGGCACCTGCTAAACCGGGTGCCGCAGGCTCAGCACTAGCCGGAATTTCAATTACAGACAGGGAAAATTCTCCTCCCATCCAGGCAATCAGGTCTTCGTCCAGGTTCAGCCCGGTCAACTCTTGCAGCACTGTCCGCAAGTTATTTGGGCTAATCGGACTAATCGCGTTTCCGTCAGCCCGCTGGCTATAGTCCTGCCAAAATCGCTGCAAATTGCCGCCTGAAGCCATCATCAGCGTCTCTGCTGGCAGCAAGGTAGGCATCGTGTCCGAGCCATTCTCAACCTGATAGGCCAGTTCCCCTTCCGGGTCTAACCAGGCAATTCCTTGAAAGCGCAAACCTTCTGGCTCCAGGTTGACGGTGGCGGCGATGCCCCGATTATTTTGCAGCGGAGTCAGGTTTTGCGGCGGCAATGCCTGGGGTGAACCCGCAGTGGCGATCGCCCTGGCAGCAGGCGCATTCACATACAGCCGCGCAAAGGGCTGGGGTGCTGAGATTTGCCGCAGCGCTTGACCGTAGCCCGGAGTCTGAGCCACAGAAGCCTCTCCTTTGGAAGTGTCGATCACCTGCTCGATCGCTTCCCCCTCTGTCGCAATGACCACCAGCCGATTGTCTAACACGGCGGCTGAGTAGGTCGCGTCTGCGCCCTCAAATTCCCGGATTGTCACGCCCTGGTAGTCTCGCTCGGCGAAATTGACGCTAAATTCGGGTTGAGGATTGGTTAGAATTTGCTGCGCCTCTGCCGGATCGCCGATTGGCAGAACCATTACGGCAGTTTGCGGATTTTGCTGTGGCTCTAGAATGGGCGGCTCTGTCTCTTCTGAATCCTCAGCAGGCAGGGAGGGCGACAGAAACGCGATCGTGATTTCATCGCCTACCCAGGGTCGAATGTCGCGCTCGTAGTCGAAGCCGTTAGCAGTCAGCAGGCGATCGCGCAGGTCAGCCAGAGTTTGGTTCAGCGATTCTTGCGTTTCGGGAGTGCCAAACTGCCGCAGGTCGCGCCACTGCCCTTCATCGGTGGAAAAGGAAAGCGTCATCAGTGCCGTTTGCGGAATTACGTCTGTGCCAACGGGTAGCCCTCCCGCAGGCAGACGACGCGCCAGCAGCCAGTAGGCACCAATTCCTCCTGCAATCAGGGCGATCGCGCTCCAGACAGCAACAGCAGCGCGGGTCTTTTTTTCTTAGTCACGATCTAAACTCCATCAGAAGGAAATTAGAAGGAATGAGGCACCTAATTTAGAAATGAAATGTCCTTGAAGCTACCGGAAAAGGACTCAGGGCGCAGTTAACCGCATCCTACCCCTTCGATATGTTACCTGCTTCAAGCCCACCTCTGAGTGGGTTCAGATTTTTGTGTAAATGCGGGCAGAATGCCTGCGTTTACATAAAAATCGCATCAGTCTCCACCTCTAGCCAAGCCGTTAAATTTGAGCAATTGATAACTTGACCGTTTGGGAGTATATTTTCTAAGCATTGACAAATCTAAAAAATAATAAAGCGATCGAACATTTTATTGAAAGAGATACTTTATCGAAGCGCTAATTGAAACGAGTCGAACCTATTAAGATCATCTAAAAGAATTGATATATGTTATGAAATTGAGTGTCGTCATACCTTGCTTTAATGAAGTAAAAACCATCCAAACCGTTGTTAAAGCAGTCAAGGCATCTCCCATACGCAACTGTGAAATTATCATCGTTGATGACTGTTCAATCGATGGCACAAGGGAATTGCTGATTTCAGAGATTGAACCTCAAGTCAACAAGGTGATTTATCATCCTGAAAACTATGGCAAAGGGGCGGCATTACGCAGTGGATTTAGCGTTGCAACAGGCGACATCGTGATCATTCAAGATGCGGATCTAGAATATGATCCCCAGGAATATCCTTTGCTCATTAATCCTATCTTGGAAGGCAAAGCAGACGTGGTGTATGGCTCTCGTTTTGCTGGAGGCGGACCTCATCGAGTCCTCTACTACTGGCACATGGTTGGAAATAAGTTCTTGACCACGCTATCTAATATGTTTACTAATATCAACCTGACCGATATGGAAACCTGCTATAAAGCTTTTCGGCGGGAGATTATTCAATCTGTAAGAATTGAAGAAAATCGCTTTGGGTTTGAGCCTGAAATCACAGCAAAAATTGCTAAAAAAGGATGCCGAATTTATGAAGTAGGGATTTCCTACTATGGTCGAATGTATAAAGACGGCAAGAAAATTGGTTGGCGAGATGGCTTTCGGGCAATCTATTGCATTCTTAAATATAATTTATTTCGTTAGTTTCGTCCTAAATGCCTGGTAAAGGGTTTCTGGTAGGGACGATCGCCTTTCATCAACTAATTCAGAAGAAGCATCAAGTCAAGCAAACCTCAAATGATACAGCCTATCTACTCATTCAAAAGAATTTGCATCTTGTGTCTGGCACTTCTGCTGCTAGCGCTCTATACCTATGGTGCAGTAGAACATTCAAAGAGAATTAATCTAGACATTAGTCGTGTCGATCAGGGAGCTTACTTAAGCTACACTCGAAGTCTATATGAAACTAACTATAACTATGTGGGTGGACGCAATCGAATGCCAGTCTACCCCTTCTTACAGTCATTGGTTTATGATCCAAGCCTTACAGAAAATGAATCTTTTACACGCGGTAAATATTTCAACATTGTCCTATCCATTGCACTGCTTCCCTGCCTTTTTTTGATTTTTCGGAGATTCTTTTCGACCCTACAGTCAATCAATCTGCTGCTTATTACAGCCTTTACCGTATTCCTGTTTAGAGCAGCCTATTTTCAAGCTGAAATTTTATTCTATTTTTTAAGTTTCTGTAGCTTCTTACTAATGGCTCGGATGTTCAAGCAACCAGGCTGGAAGTTAGGAACAGTAACCGGGATTGTGGCTGGCATTACTCACCTCACTAAAGCCTCGATTCTGCCTGGACTTGCACTATTTATCCTAATTTTTTAGCGCAGTCGGCTTATCTTCTTTACAGCGATTTCAAGGGCAAAATTGACTTTACTAGAGCCAGAAATATTTTTTTGCAGCGCATCTTGAGTTTGGCTCTAGTCATTTCTTGTTTTCTGATTACTCTATATCCCTACATCAGCACCAGTAAAAGAGTTTTTGGACATTATTTCTATAACGTCAACTCAACTTTTTATATCTGGTATGATTCCTGGGAGGAGGCAGAGCAAGGAACCAGATCGTATGGAGATGGGAAAGGCTGGCCAGAAATGCCGCCTGAGCAAATTCCCAGCTTGGAAAAGTATTTGCGAGAACATACCGCTTCAGAGATTTTTGAACGGTTTTATGATGGTCTAGACAAAGTAATAGCGGTTGCTAAAAAATCCTACGGATATTTCAAGTATTTGGTGATTTATTTGGCGATCGCCCTCCTCACCACGCTAGCGAATCTCCGCAACATAAAAGTTACTAAGAGCCAGTTATTTCTTTTACTCTTCTATTTCAGCTATTTTATTGCTTACACGCTGCTTTACGCCTGGTATACGCCCATCGCTAGCGGTAATCGATTTACCCTGGCGCTTTTCCTACCCCTCATGTTTTGTCTCACTGCGGTCATTAACACTACTACTTCGGAACGTCCTCAAGTTCGATTGGCAAGCAAGCAGTTTTCCTGGCGTTATTTATTTAACCTGGTCGTATTAGGCATGATCTTATTTGAGCTGTATCCTATTTTAACCAGTCGGATTGTCACAACATTCGCAGGCACTTAAGCCACCTCAGAATTTCCAATGAAAGCTCAACACTGGCTTACCAAGACTTGGCGCAAATCAAATTTGAAGTACCAGGAGAATTGGCTTTTACAGCTATTAATTCTTTCCCTCCTTTTAGTGAGTATTTTCCTTTATGCAAACCATCAGGTCAATCTTAGACAAGAACAGGCAGTATTAGATGAATATTTTGACCAAATCACGACCTTGTTTGTAGAAGGAAACCAGAGCGCAATAGCTATCAGTAAGACAAACTTAGGTAGAGCCAGAACAGTTGCAACATTACATCAGCTTCGTGGTCAACGTAAAGGTCAGCTTTTGCAATTTTTGGCTGAGGCAAATTTAATTGTTCGTAACCAACCCCTAATTGATTTAGAAGGCACCGACTTCAAAGGAAGTGAGCTTATAGAAGCTAACTTGTCTGACATTAATCTAGATAGAGTAAATTTAGCTGGCGCAAATCTCCAAGATTCTGCCCTAGCTAAATCTAGTTTGGTAGAGGCAAACTTGCGGCAAGCGACCCTTTTTGAAGCAAACTTGGCAAGTGCCAATTTAAATCAAGCCACACTGACACGGGCTAATTTGTCGTCGGCTGTATTAGAAGCAGCTAACCTATCAGAAGCTAATTTGAGGGGCGCAACATTGAGGGGTACAAATTTTCGACAGGCAAAAATGACAGATGCTAATCTTGAAGGCGCTCGAATGGAAAGTGCCGTTCTAGACGATGCACAGGCAGATGGAGTTGAGCTGAACAATGCTATTCTAATTCGGGCAGATTTGAATCGAGTTTCCCTAAAAGATGCAACTTTAAGATATGCTAACTTGAAAGGTGCAACACTCAATCAAGCAATATTTATAGATGCCGATATCAGGGCCGCAATTTTAGAAGATGCTATCTTAGCTGAGGCAGATTTAAGTAACGCAAACTTAACGCGCAGCGTCTTAATCAATGCAAGTCTAAATAATGCTAACTTCAATCAAACTAATTTGAGCTACGCTAACTTACGTGATGCAAACGTTGAAAGCGATACTTTTGACCAGGCAATTTTTTGTAACACGATCATGCCCGATGGAGAGATAGAAAATCGAGATTGCCCTTAGCTATAGTACTGGGGTACATTCCAATTTTGTGAGTGGCGCGGGTTTCGCCCGCGCTACTCACAAAACTAAATGCAAAACTGGGATGCATCCTAGTACTGTTTCTATTTCAGTCTAAAAATATCTACAAAAATAGCATCTGAGGCGGCTTTTCTAACCGGATCAGGTGAATCGTAAACCACCAGTAAGCCATTGGTCTGATCGAAGCAGGGAAACAATGCAAGCCCTTCTGCATGATCAGTTTCCAGGGTAAAAGGGAGATCAAACACAACTTCTAAATCTCCCGTATCCTGACTTAATAAGCTATCGCTAGGATGCTCTAGGGCGTGCTTAAGCCGATAAACGCGCATTGCTCCTTCGATGCTCATGGTTGGACCCGCTAGAATCAACAGATCTTTGCCATGAAAGCACAGTTCCCGAATGCCTAACCCCTTGAGATCAACGAAATGCTTCTTGTAAAGCTGTTCATCTTCACCCATTTCTTTCAAAGTAAGGATTCCTGGCTCTGTCTCTTCAACCTCTATTTCTAAAATGATTGCCCACTCTCGTAAAACCGGCCCACGTAAACCCAGGAAAATCGTATTGTTATAAACTGCTAATCCTTCAATATCAAACCCATTTTCCTTAGAAGGGATACAGTTTGAAAGGAAAGGTCCTAAGTGGCTATCTGCTTTTAATGCTTCAGTTAGGATATTACCTTCATCAGTTTTTTTAAGGCAGGCGGCTGTGCAAGTTTTTTGGGGGTGGGTTGGATGCGGACAAGATTTGTGTAGCTTCTTTTCTGAAAACGGAATTCGACCGATTATGTAGCGGTTGAGTTCCGTTTTAATTTCTGACAGTTTGCGAATATCTTTTTCGAGATTTTTCCCCTTTGTTTTCTTGCGCTTGGTGCTGTGTGAGCCTGTGAACCAAAGATAAGGTTCGTTGTAGTCTAAACCTTCAATGTCAATTTCACTGTCCTGGTCAAATAGCTCGATGAAGTTGGCGATCGCCACCGATTCATGCTCACCAAACACATGATGATCAATCGGAAAAAGCCGCTCAACGGTAGTTAATTCATCAGAGCCAACCCAAAGACTACCATCAGGGGTAAGAGTGATAGCAGACATTTCCTCTAATAAATTTCTAGAGGCATCTCCAAATTGCAGCAAAAGGCGGCTGAGCAAAAAAGGTTCTATCATTTTTAGACTCTTTACAGCCAATAAATAACCAACAAATTAAATAACCAATAGATTAAGCGTGAGGATGGCATCCTCACGCTTAAGTCTACAGGCAAATCAAGTGATATCTGTTAACAACATCTGCGATCGCACCTATGCAGGGCTATCGAGCATATCAGAAGCGTTATCTAACGCACGCTGCGTATCTCTCACCGCTTCGTTAGTTCTGCCCTTCACATCCTGAACCACGTTAGCTGCACCTTCACGGGTTTCACGAGCGTTGCGACTTAGGTTACGGCTGCCTTCTCGAATACCCTGCTGAAGCTCTTTAGTGGTTTGTTGGGCTTGCTCATTGAGATTACGCCCACCCTCTCGAACAACTTTACCTAGTTGATCAGGAGCCTCTCTGACATCATCAAATCCACGTCGGACGTTGCGCTCCGCATTGTCAACTAATCCTTTAGCCTTAGCTTCTGCTCGGCTGGTGTTAGCGCGAGGATCAACATTGCTGTACTCATTCATGCCGCCCTCATTAGGCTGAACGCGCTTGTAGATCTCCATTTGAGGAGCGCCACCCGTATAAGATCCTTCGCCCGAAACTTTTGGAGCATTTGGAGTGCTGCTGCAAGCAGTACTCAACAGCATAGAAACGCCTGCCAGAAAAATAACTAACACTCGAACAATTTGAGTTCGCTTAAGAGCAGAAAATACCTTGTTCATAGAATTCACTCCGTTTACTTTGACTTTGACTTGAATCGACCGCTTGAACTGAATTCAAACAGTTTTAAGCGACAATAATCGATTTGCAAACTAACTGATGCAACCGACACTTATCGAGCTTTATCGAGCAAAAGCAGGGTTGCGCTGCAACTCAGGCTGTTCAGCCGCAGATTTACCCATATCGGTCAAGAATTCAGAGGCATCCTTGAAAGCTTCACCCGTTCTCTCAAGAATTTTTGCGTCTGGATCATTGCGGTCGATGCTGAGTTGACGGCGTGCAGGAACCTGTTGAGCTTCTCTTTTCAAAATTTCTGAATCGACTGGTCCAATATCAGGATTTTTAGTATCCGTCGCGCTGGAGCCAGGGTAAAGCAAATCTGAGGCATTGCTTTCAATTCCACCGCTGGCAACTAGCTGATTAGAGCTAGAAGGTAAGCTAGCGCGATCGCCCTGCCGATCGCTTTGGTTAACAGCAGGATCGGTACTCATGCGGTAGTTCGTATATCCGTCTCCACCCCCTTTGTGAGGGTTATTATTTCCGCCCAACTGAACGGGAGGATTTTGGGGACGGGCACCTTGCATATTGCCAGTGTTACAAGCAGTGGTCAAAAATAGAGCCGTTCCGACAATCAGAACAGACAGAATTTGCCGTAATTTCAGCTTTTTGAAAAATGAAAATAGTCTATCCACGAAATGCTCCTTATCGCACTAACAACGCATCAAGCCAGAGCAAACAAAGGGCATGATGCTTTCTGCAATGGAGGAAGCGATCGCCTGTTTACTCAAAATGCCTATTGCTTTAGTCAATCGCTTCAGATGACCCTTGAGCTAATAGCTCTTCTGGCCAACCCTGAAGCTGCTTCACGCCTTTCCTGGGGCTTTTAGTTCAAGAAGAACATTTTTTGTTTACCTGCTAAAGATTACGAATATAAGAGTGATCACTCCCTCTAGCAAAGGTCACATTCGTACTCTGTTTCTCATTTGATTTTCTCTAACTTCGGGAAGATTCTAGTTCTACTCGGTTTTGCCGCAACTTCTAATTAAGAAGGACTTTTACCAAAATACAAAGCGAGGAGCTTAAGCTCCTCGCTTTACCAGGGTTCTGTGTATACACAAGTCGGGTCGGGTGCATCCCACTTCCCACTTTTTCAGCCCTCACCCTAAATCCCTCTCCCAGAGCGGGAGAGGGACTTTCAATCCGGCTCCCAAAAAGGGGAGAAGGGGTTGGGGGATGAGGGCAAACTTGCAAAACTGGGATGCACCCAGTCGGGTCTGACTTCGTTTGAGTCTTTTTCGCCCCCTAAATCCCCCAATTCTGGGGGGACTTTAAGTCATTTAGAGCGCTCCACGGAAACGGTTCGAGGCTCGGAAGTCCCCCAAACTTGGGGAATTGGGGGCAAAATGCAGGATATTGAGGTTGACACAGGAGATGTGTACACCATAGCCCTGACTTAGGAGGGCTTCAAGGTGAGAGCTACAAAATTGGGATGTCCCTCACCTAATCCCGGTTGGTTAGTTTCTCTAAACCCCGCTTGACTTTATCCTCTACAGTGTCAGCATTTGCATTCTCAGGGGTGTACATATTTTCTTTGTTTGCTGAACCCTGGACTTCATTAATTCCTTCGTTAGCTCTTTTACGAGTTTCTTCTCCCGAAAGAACACCCGTCCGTAGTGAATCTTCTGACTCTCCGTAGATTTCGTTCAGCGGCTCTTCGCCCTGTTCAGGTCGGCTTGAACTATCCAACGTTAGGGGCTTACTGTAGGCAGGATAAGCATAGGAAAACATCATCAAAACACACGCAAAAGCGATAACCAGAAAACGAACTGGGCGCAGTGCAGATAAGTTAAAACGAGTCAAACGCATATAAACTCCTCGTTAGTTTCAGAAGTGACAGGGTAAGAGCCGATTGGCGGTGGAAAACATAGTGAACCTAAAATTTCAACGCGCACAATTGGGTCTTTCATCATTGCCTCAAATTCGACTGTTTGCTACATCTACACTCAGTTAGATTTCTGGCTAGGAAAACCCTAAATAGCCGCGTGGGGTGATCATCCAGTTGGCATAGCTGCGACTGCTCTGATTACCGATGAGAACCGTTGTCAGCATATCGACGGAGGTTTCCAGGAACTCTGCCAGGGTGGTCAGGGTGATCTGTTCATCCTGACGGTAAGCCGAATGAACAATTGCAACGGGAGTATCAGGAGCGCGATACTTCAGGAAAATCTGTTGGGCGATCGCAATTTGTTCGGTACGGGTCTGCGATCGCGGGTTATAAAGCGCTGTCACAAAATCTGCCTGAGCCGCTGCCGTCAAACGCTGTTCAATTACGGTCCAGGGAGTGAGCAAGTCGCTGAGGCTGATCGCACAAAAGTCATGCATCAGCGGTGCGCCAACCCGCGAAGCTGCTGCTTGTAGGGCTGTAATTCCTGGAAAGACCTGCACAGCAGGCGCTTTGCCATCCCAGCAGAGCGATCGCAATTCTTCCAGCACCAGTCCCGCCATGCCGTAGATACCGCAATCACCCGATGAGATGACTGCCACCGTCAGCCCCCAGTTTGCTAATTCAATGGCTCGCTGGGCCCGCTGTCGCTCCTGGGTAATCGGTAATGCCTCTACAATCTGTCCGGGTCGCAGTAAAGATGACACTAACTCCACATACAGCGTGTAGCCAATCACCACATCTGCCTGAGCGATCGCCATCTGAGCCGCCGGGGTAATCTGGTCAAGCTGTCCTGGGCCCGTACCCACCAGCCAGAGTTGACCTGTGCGCCCGGTGTATTCCCGGTCTGCCTGGGCGAT
>JAAUQZ010000191.1 GCA_012033355.1 Leptolyngbyaceae cyanobacterium RM1_406_9 | reverse complement strand
AAATTTCGCTATCTGCAATTAGAATTGAGTCGGCGATGCTCAATTGTTCACTGGAGCTATGATCTGCTGCCAGAGACGCTTGTATAGTCTGATGTAAAGTTTTGTGTCTAGATTCAACACTTCTGGGTTGAACGATACACCAGACTTATCAATTGAGGAGGGCATGATTGAGTTGCGAGTAACTGGGCGAGAAGCAGCGCGTAAAGTTCTGAGAGAGTTTTCTGATTCTAACATTGAGGATAAGTGGCTACCGGGTTCTACTTCTCGTGCCCGTAACAAAGCCAGCAGCAAAGATAATGTTGATGAAACATCACCAGGATCTAAGTCGGTAAAGCGTAAATTTAGTATTGTCTCAAAAGATGTTGAGGAGTGGACAAAAAATTGGAATGCTCTTGCTTTAGGTGTAGATGGACATTCTGTGATCAAAGATCGCTCTGTGGCAGAGAAAGGGATTTTTGCGCTATGGGCAATCCGTCGAGCAACCAGTGATGCACACAAAGTTGTTTCAGCAGGTCGGTTGACAAACTTCTTGTACCAGGCATTTGAAGTCAAAGTTGGCGAACGGAGTATTGGTCGGGCTTTGAAGGAAATTTCAAACAAAGGTAAGGTGATTCAAGTTGCAGATGGATTTCAGTTACAACCACCTGGTATGGAAGCTGCGGCAAAGATGGCGGGTTTAGACAATGCTAGTGAAATGTCTGCTTAAATCTGCGTTAGGAATTGATGAAACTTACTACACAGCAGCTTACTCAGGAGCTTGTATTAATTGTTGATTCTGATCTTGCAAAGCTAGTTGTTGAGTCTTACGTGGAGATGCAGCAACGCTTTATTGGGGGTGATTGGCAACCAACAGAGTTAGATGGAGGTCGTTTATGTGAAGCGGTTTCACGTTGTCTTTTACAAATGGATACGGGTGTAGTCAGTCATGAAGCCCTTCCAGGACAAGCTTGCGATACGCTGATTAGCAAAAATTACTCTCATGTCCTTGGGCAAAAAGATCGTCAACACATTACCCAAGTGATTAGGGTAGTATATAAATTCCGCTCCGATCGTGGTGCTGTTCATATTTCCCCGGAGTATACCGCAAACTACATGGATTCTATGCTGGTGCTTCACATGGGAAAGTGGCTTTTTGCAGAATTTCTGCGCCTCGCATGGAATAAGGATCGCAAGATAATTGCGGAAGTAATTGAACAGCTTGTTCAGCTAGAGCATTCAATTATTCACGAGTTGGATGGAAAACCACTGGTGTTAGCTAAAGATATTTCTGCACCAAATGAAGTTCTTTTACTGCTTTACCATGCCAGCAACAATCGACTGAGCAAAGCATCTATTAAAGAACATGCCATGCATCAAAAGCCCCAGAACGTGGAAGTTGCAATATCTAGACTCATTAAGAGCAAGGACATTCGTCTTGCTGGAAATGAAGTTGCCCTTACACCAAATGGGCAAAAGCGTATTATTGAAGAGATTTTACCCAAACTAATTCCTAAAACTCAGGAATACACTAAATATCTTGACTAGATGCAGATAAGGAGTTTGAAGTTGACCTGGAAGAAGACATCAATCTGGATGACTAATTCCTGGACAGCCTCAGCAGCTTAGCATAAAACCCCAGCGATGAGTCGGGGTACTTCATTTCCCACCCACCCTCACCCTGTAGGGATAATTGAGGCGAAGCTATGATGAGGGACAATTAGCCTACAATTTCCATCTTCCGAAACGCCTCTCCGATACAATCAGTAAGCTGCGAGTGGAGGGGCAATGAGTCGCGATTTATCAAAGCTGGGCTACGAAGAGTTTCTAGGTGAACTAAAAGAGCGGATTCGCAACGCTCAGGTCAGGGCAGCCCTGGCAGTTAACCGAGAGCTGATTCTCCTGTACTGGCAGATTGGGCAGGAGATTTTGCAGCGGCAGCAGCAGCAGGGTTGGGGAGCCAAGGTCATTAATCGGTTGGCAACCGACCTGCGTGAAGCATTCCCAGACATTAAAGGCTTTTCTGCCCGTAACCTGCTCTACATGAGGGCATTCGCAGAGGACTACCCCGACGAGCAAATTGTGCAACAGGTTGTTGCACTAATTCCCTGGGGGCACAACGTCCGAATTTTGGATGCCGTAAAGTCCCCTGAAGAACGGGTGTGGTACATCCAGCAAACCATCCAGTATGGCTGGAGCCGTAATGTCTTAATCCACCAGATGGATAGTCAGCTTTACCGTCGCCAGGGCAGTGCAATCACCAATTTTAGCCGAGTTCTTCCTGATCCTCAGTCTGAACTGGCACAGCAAGTCATTAAAAATCCGTATTCGTTCGATTTCTTGAGTTTGGGCAAGGAGGCTTTGGAGCGAGAACTAGAAGCGGCTCTGATTCAGCACATTCGGGAGTTTTTGCTGGAATGCTCCCTCAACTTAGCGGGCGCTCAGTAAATACTCATCATCCACATGGATAAAAAGGAAATGCGAGAATTTCTTCCTGCACAGAAGTTCACGTGCTACCACAATTTTCCTCAGCGTTCCACCTTTACCCCCATTTCCACACGGGATTGAAGTGCTGTATTCTCAGTAGCCTAAGCTTGTTGACAGTCAACTCCCTCAAATTTCCACAAATTTCTTACAGTCTTCCACTATTGACCCACATTTTCGCAACAGGCTACGGCACTCGCTTAAATTCTAGGATGCAGAGCAAGCCATGTTGTAATGTATATTCATCTCATCACCAGAAATAATTGCTCGTTTTGCAACTAGAGAAAGCTATTCCATAAAGCAGCAACTAGAGAGATAGCCACTTGATAGATAACAGATGAATACGTTGATGGCAAAGCTAGAGAAGAATATTCGCCATCTTCCTGGCTAGCTGGAATGTCACCTCAGAAAAGACCCATCAAGTTTCATATCTCCCTGAATGCTGAGGAGAAAGAACAAGTGCGCCTCATGGCAGCGGCGAACAACCTGACGATGGCAGAATTGTTTCGTGCCAAGACATTAAAAAATTAACTTCCTCGACGTGTAACTCAAATTGCAGGTTTAACCTACTGGGAGTTAACCAAAATCAGTGACAGTCTAAGCCAGATTGCAAAAGCAATACTTGCTAACGCCACTGCTCCATTTGGAGAAACTCCAATTGTCGTTGATCAGGAGTTGCTCAATCGAACCAGAAACCTCCTCAGCCAAGTACGACGGGAGTTGGTTGACCTGAATTTTATAACAGAGATTGAAGAAGAACCGTGATCGGTAAACAAATTAAAGGTCGGAGCTTCAGCAAGTTGCTCAACTATCTGTTTGGCAAGGATGGAGCTATCTTAATTGGCAGCAACATGGAGGGGCTTACTCCACGTGAACTGGCAGCCGAATTCCGGTTCTCCCAGCAGCTCAACCCCAGAGTGAACCGTGCTGTTTACCATGCTTCCCTGAGCCTGCCCCATACCGAGCATTTGGAGAATGAAGTCTGGCATGAGATTGCCAAAAAATATCTCTAGGCAATGGGCTTTGATATGAACCAATATGCAGTAGTGCGGCATAGCGATCGCGACCATGATCATGCTCATATTGTCGCCAGTCGGGTTCGTCTAGATGGCACAACGGTTTCAGATAGCTGGGACTATCGCCGGAGTGAATCAGTGATTCGCCAGTTGGAACAAGCGTATGGATTACAATCGCTCCACTCTAGCCAAGCAAAAAACAACCGCAGCCCAACAACCGGAGAACAACGGTTATTGGCTCGAACTGATGAGGAGAGTGTGCGAGTGCAACTTCAGCGATCGCTCGATCAAACCACCCAATCTGCTCTCACTATGCCTCAGTTGATTGAGCAATTGCAGCAGAAGGGAATCAGTATTCGAGTCAGTAATCACCAGACTGGTGAAATAAGAGGCATTAGCTATGGATTAAATGGCGTTGCTTTCAGTGGCACTCATTTGGGCAAAGCCTACACCTTTACAGGTTTGCAGAAATACCGGGGAGTGGATTATGACTCACACCGAGATAATCAACTAATTAAGAAGTTGACAGAACAACCTATCAATTCATCAACCGAAATTGACATTGAACCAGACTCGTTTGTGCAGGTATCGAATACAGGAGAGAGCCAACGAAACGATAATGCAGCGAAAAATCGACAAAAATCAAAATCGGAAAAATACCAACAACGAGAATTAGAACTTTAATAGCCAGAGCAGCTAACGCCACTTAAGGAGTAGCAATACTCTTAGCTCAACTGTGATGAATGTCAATTTACGGCAAATGACGATTCAGTTTCTCAAGCACATTGGCTTTATACCAGGTACTAAAATTTGGCTGTGGATTTCCTGGGATCTGCCTCTAGAAATAATTCCTGATACAGCCTCTCCCTGAATTACTCAGTACAGTAACAGCATTTTGTAAACCAGTTCTTAAAGAATTGAGCATCAACTAAACTGATAGCCACTTCAATGACTCCGGTTAATGCTTCTACCGTTCTGGTTCTAAACAGCCGCACCATACTTTTGATCTGAGACCACATCATTTCGATCACCCGCTGTCCTTCTAGTGCTCTTGCCACAGCCCGACTCATCCCAATCCAAAAGCCACTCTCATCGATAAACACTAGCTTGTTGGGGTCTATTGCTGTGTTCTTTTGCCAAAGCTCAACTCGCCCTTGCTGCACCTCCTCGGTGATCACCTTCTGGCTGCGATACGTTTTTTTACCGTCAATCGGTGTTGTTGGCAGAATCGGCTCATCATACTGGTGCTCACATTCACCCCAAGTTCTTCGCTCAGGACTTCACAATATTGCCACAGCGTCCAATCTGGATGCGCTTGAACGACCTTCAGGGCTGCGGCTTCATGCATCGAGAGCACACTCTTCTGGGGGTTGCCGCACTTTTTGGGGCTGATCTCTCCCGTCTGCCGGTACTGGGTGACCCATCGTTGCACCGTATCTGGACTGACCAGAAACCGCTGCCCAAGTCCTCGAATTAAGCCTTTTCCCTGCTCATAAGCTTCTACGATCTTTTTCCGCAAATCGAGTGAGTAGGTAGTCATGAGTTGTGTAATGTACTGAGTTCCTTCTTCACTACAATATATGTACTGATGGTTCTAGGGAAGGGCTGTAAAGCTTGATACAGTGGAAGACTGGGAATTGGTTAATGTTGATCCCGATCGAATGGATCACCCATTTTACTTGCATGTTAATCCATTTCAGGTGATTTCTCGCAACGGTCAACCTGAACCATATCGCGCCTGGAAAGATACCGTGCTAGTCAAAGGTGCAGAAACAGTTCGGATTCGGATTCCGTTTAGAGATTTTGTGGAAAAGACTGTCTATCACTGTCACATTCTCGATCACGAAGATTTAGGCATGATGGGCAACGTAGAGATCGAAGCTTAATAACTGATGCACAGTCAGCCTACGTTACCTATGTGTTTTTAGCCGGATCACCAACGAAAGGTCTTTGGGCTGAAATTTCATCCTGGTTTTATATTTACCTGCAATACCCATCTGAGCTTTTGCCAGATTTTATCCCTGTATTATTTTTCCTGCTCTAGGAGATGCCAATGGCTCTTACTCTAAAACACTCCGGTTTGCTACCGAGTAACTGCATAGTGGGCAGGTCTCACCCTGCTACTGCTGATAACCTCGGTTAGAGTACTGGCTCACACAGGGCATGGTGACGAGTTCCACCAGAATCAGTCAGCTCAACCCGCAGGGGCGATCGCAGTAGACAGCACCACAGCAAAGCAGATTGGGTTGAAAGTCGAATCTGTCACTCGTCAATCTCTCGCCTTTGGTGTCCGAGCAACTGGGCAGATTGAAGCCTCCCCCAACCGCAGAGTCGAGGTGACAAACCCTGTGGGTGGAACGGTAGTTCGGCTACTCGTAGAGCCAGGAGACACGGTTGAAGCAGGACAAGCTCTGACGGAGGCTGAAAGTCGGTTAAAGGTGTTAGAAGCCCGAACTGAGGTAGAACGTGCCCAAACTGCCCTTCAGGTGGCTCAATCTCGTGCCCAACTCAGTGCAGGTACTTATCGAACACGCTTGCAACAACTCGATGCAGATGCAAATCCAGACGGCACGATTACGATCAAAGCGCTAATCGCAGGGACAATTGCCGATCGCACCGTCACATTGGGGCAATCATCAGAGGACGCAGGGGCAACCCTGATGACGATTGTGGACAATCGCACTGTACTTGCAACTGCCAATATTTACGAAAAAGATTTGAATCAGGTTTCTCAAGGTCAGCGAGTGCGGATTACGGTATCAAGCTTGCCGGATCAAATTTTTGAAGGACGAATTACCACCGTTGGATCGGTCGTAGAAGGAGAGAACCGCGTCGTGCCTGTAAAGGCAGAGTTAGACAACGGGGATGGCATACTCAAACTGGGAATGTTTGCTGAGTTAGAAGTCCTGACCGATCGCACTCCTGAACCTGTTGTTGCGATTCCTCAATCAGCGATCGTTGAGGCAAATGGTCAGCCACTTGTTTTTGTCCAAAACGGTAATACATTTCAACCTGTGGAAGTAACGCTGGGTAGACAGGCTGGCGATTTAGTGGAGATAGAAAGTGGATTGTTTGAAGGCGATCGCATCGTCACCCAACGTGCCAATCAACTGTATGCCCAATCCTTGCGAGGTGGCTCTGCCGAACCAAAGGAAGCAGAAGCAACGGACGTGACGGAAGCCAGCGGCATCGGTAGAACATTGCCCTGGTGGGTTTTGCTTTCAGGGAGTGGGGCACTGGCGATCGCCACTTTTGCAGCAGGTGTTTTATGGTCAAATCGCCGAAGCCGTAGACAACTCACTGCAACCATCAATCAATTGGAACATCTCGAAGCATCCCACAACGGGCATCATACGTTGAGCAATTCTAGCCATGAACCGACTTTCCTCCCAGCAGACACTCATCCAACAGAGCATAAATGATTAACGTTGCTCTATCTGTTGTTCAAGATAGTCACACAAGTCCTCTTTACTCAACGCCTTCTGAACTACGTCTAGCACCAACTGATATGCCTGATCATTGCTTAAATTCAATCGGTAGCCATTCAACCTCAAAAAAGCATCCATCACCGCAAAGGCAGTTCGTTTATTGCCATCCACAAACGGATGATTCATTGCTAGATGATACAAGTAGGCAGCAGCCTGCTCATAAATCATGGCATGAAGTAACTCGCCGCCAAAACTGGCTTGTGGTTGGTTTAAAGCGGACTCTAACAAACCCATATCCCGGATGCCAGGAGTTCCACCAAAACGAGAAATTTGATCGTCATGTAATGCCAGAACTTCTGGTAGTGTCAAAAAATTAGGAGTCTGCAAGGCGGCGGTAAACCTCCTCACGTTCTCGAAGTGATGCCTCGTATGCGTCCCACACCTCTTTGCGGATTAAAGGTTGAGAATGATGGACTTTTCGATCGCGCACGTATTCCAAAATCTCTGGCAAAGCAGACTCAGGAACCTCATCCAGTGCTTGAATAATCAGATCTTTTGTCGTCATACATTTTTGGGGTTATCTAACGTTATTTTACTGAATTCCAGCAGATGAGTTGGAGGAGCATTGCCAACCGAATCATGAGACAAACGATTAATTGTTAGGGATCTGCGTTTATTTAAGATCCCAATTTTTGAGGGGGCGGCTCAGCCTCCTCCTCAAAAATTGGGACTTTATTTTTATGCAAGTCCCTTATGCTTAACTCGATTCTAAAATGGTCGATCGTCCAACGGTGGTTAGTCGTGATTGGAGCGGTAATTGTCACCGTTCTAGGCATCTACAACCTCACCCAAATGCCGCTGGATGTGTTTCCTGACTTTGCGCCACCCCAGGTTGAGATCCAAACTGAAGCGCCAGGACTCGCTCCTGAAGAAGTGGAGTCGTTGATTACGCTACCCATCGAAAGTGCGGTAAATTGGACTCCTGGTGTGGAAACGGTGCGATCGTCTTCCGCCGTGAGCATCTCGGTGGTCAGGGTCATTTTCAATTGGGGAACGGATGTTTATCGCGCTAGACAGTTAGTGACAGAACGATTGCAGCAAGTCCAGGAGAAGTTACCAGAGGGCGTGGGAACGCCGCAAATCTCTCCAGTTTCATCTCCCATTGGCACGGTCTTAATGTATGCTTTTACCGCCGAAACGACTTCTTTGATGGATGTGCGACGGTTGGTGGATCGAGATGTAACCAATCGATTGCTGGCGGTTCCGGGGGTATCTCAAGTGATTGCTTACGGTGGGGATGTGCGGCAGTATCAGGTCTTAGTTGATCCGGCAAAACTGGCTGCGTTCAATGTTTCGCTGCGTGATGTCGCACAGGTTGATGTGGGAGCCGCCTTGAAACGGGGTGATGGTAGCTTCAATGGTCAACCCGCCATCATTGTGGTGGTGAATAAGCAGCCGATGAATGACACGCCGACGGTGACACGGGCGATCTCACGTGCGAATGGAAGAGGTAAAAGTGAGTCTTCCTGAAGATGTCACCGTAACCGAAACGTTTCGCCAGGAAAACTTTATCGAAGCGTCGATCGAAAATATCCTCGGTTCATTGCGGGACGGCATCATTATTGTGTCGATCATTCTGCTGCTGTTTTTAATGAATTGGCGAACCGCAATCATTACCCTCAGTGCCATTCCCTTATCTATTTTGGTGGGGATGTTGATTCTGAATGCCTTTGGTCAGGGCATCAATACGATGACGTTGGGTGGCTTAGCGGTGGCGATCGGATCAGTAGTGGATGACTCGATTGTGGATATGGAAAATGCCTATCGAGGATTGCGAAAGAATCAGTTAGCAGGAACACCAGAACATCCCTTCAAGGTGGTCTATGACACCTCTGTGGAAGTGCGGGTGAGCGTCATTTTTTCGACGGTGATCATTGTAGTCATCTTTGCTCCAATTTTTAGCCTCACAGGGGTAGAGGGACGAATCTTTGCCCCGATGGGTGTTGCGTATCTGGTGTCCATCTTTGCCTCGACGTTCGTGGCAATGACCCTCTCACCCGCGCTATGTGCCATCCTCCTGGCAAATCGTCCCCTTCCCAGTGATGAAACCTGGGTGACAGCCTTTTCTCAACGAATTTACCGTCCTGCGCTCACTTTTGCCATGCGCCGCACTAGGGTGGTGCTGATGATTGCTGGAACATCATTAATTGTATCTCTGATTGTGTTCTCTAGTCTGGGACGGGTCTTCTTACCAGAGTTTCAAGAGCCTTCCCTGGTAAATGCAATGTTGACCGAAAAATTGGGAAAGTCGCCTAATAAGGTTTATGTGATGGCGCAAAAGACGAAATGGGGGAACTGCTCTTCTCTCCAAAACCCGTCGTTTAACTGGCGACTGATCATGGCTCCCGACTTTGTGATTAAGTATCTCGTTACCCATGAAGCAGTGCATCTTGTAGTCCCCGATCATTCGAAGCGGTTTTGGCTGACTGTACAAAGCCTCTGCCCAGAAATGGATCGAGCAAAGCAGTGGCTGTGTGCAAACAGCGATCGTCTGATGATTGATTTGACTCAAGTGTGCTAGCCCAAGCACTCACACATCTCCAGGTAAGATTCCTCGTTCCCTCAAAAAGTCTGGCAAGAACTGCTGATCATACTGCCACTCCCGCAGCGTGTGTTCCCCATACAGATCCTTGGCGACAATGTACAGGCACTCCTCATACACGTCTTCAGGAATTACCAACGGATGGACAATCAGAAAGCCTTGTCCCAGCCCTTCGCCGCTTTCCCAGTCCATCCCCCGCTCGCGTTTCAGAATCTCTTTAACCAACTGCTGATCTTCGGGAGCATTGCGTCGCAGTTCCACATCCTCAACCAACTAGGGCAGAATGCGGTAAGTCGTAGTTCCCAGAGGTGCTCCAGTCCGTGTGTCCACATACTGAATTTCTGTCTGAACCAGCGGTTGCTCACCGCGAATGAAGGCAAGCATGGCGGGGCTGGTTGCCTTTACAATTTCCCAGCCTGTGTCCTGATACCGCTGCTTCAAATGCTGTAACTCAATCTGAAGCTCCAATTCTCGGGTAGAGGGCGATCGCCCTCCCTGCGCTGCCATCTCTACCAGCAAATTCCTGACCTGCTTGGCAACTTCCGAGTCCCGCAGCAGCATGCCCAACCGAAGGGCAGCGCGGGGCATCCAAAGGGTCACATTAACTGCCTGGGAAGTGAGTGAGATGATCTCACTCACTTCAGTTAAAGCCTTACCCTTTATGGTTTTTAGCCCATCTGCCTCGAATTCATCCCGGTGTCGGCGGACATTGTCGCGGACGACATCGGTCGTGACTTCATACGTGACTTCATAGAAGTCTGCTACCTGCTCTGATGTCGCGATCCCCTCTCCCTTCCAAACGGCAAACATCAGCGCCTTCGCCCGATTCAGCATCTCCTGTGCCTGCTCACCAGGAATCTCTGCAATCTGGCGATCGCCTCCCGCCTTTGAATTCTCGCTCTCCAGTCGCGATACTTCTCGCTGCCAGCTTTGCCCAGGTGCAGATTCTTGATGGCAGGGTTCTTGCTGCTCAGCTTGTAGTAGATATGCTCGCCTTTGGGCGCAGGACTGATCCATACGTTAATCGGAGCCACACTGCCAGAGTCACGGATGTTTTGGATGAGTTGAAGGAGGCGTGCCCGAAGGGATCAGCTACGCTGCACGCGCTCGGCTTGCAGGTGAGGGCTGACCACTAGATTCTATGGTTCAGCAGTTTGCTAAGGTTCTTGATCTGAATGCCGATTATTTGCACTATCTAAACGGACGCTTTCCAGAGCAGGAATGGCAAGAGCATCTAACTGAGGAACAGTTCAACAAAAGGATGATGGCTTTTCGCAAAGGGCAAGAGTCTAAATAAACAATCGGTCACATGGTCAAGTATATTTCTGACAAGACAGGTCGTTTTCCTCTGCGCCCACATTATCAGCCGGAGGAGATTGACTACGAGTGTTTATCCACAAATTATGACGAAAACTCAGGTTTGAGCTTTAGACCAAGCCCTCGAAACAAGAAAAGGCAGAACAGGGAAAATCTGGATTTGTTCCGGCAATGTCCAGGTGAGTGATTG
>JAAUQZ010000190.1 GCA_012033355.1 Leptolyngbyaceae cyanobacterium RM1_406_9 | reverse complement strand
GCACAGGGATTCGCACCCGCACAAGGGTTAGCACCCGCGCAAGGATTAGATTGAGCAACAGTTTGAGGACCCGGCCTGTACTCCGTTTTATCGTGGACTGGGAAAAAACAACTGCCAATCCTACGCTCAGGATTGAAGCAGTAGCAAAAGCAGCAGCATATTTAACTCTCATGAAAGTCTCCGATAATGGGTGAGTGAGTTGTGTCAAAACCTAATCTGGGCTTACCCGCTATTAACCCCCCACAACCTGAGAATTTCCTGAGAAATGGTTAAGGAGAAGTTGAGTAGAGCAGAATAACACTGAATTAACGTCAGCTTGTCAGTTTGTTAAACGTGCTAAACTATGCCTCTCGCATCGTGAGAGGCACAGTTTAGCGATGGTATAGCTATTCCTGTATTAAACGAAATCCAAATAAAATGTGGCGAGAGTTTATGGGGCGAGTGTGTTGATAAGCTGCACGACAAAATCCTGGAGAGTCATCCCAAGAGCAGCCTTTCATCACGGCTAAAGTTTGAATGCCCGACCGTTGCAATGTTGAAGTGTATTCAAACACGTTGCCTGCCATGTCCTCTACATCATAAAGACTGCGACTTAAGAGAAATGTGGCGATCGCACTTGTCCCATTAATACCGCTGCCTGCCCAATTTGTCGCTTCATCTTGCCACTGGTTTCCCCAGGGAAAGTAACGTCCATCTGTGCCTCGGGCTGCTTTCTCCCATTCTTCGACAGTGGGAAGTCGATAAGTTTTTTGATCTTGTTGCCCTTTCCATTGGGCATAGGCGATCGCATCACGATAGGAAATCAGCACAACTGGGTGCTGGTCTGTCCCACTTGGATAATCGCTGCCCACCCATAGATAGTTTTGCACCTCATCGTAAGAATGCACAAGAAACCCTTGTTCCTGGTACTCTGCCTCAGAAATGCCGGGTGAACGATGTCCCGTTGCTAGAATAAAAGCCTGGTAGTCAGCATTCGTGATTAGATTGCGGCGAATACAAAAAGCAGGCAGCGATTGCCGCTGACGTGGCGACTCTCGCTCGAACCAGGCTTGTAGCTGGAGTTGTTGTGCAACCTGAGGTATTCGTTCCGCAGTACTGGCAAGGGATTGAGCAGAGAGATAATACCCATATTCCCGCTCTGTGCGATCGCTGCCTGCGATAAAATCACCCGCCGGGATGAACACAAAGTTTGGGTCTAGCTCACAGCGATCGCGAGTGATGGACTGAGAGGAAGCCAGTTGAATATTGAGGCTAGCGATTACAAGAATGATGATGGTAATGATGGTGGGGGCGATCGCCATCCGCCTGACCCAATCCATCTTTTTTAGAATTTTATTCATTACTTGCACCTCGTAGTAGTTCTCGCTTGAGTAGAATACAAAGCGCGGCATACAGCGGCGATACAATCTTTAATTGCCGCAAGAAATTAACCTTTTACTCAGGAAAAGCTCATTTTTATTGTCTCAATCCCTGATAATTGAGACAAATGATCTGGAATTGCTCAGTCCAATCGTTACAGAAAAACGATCCTTTTGCTTAGACTTCTACTAAAACGATGAATAACTGTCTGGATATTCAGGACTGGATAGTCACCCCTAAGGGAATCTGCAAAGCCTGCGAGCCTCAACCTGACCTCGACTCCTTTGTGGAACCTTATCGGCTCTATCGATTTTTGACTAACCTGGAAGATATCCTGCTAACCACAACTGATGATTATCAGCGGCTATTGCTGATTCAACCTTTGGTGCGGCGGCTGTTGACGAGTTCTTACTGGCTGCAAATGGAGTTTACCAATCCACCGAGCAATCCAGGCTGGTCCGTTCGTTTTTTGTATCAGGAACATCAATTTCCAATCACCGTTCAAATGGTTGCCTGGTTGCCTGGAAATGTTTCTCCAATCCACAATCACGGAACCTGGGGAATTGTTGCTGTGATTGGTGGAGAGGAGAAAAACCAGTTTTGGAAGCGATCGCCCACCTCAGAACATCCCAATCGAATTGAGCAAGTGAGTGAAAAAAACCTGGTACCTGGAGATATCATTGGCTTTCTCCCCGATACAATTCACTGTGTTGAGCCGCTGGGCAGCGAACCTACCGTCACCTTTAATCTCTATGGTGAAACAGACTATTCTCAGCGGTTTGAGTTTGACCCCATTCATCACACGGTTCAAACCTTTTAATGTTGAACTTGCTCTGACTACACAAAGATTCAGCAATCCTGGAGATTATACCAATTTGAATTGAGAATACAACAGATTCCTGTACGAGCTTGGCAGTGCCAAGCCCCTTCCGAGGTTTGATCTGTCACAAGCTCTGTTCAAATCGGTATTAAATCGCTTTGACAGAACTATCTATGCTAGGAAGAGCCTGTTGAGCCAGAATGTAGCGCGATCGCCGCTCAATTCGATGTTCTTGCCACCGCAAGCCGATTAGAGCTGTCATCGTTAACATATATCCAGGTTCTTCTAGCTGAGTGAAGATAAATCCATTGATCAGCACTGTGATCAGAATAAATTTACAGAAATCATCTACACAGAGCCGCTGCCAAATAATTGACACAATATAGAGATAGGCGGCCAGCCCCAAGACCCCTGTATCTCCCCAAATGCCAGCCCACCCCCACAGCGGAGAGAAGAAACTGGAGTCGAGGTAATATCCGCGCCAGGTTGCCCAAACGGCCTCACTTGCGGGATGAATGGTGCCGCCTAATGGCATCAGCAGATAGCCATAGTCCACCAACATCCAGCCGCCCAATCGTCCGATAGTGTGACCTGGCCCCAGTCCAAAAAACCAGTTCAGACCGGATGTGTAATAGGAAGGAATAATCCGAAATGGACCTGACTTGAGTACCGTTGCATCTCCGTCTGGACCATAGATCTCTGGTCTGATCCAGGTTTTGAAGGCTCTAAATTCGTACAGGTTTTGAATGCACCAATAGAGGGCATAGCCAATTACAGCAGCAGCAATCAAATACTGCAACGTGACTCTGATATCCTTTACACTCAGCAAAATCAAGATAACCCAGCCCAGTAGAAAGACCATCAACACTTGTTTTGCGTCGGCAGATACCAGTAGGAAAAAGGCAATTAGAAAAATCGCTGACCGAATCCAGACTGGAACAGACTTGGCGCTAACAAAGTAATACAGACCAAAAGACATATAAACAAAAGCAGAAACGACGTGTCCGCCGCCTGAAATGTAAAACACGCCTTGAATGTTGTCTTCTCTAGTCAAGTCAGCCTGGAGTTCAAGAATTCTCAGGTCTAGCAGAATTTTTTGCCCCATTGCCAGAATTAAATGAACCAGGGCAAAGCCTAGCATCCAGCGGCGAAAGCGTTGGAAACTTTCTGCTGAAAAAGGAACGGAAATGATTGCCAACAGCAAAATATACCCTTCGACCAGCAGCAGGTAGCTGATGAACACATTAATCAGCCCAGCTTCATTTAATAAAGCACTGGCGGTCATGATGCCCAGAAAAATGAGCAGTCCTACTAAAAGCGCGGCTGTAGCTGCGACCTGTCTCCGGTCTTTTGAGCGGGCTGTGATAATTACATAGATGCAGGCAGGTGGAACGATCGCAAAGTGCAGAAAGTTAATTGGTGCGGGGGCACCAACGGATTCAAGAATTCGAGGGAAAAAGGCAGTCGCAAAGGCGAGCAGCAGTAAAACGGAATTTTGCAGATATCCTTGCTTTTTCTGGTAAATCCCTGCTTCTACAGTCATTGATCTTCCTCTGCACACAGTTTTTTGCAGGCGATGCCCCGATCGCCCCTATTCACCCATTCACAATTCTCAATCTTGCTCCGGAGGGTTCGCGGGTTAAGGGGCGATCGCCTGTGCTTTAGAGTAAATTTCCAACAGCGTCTCGTAATTCTTCTGAGCCGTATATTTTGCCTCAAATTCGGCGCGTGCTTCCTGCCGCATTTGAGCGAGTTGGGCTGGATTCTCTAAAACCCACTCAATTTGAGTCGCTAAATCGGCAGCATCTCCAGGGTGAAAGTGTAATCCGGTGCGACCTGAATCAACTAACTCGGCGATCGCCCCAATGTTCGCCGCGATCACCGGAGTTCCTTTGGCAAACGCCTCAACCGCGACGCGCCCAAAGGTTTCATACCACTTTGAGGGAAACACCAGCACGGTTGCTTCTCCCATTAAGGCATGAACCTCTGCCATCGGTTTGCGTCCTAACCATTCCACTTGCGGTAAGCGCTTTGTCGCTTCCACCACCTGGTCAACCAGCGGCCCATCTCCCACAATTTTAAGCGGAAGCTTTGCTCCAATCCGTTCCCAGGCATCCAGAAGGGTATCTAATCCCTTTTCAACCGAGAGCCGCCCGACAAACAGCGCATAGTTTCCCTGACCTGACCCGACACCCGGATCGGGATTCACAAAGTTGGGCTTTACTACAATCTTCTCAGCCGGAAGACCGCCCTCGATGAATTTCTGCCGGGCAAACTGCGTCAGCGCAATGTACAGATCAACTGCTTGCGTCCAGGTTTTCATCGCTCGGTGAACGGTCAGCATCGTGGCAACTCCACCACTCGCCACCACACTGCCCCGATAGCAACCGTGCATCACGCCCGCATAGGGAATCGGTTTTCCTAAACAGTCTTCACACACTTTTCCTGCTCGGAAAAACAGCGCATTGGGGCAAAGCAGACGATAGTTGTGTAAAGTTTGGACGACTGGAACACCCTCGGCTCTGGCAGCGTAATAAACCGATGGAGAAATCAGCGGGAAGAAGTTCTGCACATGGACTACATCACAAGCCGTTTCCACCAGTTTTTTTCTCACGGCTTGATAGGTTTCTCCTGACCAAATCGTGGTTGCTAGCATTTGCAGTTTGGCGATCGCCGCCACGCGATCGTTATCTTCCTCATACACCTCCACCGGATGCCCCATTTGGCGCAGCAAACTCACTTCAGCTTCGTAACACTCATCTTCGCCGCCGCGAATCTGATAGCGATTGTGAACAGTCATGATTCGCATGAGCGCTGTCTCTCTTTGCAGGATAATAGTTAGATAGATCTGTATCCTTTGTAGGATGGGTTAGCGATAGCGTAATCCATGCGGATGTTGGGTTTCATTCCTCCACCCAACCTACGGGTTATGCGCTTCGGGATACCGTTTCGGCATAAATTTGAGCCATGTGTTCCCCTCGGGCCCGCCAACTGAGCGATTCTCGAACTAGCTGTTGCCCTGCCTGCGCCATGCGGGTGCGAAGTTCAGTATCCTGGGCAATTTGAGTCATTGCCGCAGCTAAATCATTTACCGCCTGGTCAGGACTGTGTGCCGGAATTCTCAAACCTGCATCCTTAGAAACCAGAACCGCTGGCCCAGACAGATCCAGGCAAATCACCGGACGGCCCGCCGCCATTGATTCTAAACAAACCCAACCGCCAGAGTCGTGCAGACTGGGATGAACGAGTGCGTGACAGTCTTCCAGTTTGCCGAGCGTTTGTTCGCGGGGCAGACTGCCCCAAAACTTGGTTCGCTGAGCAATGCCTAATTCTTGAGCAAGGGCTTCCAGGGGTTGCCGTTCGGGGCCGTCGCCAATCACCCAGTATTCAGCGTCGGGCAAGTTGGCTTTGGCGAAGGCGCGTAGCCCCAGGTGAAAGCCTTTCCAGTGCAGCAGTCTGCCCATGCTGACAAATCGAATGGGAGAGTCAGCGGGGGGCTTGCACTGGGCAAGACGAGCAATATCTGCCTCTGGCAAACCGATCGCAGGCATAATTTGCACTTGGTCTACACCCATCTTATAAAGCTGCTGGGCGGTGTCCTCAGTGGTGGCTTGAATGATAGCGCTGCGCCTGGCCGTAAGCCGCACAAACGGATCGAGTTCACCCGCAATCCGAAACAGGTCGCGGGCGATTTCGTAGAGCTTGGCACGAGGGCTAAATTCTTGCCAGAAGGCTTTAGGTGCGGTTTCTCCCCCCGCAACCGGGCCCCAAACAAAGGGAATCGGCAGCAGGGAAAGGAAGCTGGGACTGGAATGTTTGGCAAAGGTAACATGGTGAACCAGGTCAAAGCCGATTTCCTGGTGTAGCCGTCGCGCCTCAAAATAGGCTTGAATTTGCCAAAGGTAATGGTGAAGCTGCATTGCGCCTGCTTGCCCCCAGCGCAAACTGTCCTTCCAAAACGGCAGCGTAAAGTAGACAAAGTGGAGATTGGGAACTGGGTCGCGGGCTAGCTCTGCCTCGATCGCCGCTCGGCTTTCATCTGGGCGGGTCAGTACCCAAACTTCGTGATAGCGGGCGGCCTCTCGCACCGTGTTCCAGCCAATTCCTGGTTCTGACCCTTTACCCGGTTCACAGGAGTAGGCAGATATCAAAATTTTCATAGGCGGGGCGACTCCTTTAGCAGCTTCTCGTAAATTTCAGCGATCTGTTCTGCTGTTTTTTCCCAGGTAAATGCTTTGACTTTTTCCAATCCTTTATTAACCAATTCCTGATAAAAAACCGGATCATGGTGTAAACGGCAGACGGCGTTGGCGATCGCCTCCCAATCTTGCGGATCAACCAAAACACCCGCATCTCCCACCACTTCCGGCATCGCTGACACATTTGCCGTAATTGCAGGCGTGCCGCAAGCCATTGCTTCCAGGAGCGTCATGCCAAACCCCTCGTGCAGAGACGGCGCGACCAGAACATTCGCCGCATTGTAAAGCTGAATCAGCGTTGTTTTATCGGGGTTGCCTAAATAAGTGATGTATGGCTCCAGTCCTTCTGCCTGAATGAATGCTTTTTGTTCGCTGTCAAAGTCTGCACCTGCCTTCCAAAACAAGATAGGAAGCTCCTTCTGGTGCAAAATCGCCAACGCTCTGAGAATGGCAGAAATATTTTTGCGGGGATGATTTGACCCGACATTCAGCAAACAAATTGTTTCGGGTGAAATGCCCTGCTGTTGCCGGAAGGACTCACTTTCATGCTTCGGCAATGGCTGAAACACGGGTTCTACCGCATTGGGCACAACAGAAATCCGGGCTGGCTCAACATTGAGAATTTGGGCTGTATCTTTAGCCGTAACCGCCGACACCGTGACCACATGATCACAGTCCTGAAGCCCACGCACGGAATACATCCACATCCCGTTGCTGACAAAGGGCACTTTAACCGAGCCACGCAGGTTGTCTCGATAGAAAAAGTTGATCAGGTCATGACACGTCACCACCACAGGTTTTCTCACTTTCTTTAAGCCATAGACGATATGGGCTTCACTGTGGTCAATGATGTGGAAGATATCTGCCTTTTGCTGTCGAATAGTGCGCGGGAAGTTCCAAAACCGTTCGTAAAACTTCTTCGCTCTTAGAAACAGGGAGCGACTAGTGCGATCGAGGGGTAAAGGAGCAAGTTCTATCACTTCCCAGTCGGGGCGAACGGCTCTCAGTCCTGCCGCTATTCCGTCGGCATAGACATCCATACTAAAATTGGGCATAGTTCGCACAATTACAATTCGCATCGCTCCCCTTTGATTGATATCAATGTCTTAGTCAGAAGTCCCCCTTTTTAAGGGGGATTTAAGGGGGATCAAACCCAGAATCGGCATCAAGGCGTTTTTACAGGAGTCCCTTCAATCTGCGGTGATGGATGTTTTGCCTGATGGGGCGATCGCTCCATCTCACTTTTGATTCTGCCGATCACTTCCATCAGGGCGTTTAGCTCACAGTTGAGGTCTTGTCCGCAGAACACTTCCCTAGCGCGATCGCTATACACCCTCCGCGTCTCATAATCCGTGAGCGCCAACACGGCTTTGACCAGCGCATCCACCTCACCACAGGGATAAACCAGTCCGTTGTAACGATGTTGCACCGTGTCACTATAACCCCAGTTGCCGCAGCGATCGCTCAAAATAGGAGGGCAGCCCGCCGCCATTGCCTCAGAAATTACCAGTGGGTGAGGGTCATTGTGAGAGGTTGAGATAAACACATCCACTGCGGCGTAATACAGCGGCAGCTTGCTCTGGTTGACGAAGCCAACATTCAACACCTCGCCATTCAGCGCTTCCAGGCGTTGGTTGATTGCGTCGGTCAACTCACCGCCGCCAATCATGATGCCTCTAACACGAGGATCGATTTGGTGAGCTTTGGCGATCGCCTCAATAAACTCAAACGGATTCTTACGCTCAATGTACTTGCCCGTAAAGCAATATAGGATAGTGTCTTTATCCCAACTCAGCTTTTCGCGAATTTGCTGAATTTCATCCTGGTTGTGAACAATCGTTTTTTCGTAGCGATCGCGGTCAACCGGATAGCAGCCCCGCACCATCTTCTCATCGGGTACGCCATAGTGCCGCAGATAAATTGCATTGTGATCACCACTAGAAACCCAGTGGTTCGCCAGGCTGTACATCCAGGGATAAAGCATTGACATGACAATCTTCCGCAACCGACTGTAGTGATTGTCAGTGATAATGGTTGCGTCATTTTGCATGATGATCGGAATGCCCCGCAGCTTGCACAGCAAAATTGCTAGCCGATAGGAGTAGGTGTAGAAGCTGGGGAGGAAAACCGCATCTACGTTTTGACGTGTCAAACGGCTAATCAGTCCTGGATTGAATAATCCTTTTTCAATCTTGTCGGCAATCTTGCCATCCCAGGTTTTTAAGAACTCATTGTGATAGCCACCTGTGAGGTCAACGTCCCAGGGTTGGGTGCTGCCGAGGTGGCGATCGCCACTCACCTGGTTCTCATTGCAGAGATAAAAAGCTGAAACTGAAACTCCAGGCTGTTCATTTAACTTTTGCCATAGGGGAGCATGGTGCTGAGTGGGGTGGGTAAATACAACCCCTAAACGAAATGTATCTTTCATGATTTAACTCACTCAACTCATCAACAAACGCAATTTGCTCAACGTCCAGCTAATCGGCTTCGGGCGAAACTGGGGAGCAAACAACCAGCTAATTGCAGGCTTGGCCAGCGGCAGCGGCATCACACCGACCCAGATAAACCACAGACTAAAAATCACCCGCTTCTGCCAGTTGTAGTCCGAATAGTTCCATAGAGCGCGAATGCCCCAATAGGTAAGTTCCAGGGGGCGATCGGAGGGCACCAGATGTTGATCAGGATCTAGCCGCAGCGAAGCCATACGCGACCAGACTCGCCCAAAAAAGCGCAATCCTAAATCGGCTGGCACCTCGTAGCCCAACTCACTCGCCCGCTGCTCTAATAGCTCACATCGCTGCAAGTCGTGACGCACAAACCGACGGAAGCGATCGCCCGCTACTTCCGTCACTGCCCACTGGTTACTATCATGAATTCGATAAGCGCCCAGAGGTTCCTCAATTGCCCCAACCTCGCCATACAGCGGAATCAGAACCGACAGATAATCGTCTGCCGTCAGCTTAAACTCATCAGGAATCGGGAAAACGTGTTGCATTGCCTCACGGCTCAGGGCATTGCCGCTGGTGGGCGTACTGTTATAGGTGCCTACATTTAGCAGAGTTCGCCAAACCTCTCCACTAGACAAAGGCTGTGTCCCTTGAGGATAAGTAAAGCCACGTGGTTGCCCAGATGCATCGACCACAGACAGACGATAGTGAATTTTGGACATCCCTGGCTTCCAGGCTTTAACGACCTGCTCAGCAACATTAGGGAAAAGATAATCGTCTGAATCCAGGAAGATGATAATCTCACCTTTGCTTTTGGCAAAACCGCTGTTAAATGCTGCTGCTTGCTTACCGTTGGGTTGCAAGATTGGAATGATGCGATCGCCATACTTCACAATCACATCGCGTGAATTGTCGGTAGACCCATCATCCACCACAATCACTTCCGTATTGGGATAGTTTGCGCCAGAGCGCTATCGATCGCCTCCGCCAAAAACCGCTCGTAGTTGTAGTTATTGATGATGATGCTGACTAGCGGTTGAGTTTGCACGTCCACCACATCCTCCTTAAAGTTCAAACGACCTCCACAAGGCAGTAAGCTATCTCTCCTCCATTCAGGGAGAATCGGAAGAAAACCGGAATTTTCCAAACTGCTGGGCAAAGAATGCTTTAATCTGCTTGATGAGAAACACAATTCTTTCAAGATTTCGGAAACCCAAAATTCTCTGAGCCAGCGTATAAGCAGCAGTTCTGTCTACACTGTTCGCCTGAAATTTGGGGGATAGTGTCAGAGTTCTCTCTAGAAGTTTGAAATACTGAGATGGATCAACTTCTAAATATCCTCTCGCCAACATGAAGTAAGACTGAGCCATCGCGTCTTTGTAGCTTTGGGATAGTCTTCCCTCTGCTGATAGCGTTTGTTCAGCCTTTTCCAAAATCATCTGGTGGCTTTCGAGATATCGAGTTTTAGAAGATGTGGAAACCGTGACATTGCCATAGCGCCTGTAGATAGAGTAGCAACCAGGCTGATAGCCGACTTTGGCTCCGCTCATCACAACAGAGAGAAAGAAGTCTCGATCTTGTCCAGCTTTCAATGACTCATCCCAGCCGCCGACTTGAATGATGGGCGATCGCCTAAACAACAAACAGGCTGGCGAAACCCACCAGTCTGCTAACAGCGACTCCAGCAAATCCGGCTGAGTCCCTGTCACTTTAATGTCTTCCAGGTATGAATCTCCATTTGGCAAATGATACTGATGTCGCCAATCGCCATACACCACATCAAACTCTGTTTCTTCTAGAAACTGAACCTGCCGCTCTAGCTTTTCAGGCAGCAGATAGTCATCCGCATCCAGGTATTGGATATACTCCCCTTTAGACAGAGCAAATCCTCGGTTGCGGGCATGATTGCCACCCCGGTTGGGTCCAGTTTCCCAGATTATTTTTCCGTCATAGCGTTTGATCATGTCCAGGCTGCTGTCGGTTGAGCCATCATCTATAACAACGACTTCTATGGCTGAATAGGTTTGGTTGAGGCAGCTATCAATGGCTTCTGCAATCCATTTTTCAGCGTTGAAGCAGGGGATAACGACCGAAACAAGTTTTGCCATTCTGTCCAATCCTATTCGAGAGAATGATGAACTCAACCGGGTGCATCCCACTTTTGCAGCCCTCACCCTAAATCCCTCTCCCAGAGCGGGAGA
>JAAUQZ010000189.1 GCA_012033355.1 Leptolyngbyaceae cyanobacterium RM1_406_9 | reverse complement strand
CGCCTGATCGCCAAACAGCAGCGCAACCCTTTGAGGAATAGATGTGGACGGAAAATCAGCGGCGCGTAGTACGTTTTCAAATAGTTGTGCAGCGATACGCCCCAACGGGGTTGTGCGGCGGCCAGCCATCAGCGAGACGAATCCTCCACAGGCAACGGTGGAATCGGTCAGGGTTTCGCTCACGATCGCAACTAAATCATCCGGAACCAGGGTGTCTGCGTGTAAAAAGCAAAGAATATCGCCCGTTGCGGCTTCTGCACCCCGATTCATTTGCAGCGATCGCCCACGCTCCGTTGACAAAATGTGAATCTTCGTCTGGGTAGTTTGGCAAAATTGATGGGCGATCGCCAGCGTCTCATCCGTACTGCCCCCATCTACAATCAGCACCTCTGCCGCAGGAGGCTCAAGCAAACTCAGGTGACGTAAAGTGCGTCCCAAACAGCCTGCCTCATTCAGCGTTGGCATCACAATCGAAACGCGAGCCATTTTCAAAGTTCCTACTTCAAGTTCCCGGAAGGGTGCGTAACCGCTCACTCAGGTGAATGCGATCGGCAACTGCCTTCACCAGCGGGCCATGAGAGCCAAACTCTACCACGCTAACGGAACCAACCGGACAGCCCAACCGATAGCGAAACCGCCCTACGTCAATTCCCAACAGGCTACAGAGAATAATCCGAATTGTGGCCTTGTGAGAAACAATCAGGACGTTGCCCTTGGGGTAACTTTGCTGAATTTCTTCGATCACACCGAGGGCACGATTGGCAATGGCGATCGCTGCCTCTCCTTCCGTCGGTGGGTTCCAAGCCGGGTCAGCCAGCCAGCGAATATAGTCATCATGATAATCCTGCTTGACCGTCTCAACCGTCTGCCCCTCCCACTTGCCGTAATTAATCTCCTTCAGCCCATCGCGCAGTTCAATAGATTGCCCAATAGCCTCGCAGAGAGGTTGAGCCGTTGCCTGGGTCCGCTGCATGGGGCTACCAAAGATTGCTTCCCAGACAGTAGAGCGGTAAGCCACCGCAAACTCCTGGGACATCTCCATTCCTTCAGGCGTTAACTCAGGATCAATCGAGCCACAAAACAAATTAGCGCGACTGCAAGCAGTTTGCCCGTGTCGAAGCAAGTACAGCGTTAGACTCAACTCAATTCCTCCAATCACTAGGAACTACTGCATTATTTGGTTCTAGATTTGATAGTCTAGCCTTAACGGGTTATAGAAGAATTAAAAAGCGTGGACATTCAAATTGGCAGGGGCAAAGCGGCCCGTAGGGCATATGGGTTTGACGAAATTGCGCTCGTCCCTGGACAGCGAACGCTAGACCCAAGACTGGCAGATACCCGCTGGCGCATCGGTGGAATTGAACGTGAAATTCCCATCATCGCCAGCGCAATGGATGGAGTTGTTGACGTACAGATGGCAGTCCGCCTTTCCCAAATGGGCGCACTCGGCGTACTCAACCTGGAAGGCATTCAGACTCGCTACAAAGACCCCAACCCCATCCTCGATCGCATTGCATCAGTCGGCACCACCGAATTTGTACCGCTGATGCAGGAACTGTATGCCGAGCCGATCAAACCAGAGCTGATCAAGCAGCGAATTCAGGAAATCAAACAGCAAGGCGGCATCGCTGCGGTTAGCGCAACTCCCCTTGGGGCAACTCGATATGGCTCTGAGGTCGCTAAAGCTGGGGCAGACCTGTTCTTCATTCAGGCAACCGTCGTTTCAACGGCTCATCTCTCACCCGAATCTGTCACTCCGCTTGACCTGGCAGAATTTTGCCAACAAATGCCGATTCCAGTCGTATTGGGCAACTGCGTCACCTACGAAGTTGCCCTCAATCTGATGAAAGCAGGCGCAGCCGCAGTACTGGTTGGCATTGGCCCAGGCGCAGCCTGTACCTCACGCGGTGTACTAGGTGTTGGCGTGCCCCAGGCTACCGCAGTGGCAGACTGTGCCGCAGCACGGGATGACTATCACCAGGAAACCGGAAATTACGTTCCGGTGATTGCAGATGGTGGCTTAGTTACGGGAGGAGACATTTGCAAATGTATTGCCTGCGGTGCTGACGGGGTGATGATTGGCTCTCCCTTTGCCAGAGCTAAAGAAGCACCCGGTCGCGGCTACCACTGGGGCATGGCAACCCCCAGCCCAGTCTTGCCTAGAGGCACCCGCATCCGCGTTGGCACCACCGGAACGCTAGAGCAGATTTTGCGTGGGCCTGCTCAACTCGACGACGGCACCCATAATCTACTTGGCGCATTGCAAACTAGCATGGGCACTCTTGGCGCTAAGGATATCCGAGAAATGCAGCAGGTGGAAGTGGTGATTGCTCCCTCTTTGTTAACAGAAGGCAAAGTCTACCAAAAAGCACAGCAGCTAGGAATGGGCAAGTAAGCATAGTTTTGTCAAGTTATTTCAATAAGTTTATCCTTTCCCTTTGGGTGGATCACTGGAAAAACTATAACTATCGCTTACAATAGGGAGTAGCGGAGACGTATGTTTCCGTTCACTCCTCACACCACACTCCGCCTGGACTATTGTTCAGGCGGTTCCTCCTTTAAAGAGAATTACTTCACTAGAACAGATGATTCAGAACGGTTAGTAGAAAAATATTGAATCTTTACCTTTTAAGCCCTGACAACCACATGAGTGGCTTTAACATTCCGTTAAGTTGTGTCTAGTTGTATACATTCTCTGGTTAAAAGTGGCTCTTTTCGCTATGGTAAGATTTTGACAGACTCACGTAGGCAAGGATTTTTCAGGCATGTCAGCAGCCGCGCAAGTTACGGATTCTACTTTTAAGCAAGAAGTACTTGATAGTGAAGTTCCAGTTTTAGTGGATTTTTGGGCACCCTGGTGCGGCCCCTGCCGCATGGTCGCACCCGTCGTTGATGAAATTGCTGAGCAATACACGGGACAGGTCAAAGTCGTTAAGGTCAATACTGACGAAAATCCCAGCGTTGCGAGTCAGTATGGCATTCGCAGTATTCCAACTTTGATGATTTTCAAGGGAGGACAGCGGGTCGATATGGTTGTTGGCGCAGTTCCTAAGACAACTCTAGCCAACACCTTAGAGAAGTATCTCTAAGCAACAAAGAGAACGACAGAGAGAAGGATCTCTGAAATATCGCACCATCCTCTGAATAATCTTGAGTGGGGTGTAGCAAAGAACTCTCCCCCTCAAGATGCTCAAGACTATTAGGGTTTTGGCAGATACCACTTCTAAGCGGGCAATTCTGGAAGAGAGTTGGGTTTTAGCGGTGTGAGCTTTACCTGTAGTGACTGAAGATATTCCAGGTTTGTGCCACGCGTAGTCGAAACTTTAAGAATTTGATGGTCAGGCAAAGTCTGTCCATCTGAAGGGATGACTTTATCCTGTTTTAGGGGCTATCTAGCCGAAACCTCGGTAGAATAGAGTGCCTTCTGTTGAGAATTTCATGGTATCTTCTTCATCCCATTCGCTTGACTCTCTGCGGGTAGAGATCAACAGTCTGATCGATCAACTGCCAGATATGATGCACGGGGAGTTGATTCAACAGGCAATTACAACGCTGGTTCGCATGGCAGAAGTTGAGGCGGATCGGCTGGACTGGAAGATTTTGAATGCTTCTTTGCAAGATATGGAGAGGGCATTCCGAGGGTTTTATCCTTATCGCCATGTGCGTAAGGTGACAATTTTTGGCTCGGCACGAATTTTGCCGGAGAGTCCTCATTACAAAATGGCGGCAGAGTTTGCGCGGTACATCACCCAGCAAGGGTTTATGGTGATGACGGGGGCAGGCGGCGGCATTATGCAGGCTGGAAATGAGGGGGCGGGTGCCGATCGCTCCTTTGGGCTAAACATCCAGCTTCCGTTTGAGCAGGGCGCTAACCCATTTATTGAGGGCGATCGCAAACTGATCAACTTCAAATATTTCTTTACTCGTAAGCTTTTCTTTTTGCGAGAAAGCGACGCTCTAGCGCTGTTTCCAGGTGGCTTTGGGACTCAAGATGAGGCATTTGAATGTCTCACGTTGATTCAAACGGGCAAATCTGATTTGCTGCCGCTGGTGCTGATTGATCAACCGGGAGGCGAGTATTGGTTGGAGTGGCAGGATTATGTGAAGAATCAACTGCTGCGAAATGGCTTGATTAGCCCGGATGATTTGAGCCTTTACACCATTACCGATCGCCTGGATGTGGCGTATGAGGCGATCGCTGGCTTTTATCGCGTATTTCACTCTAGTCGATATAGTCAGGGAAAGCTGGTGCTGCGGCTCAGGTGTGAACTATCCAATGCAGACCTGGTTTACTTGAACGAGACCTACTCCAACATTTTGCTAGAAGGGCAAATTGAGCAACACCCAGCCGTGCCCGAAGAAATTAATGGCGAAATCGCCCAACTGCCGCGCCTAATGATGAGCTTTAACCAGCGAGATTTGGGACGGCTATACCAAATGATCAAAATGATTAATCAAATGGGTACGCCCTCTGCTGAGCGCGATCATCCAGAGCAAAAGTAGGGTAGTGATAAGTAATAAGTGATGGGCAATGGGTCATCGACGCAATGATCTATTGCCAAAATTAGATGTGGCGATCGCCGCTATGCATAAATACTCAGTGAACCTGTGCAAAAGTCGCGACCGTCGTGTAAATTTGTGTAAATATAGTTAGACAGCGCGACCGAAACAAGCAGTCGAAATCTACAGTCATACGGCTTGTTTCGTCCAACGCACACCACTACAAAAATTATCCAAGCGGAGCAGGAGCTGATGTCAGACGCAGAGAATCGTTCATCCCCCCATAAGGTTGTCATCGTTGGCGGTGGTTTTGGTGGGCTGTATGCAGCCAAAGCGCTGGGTCGCGCTCCTGTAGAAGTAACGCTGATTGATAAGCGCAACTTTCACCTGTTTCAACCCTTACTTTATCAGGTCGCAACCGGGGGGCTGTCTCCGGGAGATATCTCCTCTCCTCTGCGGGCGGTTCTCAGCAGTAGCCGCAATGTCAAGGTGCTAATGGACGAGGTGACAGATATCAATCCTGAGCAGCAGCAAGTGACGCTGCGAAACCAGACTTTGAGCTACGATAGCCTGATTGTGGCAACGGGTGTGAGCCACCATTATTTTGGCAACGATGCCTGGGGAAATATTGCTCCTGGCTTAAAAACCGTTGAAGATGCGCTAGAAATGCGGCGACGGATCTTTATGGCGTTTGAGGCGGCTGAGAAGGAACCTGACCTTGAAAAGCGTCGTGCCTGGTTGACGTTTGTGGTGGTCGGCGGTGGCCCAACTGGGGTAGAGCTAGCGGGCGCACTGGCAGAGTTAGCCCATACGACGCTTAAGCATGATTTCCGCAACATCGACACGACTGAAGCCCGAATCTTTTTGCTAGAAGGGATGGATCGGGTGTTGCCTCCCTACCCACCTGAGCTATCGGCAGAGGCAGAAAAGTCACTCACTCACTTAGGCGTAACGGTGCAGACGCGCACTCTAGTCACCAATATTGACGATAACGGGGTGACGATGAAGCAGGGCGATCGCACCGAGCAGATTCAATCTCGCACTATTCTCTGGGCGGCTGGGGTGAAAGCTTCAGCAATGGGCAAAGTGCTATCGGAGCGCACAGGTGCAGAACTCGATCGCGTCGGTCGAGTGATCGTAGAATCGGATCTTTCCATACCAGGACACCCAAACATCTTTGTAGTCGGCGATCTGGCTCATTTTGCTCACCAGGGAGACAAACCTCTTCCGGGCGTAGCGCCTGTTGCCATGCAGCAGGGGAATTACATCGCCAAGCTAATCAAGCAACGGCTTACAGGTCAGGCAGTGTCCGCTTTCAAGTATTCCGATGGCGGTAGTTTAGCGGTGATTGGACGCAACGCCGCAGTAGCCAACCTGGGTAAGCTTAAGTTTGCCGGACTGCCTGCCTGGTTGATCTGGATTTTCGTTCACATCTATTACCTGATTGAGTTTGATAATAAACTGATCGTCATGACCCAGTGGGCATGGAGCTATTTCACTAAAAACCGAGGTGCTCGGTTGATTACGGGTGAAGATGATGAACTGCTGGGAGAAGTTACCAATGCGGTGGGTGTGCCGGACAAGTCGGTTGTGAATGTTTAAGCAACTTTCCAGAACATCGTAGGATGGACACGCTTTGCTTTGCCCATCCTAAGGATTGCGGATTTATTAATGTGTAATTCTCCTGTGTAGGGGCATGGCAATGCCATGTCCCTACAGAGATTCTGGTTTTACAGGTTATTTGATCCACGATCCTAAGGTTTGATTAAGGGGTGAATTCTTGCAGTAAAATTCACTCCGATTCCTTCTGAAGCTGCTCAATTTGATATTGAGCGTCTTCGTAGCAGCCAGTTCTGCCGGAGTCAAGACAGAGTTTGGCAGATTGGCGGAAATCAGCGATCGCCCCCTCCTGATCCCCAGCATCTAGCCTGGACAACGCCCGATCATAGTGGGCGAAGGGATGGTTGGGGTTGCGCTCAATGGCTTCGCTGTAGTCGGCGATCGCTCCCGTCTCATCTCCATATTCTGATCGTGCCAACCCCCGGTTGTAATACGGGTCAGCATCATTGGGATCAAGCCGAATGGCAATGTTGAAATCTTCGATTGCACCCGTAATATCACCCAGGCGGCGGCGCACCAGTCCCCGGTTTTGGTAAGCCTCAACGGAGTTAGGCTGCAAACTAATCGCCTGAGTGCAATCGTCGATTGCTTCCCGGTGCTGTTCCAGGTTAGAGCGAGATAAACAGCGGTTGAGATAGGCGGCTGATAAGTTGGGATCAATTTGAATAGCCTGGGTGTAGTCCTCGATCGCGCCCCGATCGTCGCCCTGGTCAGCCCGAACACTGCCCCGATTTACGTAAGCGCGAGCCGATTGGGGATCAAGCCGAATCGCCTCAGTGTAGTCTGCCAGGGCCCCCTGGCGATCGCCCAATTCGTAGCGCACATTGCCCCGAAAAAAGTAAACCTCTGGCTGATTGGGGTTAAGCTGAATCGCCTGGGTTAAATCATCTAACGCAGACTGCTGATCGCCCAGACGGGAATGGGCAACCCCTCGATTAAAGTGCGCTTCACTACTGGGATTTGTGCGGATGGACTGGCTATAGCGGGCGATCGCCTGCTGGTCATTCCCCTGCTCCTCCTGCTCTAAGCCCTGGTTAAGCAAATAGCCAGACAGCAGCGTTTGGGGAAAGCGTGAATAGAGGGCGATCGCCAACACGCCAAGAACCATCAGCGCAACGCCAGCAGGCAGCCAAGAACGGCGCACGGGTAATGCCGCCACGTTAGAGCGCTGAGGGCGAGGAGGCAAAACAGGCGCTGCTTCTTCACCCAAAACCAGTCGATTCAAATCGTCTAGCACTTCCGTTGCCTCCTGATAGCGCTGGCTGCTGTCAGGATGTACCATTCTGTCGAGAATGGCTGCCAGTTCTGGGCTAATTCGAGTGCGACCGTTCCAGATTTCGCCCTGGCTAAACCGTCCCGCATCCTGTAACTTGATTAACTCAGGGGCAGTCAGTCCGGTAATTGCCTGGATGCCAATCATTCCAACCGCGTAGATGTCGCTGTTAGACTGAAGCTGTCCCTGGGTTTGCTCAGTCGGAATGTAGGCCGAAGCGCCATTGGTGCCAAAGGGAGAAGCATATTCGGGCGATCGCATCACCTCAGCGCTAATTTCCTTAAAAATCCCAAAGCCCGTCAGCACGAGACGGCTATCGGAATGGCGACGCAGCAGGTTGGACGGTTTAATTCGACGGTGAATGAATCCCCAGCGATGCACCACCACCAGAATTTCCATCACCTCACGCAAGAACTGCAACACCCACAGCTCAGACAGCGCTTGCTTGGGCAAAATCTCGTCACTCAGAGGATGACCGAGAATAAATTCTTCAACTAGATAGAAATTATTGTTTTCCTCGAAATAGTCCAAAATTTGCGGGATCTGGTCGTGTTTTCCGACCTTTTGCAGCGCTTCTGCCTTTTTCTTGAGCAGAATTAACACAAACTTGAGCGTCCTGGGATTGCGATCGGGAAGCTGTAGATGTTTGGCAACCCGTTTGGGATGTCCTGGAAATTGCGTATCCCCGACCAGATAAGTTTGCTCTAGCTCGTCTGATCCTAAAATTTTGATGAATTGATAACGACCACCCAATAGTTGGCTCACTATCCTTAACACCCTGGCACTGTGAAAATTATTGCATAGCAGTTTGAAACTCCTACATATCAAGCGGTAAGAGGGACGTTACCCCGCTCACTTGGCACCGACAGCCTCAAGATGAACCAGTCTTAAACTAGCAGGGATTTCAAGGCTATTCGCTCTTGCGGAAGATTCCTCCAGTCGGCACCTTGTATTAGATAAGAAGCAAGAACTGTAATCTTCAGCCCTTCTGCAAGAAGATTGCAACTGCTGCAAAGGCTGATTTCATCTCAACAAGGACGGGCGGCTGTGAGCTTAAAGAGAATTTGGAGACTGTTAAAAGAAGCATTTACAGAGTGGAATAAGGATAAAGCATCAAGGTTAGCCGCATCTCTGGCATACTACACCGTATTTTCCCTAGCGCCGCTCCTGGTTATTGTAATCGCGATCGCTGGGGCCGTTTTTGGGGAAGAGGCTGCTAGAGGGCAACTTGTAGGGCAGATTCAGGGGCTGTTGGGTCGAGAAGGAGCCGAATTTGTCGAGACCGCTATCAACAATGCAAATCAGCCTGGAGAAAACACAGGCTCGATTGCTTCGCTCATTAGCATTGCGATTTTGCTATTTGGAGCCTCTGGCGTATTTTCTCAGCTTCAGGACGCACTTAACACCATTTGGGAGGTCACAGAACGACCCAATAGCAGCGTATTGGAGATGGTGCGTAAACGAGTTTTGTCCTTTGGCATGGTGCTGGGAATCGGCTTTTTGCTACTTGTATCTCTCGTGATTAGCGCCGTTCTAGCTGCCTTGAGCAATTACCTAAATGGTCTGTTGCCAGGTTTTGATGGACTCTGGCAATGGGTCAACTTCGCAATTGGATTTGGCGTAACGGCGTTGCTGTTTGCAATGATTTACAAATTTTTGCCAGACGTGAAAATCACCTGGGGAGATGTTGCGATCGGGGCAATCTTAACTTCACTGCTATTTTCGATTGGCAGATATTTGATTGGGCTGTATTTGGGCAACAGCGGTTTTGCTTCAGCCTATGGTGCGGCGGGTTCGGTGATTATTATTCTGGCGTGGGTTTATTACTCTGCTCAAATTCTGTTTTTTGGGGCAGAGCTAACTCAGGTCTACGCCAGACGCTATGGCTCAAAAATTGTCCCTGATGACCACGCGATCGCCATTACAGACGATGCGCGGGCGGAACAGGGCATCCCCTCCAAAGAAATGGTGGAAGAAGCAGACCGACTCGATCGCGACCATCGGGGCAACCGTCGCATGAGCGATCGCCTCACCGCTATCCCTTCCCCCCCAACCCCAGAGGAAAGCGCAGGTAATCCCCTACACTCTTAACTCCCGAATCACCCGACAGGGATTGCCAACTGCTACCACGTTAGCGGGAATGTCTTTCGTGACAACACTACCCGCGCCAATGGTGGTGTTGTCGCCAATTGTCACACCAGGGCAAACGATGACTCCGCCACCCAGCCAAACATTATTGCCAATCGTTACTGGAGAAGCTAGCTCCAGCCCTGTCAGCCGCTCTGCTGGACTGATGAGATGATGAGCAGCATAAATCTGGACATTGGGCGCACAGAGCAAATTGTCACCCAGGCAAACAGTGCTGCAATCCAAAATAATGCAGCCAAAGTTCATGTACACATTTTCGCCTGCGTAAATGTTGCTGCCATAGTCACAGCGAAACGGCGGCTCAATGTAAATTTTTGGGCCTACCTGGCCAAATAGCTCTTGTAGGAGGTGCGATCGCCGTTCGATTTCTTCCTCTGTAGTTGCGTTATATTCACGGGTCAACCGAGCCGCCCGTCGTCGCCCCACAACTAGCTCTGGGTCAGCAGCCCAGTACAACTCACCCCCTAACATTTTTTGTTTTTCGGTCTTATCAGGCTGCATCGCACTTCCTCACCCACCTAATCCATAAACCTATAGGGCTACGCGCATACATCTAATAACCTTTAGAATTTACGGTTAGCCAGCTTTTCTTAGCACAATGGGTGGGTCATCTTCTCCTTTTGCGACTAGGGCGATCGTCCCATCCGGCTGAAACTCGCCGATCATTTCACTGCCATTGGTTGTGAAAACTACAGCATTTTCCTGTTCGCGGACAAGTTCCAGGGATTTGCTAAACGGCTGATCTAGCAATACACCGGAGTAAACGCCCTGCTTCCAGTCAAACGTCACCGTCATCAAATCTGATGACCAGGTTCCTTCTAGCTGTTTATAAAGCGGCGTTGAAGGCTGTTCCTGCTCAGGTGAGGCAGCGCTAGAAGAATCCTGCTCAGGTGAGGCAGCGCTAGAAGAATCCTGCTCAGGTGAGGCAGCGCTAGAGGAATCGTCAACGGAGATAGAAGCAACTGGGGTTTCTAGAAGCGGAAATGACGAAGGTAGCGGAGACGAGGAATCAGAGCTAGTCGAGGTCGAGGGCAGAGCAACTGATGCAGGCTCTACAGAATTGACTGCACCGTAGACAATGCCGCCAGTCGCAATCACGCCCTAGCAACCCTACCGCCAGTGGTTGAATCTTCATGAGTCAGCAACGAATGTTATGTGTGTGAACGATGGGCGAGATAGTGACGCTTCAGTGATGCGGTCGAGCTTGTCTAGCAATTGAAACGAGATGCATTCAGAACGGCCAGAAGTGTCAGCAAACGTTTTGGTTCAACACTCAATCGCTTGAGTTTAGGGACTGTGACCTGTAAAACTAAGTTCCACAACCCAGCTTAAAAGGTGCAGCGTAAAAAGCAAATGCCACAACGAACACTACAAGGTGTTTTATGGTTCTATCCTGGCTCCTGGCAGGACTAGCATCGCATCTCCAAAGGAGTAAAAGCGGTAGCTGTGGGCGATCGCCTCTTGATATAGCGCCAACAGTCGCTCCCGCCCAATCAAAGCGCCAACCAGCATCAGCAAGCTGGACTTGGGTAAATGAAAATTGGTAATCAGCCCTTCCACCACTCGCCACCGATAGCCGGGGTAAATAAACAGATCAACCTTACCGC
>JAAUQZ010000188.1 GCA_012033355.1 Leptolyngbyaceae cyanobacterium RM1_406_9 | reverse complement strand
TTTAAGGAGGCCATTACTACCTGTCTCGACCAGTGCCATACGACGTATAAACAAGAGTTGGACTCACTATTGACTTTACGTTTTCAGTCCTTTAAGAAAGTAAAGGCTATTCCCTGACAAGGTATAGTTTCATCATGCGTAAGTCACGCTCCGCCTGATTGTTGTCAAACGGAACCGTAAAGTCATGCATAAAGCCCAGCACCGCTGTTGGTTGGTTGAGGCGATGGAGCAAATTGCGAGGCGGTGATTGTTTGACTCGTCCTCGTCGTTTTTCCAGTGGCGGCGGTGGCGGCGGATTGGCTGCTCGACTGATCATCATTGACTCACAAGCAGTGAAAAATACCTGTAATGCCAGTGTGGAATCGAAAGGATTTTGCTTCTACAAAGCGACGAATGGCATCAAGCGGCATCTGGCGGTAGATATCCTAGGCTTCCCGTTCTTCACGCACTGCACCCGTGCGAATGTTTCTGATGATGCTGGACTGGTGGAAATGCTGACCTTAAATATCGACTATTTCAAGTCCAAACCAGTCCATATCCCTAAAATTACCATTTTGCTCGACCACGGATATCACATCGACGTTTATTTTAGGCTACCTATCCTTGCTTGTTTACTTTGGAGGCGGAGTTGGTCTTAAAATACCTGGTTAGTCTATCCTGTGAGCAAGACCAAGATTACCCCAAGCTGGGAACAATGAAGATTTTAGTTGTAGAAGATGATGGACTGACTGCTGAGGCGCTGGTTGCCACCTTGAGCAATCAAAACTATGCCGTTGAGATTGCTTCAAATGGAGAGGCAGGATGGGCGTTAGCAGAGGCGTTTAACTACGACTTAATTTTGCTGGATGTGACCCTGCCGAAGCTGGATGGTATTGGTCTCTGTCAGCGGTTGCGATCGCACAATTACCAGATGCCCATTCTATTGCTAACGGCTCGTGACAGCAGCCATGACAAGGCAGTTGGCTTAGATGCTGGTGCTGATGATTATGTCGTGAAGCCCTTCGACCCGGAGGAGTTAGCGGCGCGAATTCGGGCGCTTCTGCGTCGCAATCAGGCGACGGTGCAATCGGTACTGGAATGGGGTGACTTGCGCCTTAATCCCAGCAGTTGTGAAGTAACCTATGAAACACGGCTTCTGGCACTGACAGCTAAAGAGTATGCACTGCTGGAACTGTTTTTACGAAATAATCAGCGGGTGTTTAGCTGTGGGGCAATTTTGGAGAATCTCTGGTCATTTGAAGAGATTCCCAGTGATGAGGCGGTGAGAACGCATATCAAAGGATTGCGGCAGAAGCTTAAAGCCGCTGGTGCCCCAGCAAACTTGATTGAAACTGTGTATGGCATTGGCTATCGACTCAAGCCGCTGGAAGGAGGAAAGGGAAGGGGGAAAGGGAAAAAGGGAAAGGAGAACCAAATCCTTCAAGAAAACTTTAACTCACATCCAGTCTCTGAATCGACTGAAGTGAGTGCCGAAGAGGTTGGGCAACAAACCTGGGCAGCGATCGCCGAGGTGTGGCAACGGTTCCAACCCAGAGTGCATGAACAGATAACCGTGTTGGAGCAGGCGGTTACGGCATTGACTCATCAAACGCTGACTCAGGAGTTGCGGCAGCAGGCAGAACAGGAGGCACACACATTAGCAGGTTCTCTGGGAACGTTTGGCTTTGAGCAGGCTTCTCAACTGGCTCGAACGATCGAACAGCAATTTCAATCCAGCGATCGCTTGAAATCTAGCCAGATTCATCAGTTGCAACAGATGATCGCAACGCTGCGGCAGGAGATTGCAGGATCTGGACAACAAGAGCCATCCACGACTCAGCCAGAAAAACGTCCGTTGCTATTGGTCATTGATTGCGATCGCACAACGGCTGAACCGATTATGGCTGAAGCCGCAAATTGGGGATTACGCGCTGAGTGGGCAGTGGATTTGGCGATCGCTAAACAGTTGATTCAGCAAGAACAGCCAAACGTCATTCTGCTCGATCTGGCAGTGTCTCAACACCCAACAGACAGTTTCAATCTACTAGCTGAATGGCAGCAACAAATCCCTACTATACCCGTGCTGGTGTTCACTTTCCAAGAAGATTTACAACATCGTTTAGAGGCGACGCGCCTGGGCGGACGAGCATTTCTACAAAAACCAATGCCTGCAACTCAAGTGCTTAAAGAAGTGACTCGCGTTTTGCATCAAACCGACCCGGTCGATGCCAGAGTCATGGTGGTAGACGACGATCCGCAACTGCTGGCAACAGTGAGGACGTTACTCCAACCCTGGGGGCTTCATGTCACTACGCTCAATAACCCCACTCAATTTTGGGAAACGTTGGAAGCTGTTGCACCAGACCTATTGATCTTAGACATTAAAATGCCCAACATTAGCGGCATTGAGCTATGTCAGGTAGTGCGTAATGATGTGCGCTGGAGTGGTTTGCCGATTGTTATTTTAACGGCTTATACCGATGCTCATACTGTGAATCAGGTGTTTGCGGCAGGTGCTGATGACTTTATCAGCAAGCCGATCGTGGGTCCGGAACTGGTGACTCGCATCCTCAATCGCTTAGAGCGCCTGAAACTGTTGAAAAATGTTGTCATGCTGCATCAAACTGAAGTGGCAGAGCGGAAAAAAGCGGAAGCCGCCCTGCAAAAAGTGAAAAATGAATTGGAAATACGAGTGGCAGAACGGACGGCTGGGTTAGTCAGTGTTAACGAGCAGCTACGCTTTGAACTCAACGAGCGCAAGCAAGTTGAAGAAGCACTGAGAGTGTCACAGGTGCGTTTTTCAGGCATTCTCGATATCGCTAATGATGCAATCATTTCGGTGGATGGGAAGCAACAGATCACGTTGTTTAATCAAGGGGCGGAAAAGATCTTTGGCTACACCGCACAAGAGGCGATCGGTCAACCGTTGGATCTGCTGTTGCCAATCCGTTTTGCGGACGTGCATCGACAGCATGTGAAAGATTTTGGTCAATCATCAAGTGAAGCCCGTCGTATGGGAGAACGTCGTGAGATTTTTGGTCGTCGCAAAACCGGAGAAGACTTCCCCGCAGAAGCCTCGATTTCTAAATTGCAATTGAAAGGGGAAACGATCTTTACAGTCATCTTGCGAGATATCAGCGAGCGCAAAGTCATTGCACGGATGAAAGATGAATTTATCTCGGTTGTCAGCCATGAACTTCGCACGCCTTTAACCTCCATTCATGGTTCGTTAGGAATGCTAGCCAGTGGTTTGTTAGATGCCGAACCTGAAACTGGAAAACGACTTCTAGACATTGCGGTTGACAGCACCGAACGGCTGATCCGATTGATCAATGACGTTCTGGCTGTCGAACGCATTGAATCGGGCAAAGTCGCGATGCAAAAACGTACCTGCAATGTGGCTGACTTGATGACGAATGCTGCCAACGTGATGCAGGCAATGGCAGAAAAGTTTGGGGTGACGCTATCTGTAACGCCATTGTCAATCGAGATCTGGGCAGATGCGATCGCATTATTCAAACGTTGACCAACCTGTTGAGCAATGCTATTAAGTTCTCACCACCAGGCGCAACCGTTTGGCTTTCAGCAACGCACCAAAACGATCATGTTTTGTTTCAGATCAAAGACCAGGGACGGGGGATTCCAGCAGACAAACTAGAAACCATCTTTGAACGCTTTCAGCAAGTCGATGCCTCTGACTCTCGTAACCAGGAGGGTACAGGGTTGGGGCTAGCGATCTGCCGCAATATTGTGCGACAGCATAGAGGACGCATCTGGGTTGAGAGCAAATTAGGAGAAGGCAGCACGGTTTACTTTACATTACCTGTTGGGGAAAGGTGAGTGCGATCGTATTTACAGCCGTTTTTAGGTGAGTAGCATCTCACCAAGAATAAGGAGACAGTAGAGGAAAGCAAATGAAAACAGGAGGTTCAAGCTATGAGTTTAGTCATTTCTAATGAATTTCTGCAAATGGCACATATTACTGAAGCCGATCTCAAGCTAGAAATTGCTATTCTGTTGTTTCAGCAAGAAAAGATTACTCTGGGCACAGCCAGCCAGTTTGCGGACATGAATCAACTGGAGTTTCAACAAATTTTGGGTAGCCGTAAAATTCCCATTCATTACGGTGTTGAAGACTTCCGGCAAGACCTAAGAACGTTGGAGGCAAACGATTGGCGATGATCGTGGTCAGTAATACGTCGCCGATCTTTTACCTGTCAACGATCGGGCATCTCGATTTGCTTCGCCAACTGTACGACGAAATCATAATTCCAACAATGGTTTTTAACGAAATCACCAATATAGGCAACACCGGTGCCAGTGCCAGGGTCGTGCCAACTTTAAGCTGGATTAAGACTCAATCTGCCACTGATCAAGAATTCGTCAACACGTTAAGAACTGAACTCGATCCAGGTGAAGCTGAGGCGATCGCTGTAGCCGTCGATTTAAATGCCGATCGACTCCTCATGGATGAACGGCTGGGGAGAGTGACTGCAATGCGAGTAGGGCTACAAGTCACAGGTGTTTTGGGTATCTTGATTGCCGCCAAACACAATAATTTAATTCAAGAGGTAAAACCATTATTGGATACTCTAATTGAGCAGGTTGGCTTCTGGATTGATACGCAACTCTATGCAGAGGTGTTGCGAGCAGTTGGCGAATCAGCATGAAATCTGGAAGCAAGGACTATCCATTCTTTAAACACTTACAGCACTGTAATCAAGGGACAATGACTAAACGCATTCTCGTCATCGACAACGAGCAATATATTCAAGAAGTCACGCAAATTTGCTTACGAACAACGGCTGGGTGGCAGGTGCTGACGGCAAGTTCAGGGTGTGAAGGGCTTGCTAAAGCGGAAGCCGAACAACCGGATGCAATTCTATTGGATGTGATGATGCCTGATATGGATGGACCCACGACGTTTCAGCAATTGCAGGATAACCCAGCCACTCGCCAGATTCCGGTTATCCTACTCACCGCAAAGGTGCAAGCATCCGATCGCCGTCGTTATGACGAGTTGGGTGTGAAGGGAGCGATCGCCAAACCATTTAATCCCCTACAACTTACCAGCCAGGTTGCTGAAACTTTAGGTTGGAGCCTTTGATGAGTTGAGAGATTAGCTTGAAGGAGCAGATTGAGAATGGTTTCTGAACAATCCAAGTTCCTCTGCTCGTCGAAAAGCCTGCTGTAATGGTTGCCCCTGGTTGGTAGCAATATGCATAAACACCATTGCTGCTGCTAGCGTTGCGTTGTTGCAACACACTAACATGGGTTTAGGGAGTTGATTAATTTGATTGAGAACTTTGGTTGCAATCTCAGGATTCATGCCTTCAGTATCAACCAGTACGTTAGCATAGCACAATCCTAAACGTTCAGCCTGCTGTTGCTCGTCATTTGAAAAATGATTGGACGATCGCAAATTAAGTATAGATTGATATCCCTCTTCAGCAATCTGTTTTATTTCATTGAATGTAACAGTCCCTGCGATCGCAAGTTCATCATTAATCTTCATGACGATTTCCATTGCCTACTCCTCAGCAAGCCGATCTCAGATTTAGTTTAGAGTGAGATTTACTCTTAAATTACGAGAGGAATTTGAGGAACTTGTGAGGAAATCAATGACACAAAAAAGTCTCCCCTCACAAGTTCCCCAAATTGTTCTTTTATAAACAGAACTGTAGAGCATTAAGAGCGCCTGAGCGATCGCTTTGTTTGCGTCTAACGCGCTTCGACTCGACCCATAACCAGGCTGGAGGACAAGATTCCATGCTACAAACAACGGCTGCCCATTTTTCTTTGCAATCAAAGACACAAGCATTTGTCTTGCTATTTAGAGAAGTTGGGATCAGAGACATTCCGCTTGTTGGAGGTAAGAATGCGTCTCTAGGAGAGATGCTGCAACAACTGTCTCCGAAAGGAATCAATGTTCCAGATGGATTTGCGACAACGGCTCACGCCTACCGCTATTTCATTCAAATTGCAGGATTAGAAGGGAAGTTGCGCCAATTGTTTGCTGAACTGGATGTGGAAGATGTCCTCAGCCTACGACAAGTGGGCAGGCAGGCGCGATCGCTAATCCTGCAAACTCCCTTCCCGGATGAACTACAGGAGGCGATCATCCAGGGTTATCAGCAGCTTTGTGAACAGTACGGTACCGATACGGATGTAGCAGTTCGTTCTAGCGCCACAGCGGAAGATTTACCCGATGCGAGCTTTGCTGGACAGCAGGAAACATATTTGAACGTGCATGGTGTGAAAGGCGTACTGGAAGCCTGCCACAAATGTTTTGCCTCAATCTTTACCGATCGCGCCATTTCGTACCGTCAAATCAAGGGCTTTGATCATTTCGAGGTTGCCCTCTCTGTGGGTGTGCAAAAGATGGTGCGTTCTGATTTGGCAACTTCTGGGGTGATGTTTTCGATCGACACTGAAACTGGTTTTAAGGATGCAGCCCTGATCACCGCTGCCTACGGACTGGGTGAAAATGTGGTGCAGGGAGCCGTCAACCCTGATGAGTATTTGGTATTCAAGCCTACTCTGAAACAGGGATTCCGTCCGATTTTAGAAAAACGATTGGGCACCAAAGAGATCAAAATGATCTACGACGTGGGTGGGTCTAAATTCACCAAAAATGTTCCCGTTCCACCAGAACAACGCCGCCAATTTGCCCTCACCGATGATGAAATTCTGACGCTCACGAAGTGGACGTGTGAGATTGAAGACCATTACTCCACTGTTCGTGATACTTACACGCCGATGGATATTGAATGGGCAAAAGATGGCATCACGAATGAATTGTTTATCGTTCAGGCCCGTCCAGAAACCGTGCAATCGCAAAAAGTTCAGAACATTTTACGAACGTATCATCTGGTCAAAGAGCAAGGCGGCAACCCTTCGCCCACTCCTTTAGTTAAAGGTCGTGCTGTCGGTGAAATGATCGGTCAGGGCAAAGCAAAAGTTATTCTGGATGTCCACAAGATTGATCAGTTTCAACCGGGTGAGGTGTTGGTGACGAACCGGACTGACCCAGATTGGGAGCCGATTATGAAAAAGGCAAGTGCGATCGTCACCAACCAGGGAGGACGCACCTGCCATGCCGCGATTATCGCTAGAGAGATGGGAATTCCAGCGATCGTGGGTTGTGGCAATGCCACGACAGTTCTCAAGACTGGACAGGAAATCACGGTTTCTTGTGCTGAAGGTGAGGAAGGAAGAGTCTATGAGGGATTGTTGTCCTTCAGCGTCAAGGAAATTCCTTTGGAAACATTACCCCGCACGCGCACTCAGATTCTGATGAATGTGGGCAATCCAGAGGAAGCGTTTAGCCTCTCTGCGATACCGAATGATGGTGTGGGGTTGGCGCGAATGGAGTTCATCATTGCCAATCACATTCAAGCCCATCCTCTGGCACTGATTCATTTTGACGAACTAGAGGATGAACTGGCTCGTTACAAAATTGCCGAACTTACGGCTCAGTATGAAGACAAATCTCAATTCTTTGTGGACAAACTAGCACAAGGAATTGGTACGATCGCCGCTGCCTTCTATCCCAAACCCGTAATTGTTCGCATGTCTGACTTTAAGAGTAATGAGTATGCAAACCTCTTGGGCGGTCGGCAATTTGAACCTCATGAAGAAAACCCCATGATTGGTTGGCGCGGGGCATCGCGTTACTATGACGATCGCTACCGAGACGGGTTCGCACTGGAGTGTCAAGCAATGAAGCGGGTGCGAAATGAAATGGGTTTAACCAATGTGATTTTGATGATTCCGTTTTGCCGCACTCCTGAAGAAGGTCGGTGTGTGCTAAATGAGATGGCAAAACATGGTCTAGTCCGGGGGGAGAATGGGCTGCAAGTCTACGTCATGTGTGAGTTGCCGAGTAATGTAGTTTCGGCAGATGAGTTTAGTGAAGTCTTTGATGGCTTTTCCATTGGTTCCAATGATCTGACACAATTGACACTTGGACTCGATCGCGACTCGTCTTTGGTGGCACGACTATTTGATGAACGCAGCAATGCTGTGAAGCGTATGATTAAGCAGGCGATCTCCACTGCCAAACAATGCGATCGCAAGATTGGCATCTGCGGTCAGGCTCCGAGTGACTATCCTGAGTTTGCCCGCTTCCTGGTTGAGCAAGGGATTGATTCCATCAGTCTGAATCCAGATTCTGTACTAAAAACTCTGCTAGAAATTGCAGCCGTTGAAGCAGGTTGAATTTAAATTTGAGTGTTGGGTAAAGCTAATTTTCTACATTGCTCAACACTCAAGCTTGATTATCAATGTGATGAGACAAATACACAAAAAGGAGAAACATTATGTTTCATAAAATTCTAGTTGCGCTCGATAATTCTGATTTAAGTGAACACGTCTTTACGTGTGCTTTAAACCTGGCAAAAGCAACCGACAGTAAGCTGTTATTGTTACATGTTCTCAATCCACTTGATCAAGACTATCCCGATTCTACGATTTACCATGCTGTCGATGCCTATTACTCAACGCTTTACGACAAGATGATCAAACGTTGGCAGGAGGAACTTGCAGAATATGAAGAACACAGATTAGCGATGTTACAATCGCTAGCTTCGGAAGCGGAAGCCGTTGGAGTGTCCACTGAAATATCCCAGAATATCGGCGATTCAGGTCGTACAATTTGTGCAATGGCACGAACCTGGAAAGCAGGTTTAATTGTTTTAGGTCGTCGTGGGCGTGCAGGGGTCAGTGAGTTGTTTTTGGGCAGTGTGAGCAATTATGTGCTCCATCATGCTCCTTGTTCGGTGCTAACTGTGCAAGGAAAGAATGAGTCAGAATTGGATCTGAAGCAAAAGGAAGCTGCTGTAGTTTCTGTTTAGCAAATTCGGGGCAATTGTTCCCCACTTAGCATATCCACAATACGCTGGGCACCAATTTTGCTATTCATTTTCACCACGCTAGTAGACTTTCCGGTGACATGACCGATGATGCAGGCGTTGTTTGCAAGCGCGGTTGAGTGGGGTTGAGCTGAAGCAAATCAAACCGCTCCAGAAGTATCGATTGATGACAGGCAACAAAGTTGGCGCGGCTAATTAAATAAGAAGAGCGAATCGGTTGAGATCCAAATCGTAGGTGGGAAACGGTGACAGAACCCGATTTTTTCGAGTCGTAAACAAAGTATCCCTGAGCGTAGTTGTCCGTCTCCTCACCAATAATTTTGATCGAGTTTTTGTTTGCGCCAACGGTTCCGTCTGAACCAAGTCCATAGAAGATAGCGCGAATGATATTATCACCTTCAATTGAAAACTCAGAATCATAATCTAAACTTGTCTGCGTGACATCATCGTTAATTCCCACCGTGAAATGATGTTTCGGTTCTGTTGTTGCAAGATTGTCAAAAATTGCTTTGATCATGGCAGGGGTGAATTCTTTAGAAGACAACCCATAGCGACCGCCCACGATTGATTTTAGATTTTGGATTCTGGATTTTGGATGGGTTTCGTGAATGGCGTTAATCACATCGAGATAGAGCGGTTCGCCCGTGCTGCCAGGTTCTTTGGTGCGATCGAGAATGGCGATCGCCTTTACACTACTTGGTAATGCTTCGATGAATCGCTTAATATCAAATGGGCGATACAGTCGCACTTTAACTACACCCACTTTTTCGCCCTAAGCATTCAAGTAATCAACGGTTTCATGAACGGCTTCACAACCCGACCCCATCAGCACGATCACTCGTTCAGCATCCGCTACACCATGATAATCAAACAGGTGATAGGGCACGCGATCGATGAGCCTGAGTCAGATTGTCATGAATGAGCGAACATAAGTCATCTAAATCTAGCAACTCAATTTTGGCAATTTCATGGGACGTGCGGAAGCCATCAAAAAAGTGCAGGAACGGAATTCTAGATTGCAGTGTTGCCGCCTGAGCAATTAAGGCAAAATCATGCGCCTCCTGCACTGATGCAGAACAGAGCATGGCAAATCCGGTGGCGCGAGTCGCCATCACATCACTGTGATCGCCAAAGATCGAAAGTGCCTGGGCTGCCAGCGATCGCGCTGCGACATGAAACACCGCTGGTGTTAGTTCCCCGGCAATTTTGTACATGTTCGGGATCATCAGCATTAATCCCTGGAAAGCGGTAAACGTTGTGGTTAGTGACCCCGTTTGTAGAGCACCATGAATCGTTCCAGCCACCCCTGCTTCACTCTGCATTTCCACAATGGCAGGAACAGTTCCCCACAGATTCGGCTGGTTTTCCGAACTCCACACATCCGCCCATTCGCCCATTGGGGTAGAAGGAGTGATGGGATAGATAGCAATTACTTCGTTGAGTTGATAGGCAACGCGAGCGACGGCTTCATTACCATCCAGGGTTGCAAACGTCTTTGTCGAATTTGCCATAACTAAAAGTTCCAATGGCTTACTCTAGCCATCAGGTTAGGTAGAAAATTTGAGGAACTTGTGAGGAAGTGTGTTTCGCTCGATCGTTCTGTTGAAAAATAATTTCTGCTAACTGCTATTTATTCGCCGAGTTTGAGTGAATAAATCAAAAGAGAGCTTCCTCACAAGTTCCTCATGTTTAAGCTTTAACGTTGAGCATGAGGAAAGTGGCATATTTGAGGGCTACACCATTCCGACACGCATCCAAGGCTGGCTGGTTCTTCGGGGGCGATCGCTTTGAAGCTGTGCAAAGCGGCGAGTAGCGACCATAAGCAAAGAACCCAAAATCACCTAAGCGAAGAACCCAAAGTCAAAGGAGATGAACAATGGTACGAAAGCTCTTACTCGTCTGCGGTATTTTGTCTTCGCTGCTCTATGTCGCCATGACTGTCTTTGTGCCGATGCAGTTCGAGGGCTATAGTTCAGCCTCTCAACGACCCCAAGCTAATCTCGGTGGGATGAATCGCTCCTGAGGTGAACCAAGCAACTGACCGAAATTAGCAAACAGCGCATAGGAGAATACTATGATGTCTCTTCAGCAGTATGATGCGATCGTGGTTGGTTCCGGTATCGGCGGGTTAACCGTCGCAGCCATTCTCTCAAAATTCAATCACCAAAAAGTTCTGGTTCTGGAACAACACTTTATCTTGGGGGGCTTCACCCAGGAATTTCAGCGCCAGAACTTTCAGTGGGATGTTGGGCTGCACTATGTTGGAGAAATGGGAAAGGGTGAAAGTGGACGGATGATCTCCGACTACATCACGGATGGCAAATTGAAATGGGCAAAAATTCCCGATCC
>JAAUQZ010000187.1 GCA_012033355.1 Leptolyngbyaceae cyanobacterium RM1_406_9 | reverse complement strand
AATAGCCCCACCGTCAGCACCAAAAGAAAACCTGTTGCGCCAACTAGCCGAAACCGGATACCCCATTTAAACAGAAAGCCAAGCAGGCGATCGCCCCAAATACCAGGGTTGCAATCCCGGCCCATTGAGCAAATTGGAAGAAGTCGGCGTTGGTTGGCATAGTTTCTGTGGTTTTTGAGAGTTCTAATCTTACTCGTTACTGACAAACCCAGCAGGCTCAGCGCTTTTCGCCAATTCCAAAGCTGCTTTAAGCGTGTGCCAGGAGAGATTGGCACATTTGATTCGCACCGGAAACTGGGAAACGCCCTGCATCACATTGAGCTTTCGCAACTCAGAGGGAAATTCTGCCTCACCCTTCATCATGGACTGAAACTTTTGCACCATCTCTAGGGCTTCGGCGGTGGTCTTGCCGTGCAGTGCGTCCGCCATCAGATCGGCAGAGGCGATGGCGATCGCACAGCCCTCTCCCTCAAATTTCACGTCCTGAATTCGGTCTTCTGCATCACTCAGTTGCAGGGTTAGCTCAATCGTATCGCCGCAGGAAGGGTTGTGCCCCTTCTGATAGCGATCAACAGGATTGGTCTTGCCTCGGTTGCGCGGCTTTTTGTAGCGCTCTAAGATGACCTGCTGATAAAGATCGCGCAAATTGTCCAATGACATGGCTATCCATCAAGAAATATACTCATCTTTCTTGATCCTAGCAGGGACGTGGAATTGAGTGGGCAGCTACAGGAACATTGCGACAAGCCGCAGGAACGTTGTGACGAGCTACAAGAACTTGCGACAAGCCGCAGGAACGTCGCGATGCCTGCACAACTGCATAGAGCGCAGTCATCACTAATTAGAGTACGAGATGCCAGAGCAAATGCCCACGTAAGCTCGTACAGCATTTGACAAAGTTAACATCCCGTAACTGACCTTGCGAACTGTCTTGTGGTCGATAACTTGGGGATGAGTTGGGGGGGAATGAGACGTGACTTTAGGGCACTTGGGTTGACGAAGCCTCTAACGAGAGGCTATCCTGTCATCAAACTGAATAAGTCAGCTTAATCCAGGACTTGCGGCCTTTAGCGCACTTCCTGGAACGGAGGAACCAAATTCGGGGCTTATCTCTGAGGTTAATTGAGAAGGACATCTCTCAGTCCTAGCCCGTCAGCTAACTTCGTCGGCAATGAGGGGAGACTGAAAGGTCAGCATTTTGACCAATGCACCGATCTAATCAGTATCCTGAACAGGTTTTAACATCACCGTTATGCCTGTTCACAGATTTGGACAGCGGAGTTTTTCTGCGTTTCTTGAGCTGACTCAGGTGGAGAACAGTGCAGTCTGCCATGATGCTGCTGCCTGATCGAGTCCATTGCTCAAGTCAAGTTTGACCAGCGTGTAGGGGCGATCGCTTTGCGGTGCGCCCCTTTTTCTTTGGAGTAAAATTAGAGTTTTGAGGCGATCGCTCATCTATGCTGCCCAGAGAAGAACTGCTTCAGGGAATTGAAAATCGAGACAGTGCCGCACGGGTGATTGATCGAGCGGATCAGTCCATTAAAACCTGGGAAGTAGTCTGTACTGATTTTCTTTCACCGCCTGAGTTAGCCGAGGTGCAGCAAGTGTTTGCGCGGCTAACCGAGGTGCAACTGCTTGCCTGGGGAGGCTATCCCCAAGCTGAACGTCAGCGAGTGGCGATCGCCCGTTCTGAAATTCCTCTAGATCAATCTCAAGTGGCGATCGCCGCCCTGGACATCGCCGGAAACTTCCTATTTGACTCAGCCACTCATCGCGACTTTTTAGGCGCGCTGCTGGGTACCGGACTGGTGCGTGACAAAGTAGGCGACATCATCGTTTTGGGAGAACGAGGCGGGCAGGCGATCGTGGTGCCCGAACTGGTTGAATTTCTAGAAATGAGCTTGACTCAGGTACGTTCAGTGCCCGTCAAAACTCGGCAAATCGACCTGAGCGAACTCAAAATTCGGGAACCTAAAAAGAAAGAACTGACAACCGTAGAAGCCTCTTTGCGGCTGGATGCAGTTGCCTCTGCTGGGTTTGGAATGTCTCGTAGCAAAATGGCGGAAATGATTAGCGGCGGCGACGTGCGGGTGAATTGGAAGGAAGTAACCCAACCCAGTCATCAGATTAAATCGGGTGATCTGGTTGCCATTCGCGGCAAAGGACGTTTGGAGATCGGCGAAGTCGCTGTGACTAAGAAAGAACGCTATCGGGTGCAGTTGACGCGCTTTGTTTAAATCTAGAGAGTGTGAACGCATCCCGTTGGGATGCGTTCACACCTTCATGAGTTAAGAACGCCTCACATTCAAGCAGCACCAATCCTTTCTACGCCACAGTGTTGCGACAATCCAGCCGCTTTGCTCTAACAGATCGGCAACGGGTTTAACCTGATCCAGTAAAATGCCGCTGAGAATTCCCCAGGTAGTGGGTTTGGCGATCGCCTCCATCTGTGGAATCAGGTCAATAATCACTTCCGCCAGAATGTTGCAAAGAATTCCGTCTACAGGCTCAGACGTGAGTTCTAGCAATCGCTCAATGCTGCCCTCTGCTGTCACCAAACGGTGTGGCTCAATTTGATTCAATTCTCGGTTGCTTTCGGTAGACATCACCGCTAGAGGGTCAGTGTCAACGGCGTAAATTTGTTTTGCACCCAGCAACAGTGCGCCAATTGAGAGAATGCCAGACCCACAGCCAATGTCTGCAATCACTGCATTACCTGGTTCACCCAGGCGCATTTCCAGAGACTCAAGACAAAGCTGCGTTGTGGCGTGTGCCCCAGTGCCAAAAGCAACACCCGGATCGAGCCGTAAAATTTGGCGATCGCTAGCGTCGGGATTGGGCATCCAGGCAGGGTTGATGAGGAGCGATCGCCTACCTTCTGAGGTTGCCAATAATCCTTCCAACTGCTGGCCCAATCTTCCTCCTCAATCAAGTGCCACTGCATTGCCGGAATCGGCAGCTCAGCACACAGAGCATCCTGCCGCAACAGCAGCGATAAAGCCGCTAAATCTAGCAACTGCGCTTGAATTTGCGGTAAATAAGCCTTTATCAGGCAGGAATGTCCCTTAATCTCACTAGAAGTGCCGCGACAGCCGAACGTTTCCAGCCGCCAAAACACCAGATCTTCTAAAACTAGATCACAGAGAACCTGAATCTCCCACCAGCTACTTGCCAAGGTTGCTGCTGCCTTAAACTGAGTTACCTACTCATTGTATTTCAGCCCTGTCACTGCCCTGCTTTTGATGTAAGAAGGGACAATTACTCCCTTCCCGGTTAAAGATTAGGCACAAAAGATCAGGAATGCGCCCCCGCTTCCCTGATCTTTTGGTGGGAAAGGAGTAAACAAGGTAAGGGCAAACGTTTGTTCGCCCTTGTGAAGATTTGCGTTATGTAGCTGTAGTCACAAAGGTTAGGACAAGGGGCTTAAGCCCTTTGAGCCACCTATGCTGCCATATCAAACACCAGCACCTCTGCATCTTGGGCAGTTCCTTGCAGCGTAATCTCAGACTCCTCAGAGATAGCGGCTCCGTCGCCTGCGGTAAGGGTTTGACCATTGAGTTGAACGGCACCCCGTGCCACCTGTACCCAGGCAACTCGTCCCTCTGCCAGCGCGTGATTTACAGTTTCTCCTTCGGGCAGCACACTCGCATACAGGTCAACATTCTGGTGAATCGTGATTGAGCCATCTCGACCATCACGAGAACCCACCAACCTTAGCGTGCCGCGCTTTTCTGCATCGGAAAACGTTTTTTGCTCATACCCAGGCTCAATTCCTTTTTGTTCTGGCAAAATCCAGATTTGCAGGAAATGTACCGGGTCAGTGTGAGAAGCATTAAACTCACTGTGCTGAATTCCTGTTCCAGCCGACATCCGCTGGACATCGCCAGGACGAATGACAGAACCAGTGCCAATGCTGTCTTTGTGTTCTAACGCACCTTCTAGCACATAGGAAATGATTTCCATATCCCGGTGTCCGTGAGTGCCAAAACCCTTTCCAGGAGTCACTTTGTCTTCGTTGATGACGCGCAAATCGGCAAAACCCATGTAGTGAGGATCGTAATAGTTGCCAAAGGAGAAGGTGTGACGACTATCGAGCCAACCAAAATTTGCAGCGCCACGTTCTTGAGCGGGTCGAATGGTAATCATCTGGTTTCCTCCTTGTTCGTAGTTGAATTGCTTTTGGAATACTTTTATTATGGATTGAATCTCCAAAAAAGACAATATGCTATTTTAAGGACATATTGTATCTGCAAGCTCTACAATCTTTACCTTATGGATAAGTTTGAAGGAATGCGTGCCTTTACTCAAGTTGTCGCTTCAGGCGGTTTTGCAGCGGCTGCACGAGAAATGGGGCTGTCACGCTCGGCAGTCAATAAACTGGTGATTGCTTTAGAGAATGAACTGGGTGTGCAATTGCTGCACCGCAGTACACGAGTGGTCACTCCAACCGAAACGGGACTGGCATTCCATGAACGCTGTGTAGAAATTTTGGCAAGTCTGGAAGAGGCAGAGCGATCGCTCACCCAGCTTCAAACCGAACCCAGAGGAAGACTGCGCGTTAATGCACCGATGTCCTTTGGCACAATGCATCTATCTCCTGCTCTGGCTGACTTTTTGGTGCAATATCCCGACCTTCAGGTGCAGTTGACCTTGAGCGATCGCTTCGTTGACCCAATCGAAGAAGGCTTTGATATCACCGTGCGAATTGCCAAACCTCAAACGAGTGCCAGCCTGATCACCCAAACCCTTGCCCCAGCCCAGCGGGTACTCTGTGCCTCACCCACTTACTTTCAAACTCATGATATTCCAACTCATCCTAGTGAACTGCGGCATCACTCCTGTTTACACTACGGGCAGCTTGCCGCCGAAAATCAATGGATACTCATTGGCCCCGATGGAGAACATTCTTTCTCCGTCAAGGGCACCTTATGTTCTAACAATGGTGAAGTATTGCGAGATGCCGCAGTTCGCGGGCTAGGCATTACCCTTCTGCCTCGATTTATTGTAGAACCAGAACTTCAGGAGGGTACTCTGCAAATCGTTTTGCCAGACTACCATCCGACCGAGCTTTCAATCTATGTCATTTATCCCGTCAATCGTCATCTTTCTACTAAAATTCGTTTATTGGTTGACTTCCTCCAGCAGCGGTTTGGCTCTCACCCAGTTGACTCATGATTTTATTCAAAGGAAATTTCAACGAGGTTAAATCCTAAATAATAATTTTCTCCATCACTCATCCAGGTAAAGGGTTTGGGAGGGCTATAACTGTACTGTGAACTGTGAACAGTAAGCTCTGTCAGACCTTACCCCTAACCTGTCCTATGTTAACCCTGTATCAACTCTGCTTTCTGATTGGCGGCAGCTTTACGCTTCTCTCTGCACTGGCGGGGTTTGATGGTGCAGATATCGATTCTGATTGGGAAATCGACTCAGACTATGAGGTTGATCCTCATGCTGGCAATGGACTGGAACAGCGAGAACGCGGTGAGCTAGAAACCATTGTTAAACCGCGTCGTGGCATTGGTTTACCTATCTTTAAGCTACGATTTTGGACCTTTGGAAGCTGTTTCTTTGGGCTAACCGGACTGTTGTTGTCGAGAATACAGCCTGCCTTGCCACCGTTGCTGGTGTTGGGTTTGGCGATCGCCATTGGCACCCTTTGCGGCACTGCGATCGTCTGGGTGCTACACTCACTGCGCCAGCGAGAAGCCAACAGTTTAGTGAGAACCGGAGACTTAGCTGGACTTTCAGGAATTGTCGAAATTCCTTTTGATTCCTCTAGTAGAGGGAAAGTGCGTGTTAATGCAAAAGGAATGATGATCGATTTCACAGCCTCGACTCAGGAAGCTGTTGTCTTTGCCAAAGGTGAACGTGTGGTGATTGTGGGAGTAGAAGGAAGTCGAATTTGGGTCGTATCTGAGAAGTCCTTTAAAACAGCAACTTGATCGCATCGTGCCCATTACAGGAATTTAGACTTATGAACCATGATCGTGCTGAGTTTCAGTCAGTGTTTACACCCGTCACAACCGCGCAAGTAGCCCAAATTGATCCTGTTTTTCCGGCGGAAACTCCAAATAATGGCATCAGAAATGAGATCACAGGAAGTTTACCGCTGGCAATCTCGATCTTGGTGCGATCGCCATCTTTATCTGGATCTACAAACTCATTTTATGTATCTGTAACCCCAACGAGATTCTGATTTTGTCAGGATTCAAACGGCGCACAAAGGAAGGTGAAACGATTGGCTATCGGGTCATTTTTGGCGGACGCACAGTTCGCATCCCCATTCTAGAAACCATTAAGCGGATGGATTTGACCACGATGCCCGTTCCGGTAGAGGTGAAGAATGCTTACTCTAAGGGGGAATTCCCTTGCGGATTCAGGCGATCGCCAATATCAAAATTTCCAGCGATCCGAATGTTGTCGGCAATGCGATCGAACGCTTCCTCGATCGCGACTCCTCCGAAATTTCCCGTGTGGCGCGAGAAACCTTAGAAGGAAACCTGCGCGGTGTGGTTGCTACTCTCACTCCCGAAGAGTTAAACGAAGACCGACTGGTGTTTGCCGAACGCATCACCGATGATGTCAGCCGCGATTTAGCCAAAATGGGGCTATACATTGACACCTTAAAAATTCAAAGTGTCGCTGATGATGTTGATTATCTCAACTCCATTGGTCGCAGCCAGATTGCCATTGTGCTGCGCGATGCCGAAATCGCTGAATCGAATGCGCTAACGGAGGCAGAGCAGATCGAGGCAGACTGCAAGCGTCAGTCAGAGGTTGCCAAAACTCAGGCGCGTTCGATCATTCAGCAAAAAGAAAATGAGTTACGCAAAATCAAGGCAGAACTAGAGCAGCAGGCAAAATCCGAAGAAGAGCGCACCACCGCCGCCGCCCAGGAAGCCAGAGCCAGAGCCGAACAGGAGCTTCAAACCATCCGGGCTGAGCTAGAACGGCTGCGATTGGAAGCCGACCAAGTTCTCCCTGCCGAAGCCGAACGGCAGGCAAAGGAACTGCAAGCCAGGGGTGAAGCCTCTGTTTTATCAGAAAACGCCCAGGCAGCCGCACAGGTGAATGACCTGTTTGCCGAAGTCTGGCAGGAAGCCGGAACCAATGCCTCAGAAGTGTTCCTGACGCAGCAAATCGAAATGGTATTGCAAGAGGCGGCGAAGATTCCCGGTCGGGTTCATCTCAAGCAGGTGAATGTGATCGATCACGGAGACGGGAAGGCGATCGCCAGCTTGGTCAACGCCTACCCCGAAACCGTGCGTCAGTTCCTTGAGCGGGTCGATCAAACCCTAGGAATTGATGTCGTCGGCACACTCAGCCAGCAAAACGGACATCATTCGCAAAACGGTAACGGTCAGAAAGTACAGCCAGAGGGAGAAAACTAATCATGGAAGCCATTCTTGCATTACTCATCGCCCTCGGTGCTGGAACCGGGGCTGGAGCGCTGGTACTTCGCAACCTGTATTACATCTGTCAGCCCAGTGAAATTCTCATCTTTGCCGGAAGCCGTCGCACCCTTTCTAATGGTCGCAAGGTCGGCTATCGTCTGGTGAAAGGCGGCAGCAGCGTCCGAGTACCCCTGTTAGAACGCGCCTTTCGCATGGATTTGACAAATCTGATTATTGATCTGCGGGTGATCAGTGCTTACTCCAAAGGCGGCATTCCACTCACGGTTGAAGGGGTGGCAAACATCAAGATTGCCGGAGAAGAACCCACCATTCACAATGCAATCGAGCGACTGTTGGGTAAGAGCCAAAAAGAGATTATGCAAATGGCAAAGGAAACGCTGGAAGGCAACCTGCGCGGCGTGTTAGCCAGTCTCACACCAGAGCAAATTAATGAGGATAAATCTGCGTTTGCCAGAAGTTTATTGGAAGAGGCAGAAGACGATTTGGAGAAGCTAGGACTGGTGTTAGACAACCTCCAGATTCAAAACATCTCCGACGATGTGCAGTACCTCAACTCGATTGGGCGAAAACAGCGGGCAGACCTATTGCGTGATGCCCGCATTGCCGAAGCTCAGGCACAGGCTGAATCTGCCATCCGCACCGCTGCAAACCAGCAAACTACGGCGCTAAAGCAAATCGAAACGAAGATTGAAATCGCCAAAGCCGAAGCCGACCAGCGAATTCAAGACGCACTCACCAAACGCACCGCCGTCGTTGCTGAAGCCGAAGGTGAAATTGCCGCAATCGTCGCCCGCACCCAGGCAAACGTCGCCGTGCAAACGGAACGCATTAAGCAAGTCGAACAGCAGCTTCAGGCAGACGTGGTAGCCCCCGCTGAGGCAGAATGTAAGCGGCGATCGCCCAGGCAAAAGGAAACGCCTCTCGCATCATTGAAGACGGTAAAGCGCAAGCGCTGGGTACCAAACGTTTAACCGAATCCTGGAAAGCCGCTGGCCCCAACGCCCGTGAAATCTTTCTGTTCCAAAAACTAGAAGTGTTGCTAAAAACACTCACTTCCACCGTGCCTGATATAGACGTGCAAAACGTCAGCGTCATCGATACGGCAAACGGCGGCACCGCCACCCAGGTCGCCTCATTCTTGGAACAGTTGCGCCAAGCCGCAGGTATTGATGTAGCGGGCATGACTCGCCGCTTTGCCCATGATCCTGCTTCTGACACGGTTGCAATTAGTTCTGCACCTCCCGTCACCGTTCCATCAGATAAAGTGGCTGCGGTCGTGCCGCTCAACTCGCTCACCGAAGATGCCTCACTCACTGCCTTGCGTAGTGATATTCAAAAGCTGCTCGAAAAGCTAGCGCAGTCTAACCCCACGCCCCAGCAAGCCGAACAGTCCATTGAGAAAACCATTCAGCAATATCCCACGCTGAAACGACGGCTACAAAAGGCAATGGATGTGGGAGGACGCGAAGCATTGAAGGCAGTCTTTGCTCACCCTTTTATCCAAGTTCCTGCCAGTATGTTGGAGGCGTGGGTGGAGGAGTAGGTGAGTGGAGGAGTAGGTGAGTGGGCGAAGTGGGCGATCGCTTTCTATTAATATCACCGATGTTCCTTATTCCTTACAGTCGGGAACTCTACAGACGGGTTGTCATCAGTATGGGTAATCAGGTGAGCTAACAAATAGGTTAACTGTGTTGGGTTTCGTTGCCTCAACCTACCTGTGGGCGATCGCACTTATAGAATGGCGATCGCACTGGCAGATACCGTAACATAGAACCAAATACGATATCTTGTGCGGAAACTTGACATGGATGCTTTAGTTCAAGAACTTGATATTAAACTAAGCCAATGGCAACCTGACATCGCTCAACAAGTGCGGAAGTGCCTTGCAGAGATTATTGAATTGGCAGACCAAGACGCTTTAGATATTGTTCGCTCCAGAGCGGTTGAGCAAGAAGTATTAGATTTGATTGATGAACCCGAAACCCGGTGAAGTGTGGCTAGTTGATTTAGGACTTGCAGCCAAAACGCGCCCTGTTGTTATCGTGTCTCGCTATGATTCTACTCCTCCACGCGCTCTGGTTATCTATGTGCCAGTAACTACGCAAAATCGAGGCAGCGCATACGAAGTTGAACTGCCCAAACTTTCCTTTTTACGACAAGGCTCTATCGCGAATGTTCAAGGGCTGGGTTCAGTCCCTGTTGTAAGACTAGAACGCAAGCTGGGTGAATTACCGGATGAAGCAGTTCTCAAAATCAAACAAGCTTTGATATTTGCTTTAGATTTGGAAGTGAAGCAACAGCAGGACGATATCTCAACTCTGTAGGTTGGGTTGGATTGTTTCATGCTGCTGAACCAATTTCTGTCGTTGATAGGTAACAACAGTAAAGAAATACGTTGCTCCTGGGGTTATAGCACGACGATAGTGCATCTGATGATTCAGTAGGGGATGTCATCAGTATGGGTAATCAGGTGAGCTAACAAACAGGTTAGTTATGTTGGGTTTCGTTGCCTCAACCCAACCTACGGGCGATCGCACTCAATTTTAGCAGCACGAGCAATCAGAGCAGATCGCTGGTCTTCGGTAATTGGCATTAAACCTTGAAGAAGGAATAGGTTAGTTTGACCAACAAAAGATGCGTTTGCTTATTAGTAATGTTGTTTATGGGATGGCGATCACACTGACACGACCTAAATCGCGTGCTATCTTCGTAGGTGGACTTGTAGGCAGATTTTATGTCATGTTTCGTGACACTTGAAACAAATGCTGAAAGCATAGCTTTCAGTGTTTTCTATAGCACTTAGCATTAGCTATGTTTGGTGTTCTTCGCGTTCGCAAAGGAGTGCCTGCAAGTCCAACCATTACAACTAATCCTAAATGTCTGCGCTGAAGAAGTTACGTGACGCTGAATCCATTGCTGATGTTGCAAGCATTCTTGGATTCCGAACAAAAGCCCTGTCGTATATTCTCTATGTCCAGCCTGATTCGCTTAAGTACAAGGAATTTGATATTCCTAAGAAGTCAGGTGGGGTGCGCCGTATTGCAGCTCCCCAAAGTAGGCTAAAGCTGCTCCAAAAACGACTAGCGGATCTTCTGCAAGATTGCTTGGACGAAATAAATGGTGACTCTGCTAGCGATAATCAGGCAAAAACGTTCAGTCAGGTCTCTCATGGCTTCAAGCGCAAACTGTCCATTCGTACTAACGCGAGAAAGCATCGTAATCGAAGATATGTGTTTAACATTGACTTAACTGATTTCTTCGGATCTATTAATTTTGGTCGTGTTCGTGGCTTCTTTATAAAAGATAAACGCTTTCGCCTAAATTCTAAAGTTGCTACGATTTTCGCGCAGATCGCGTGCTTTAAGAAAAGTCTTCCTCAAGGCAGTCCTTGCTCTCCCGTAATCTCCAATTTGATAGGCAATATTTTGGATACGCACTTGGTGAGACTAGCAGCTCGGACAGGGTGTACATATACAAGGTACGCGGATGACCTCACTTTCTCCACTAATAAGCGTTGTTTTCCACGGAGTATTGCAATACAAAGTGATGATGACAACCATGTTTGGATTCCAGGTCCTGAACTCCTACGCTTAGTAAACCAATCAGGCTTTGAAATTAATCCGAAGAAGACCCGGATGCAATACCATTCCTCAAGGCAAGAAGTTACTGGTCTTGTAGTTAACAAGAAAGTCAACATACGACGTGAGTACAGACACAATGTACGAGCAATGGCGCATCGTCTATTTACAAAAGGAAGTTTCCTTTTGCCAATTTATGAAAAGATGAAA
>JAAUQZ010000186.1 GCA_012033355.1 Leptolyngbyaceae cyanobacterium RM1_406_9 | reverse complement strand
GCGCCGATCGCGTTGGCATTGTGGCGGCATTTTTGCTGAAGATGGGCTGATCTCAGTCTGCGATAGAGCAATTGGTTGATACATTTCCCAATCAGGCGATCGACTTTTTGGAGCATTGCGATCGCGCCTCTACGACGAACAGGTACGCAAATTCATTCACGAAGTCGGATTCGATCGCGTTTCACTGCGCGTCGTCAACAGTAACGATCGCCCCCCCGAATTCCACAAACCCGACTTTAGCCTGTCCAACCTGACCGAGTTGGGCAACCAGATGGTGACAGAGCAGCAGCGCGTTCAGCAAATGCGGCTGGGGCGCGAATACTTGGGCAGAGAGTACAACGAAACTCGCCGCGAAGTCCAGACGCAACTATCAGAGACTTCTGCAAACGCCACTCGCCAAAACTGGTCAGCCTCCGATCGCCCCAACTCTACTCCCACCAACACCCTCTCAAACGGACACAGCAGCAACGGCAGTTCTCACTCCTCCCCCTCTCCCCCCACCTCCCCCTCTCCCTTCTCCTCCAACCCCACCCGCGCAACCTCCTACGAAGGCTCAAGCTCCGGCTCCAGACTCGGTTTAGAAATGGTGCAGCAAGTGCGTGACATCTTGAGGAGCGGTCAAAAGCTAGGAATTGAGTATGTCAGCGATCGCCGTTTTCGTACTAACTCCTGGCAGAGCTACGCTACGGTTCAAGGCAACGAGGCAGAGGCGATCGCGCCCTTGAAGCCTGCCTCAACGAACACGACCGGGACTACATTCGCCTGGTGGGAATTGACTCGAATGCCAGACAGCGAGTGTTAGAAACGATCATTCAACGACCTGATAGCAGGAATTAGCGATAACCCGATTGTAGGAAGTGGCGATCGCTCAATTCCTGAGATGATCCTTGTCCACAACGCGATCTGCAACTTTTTCCTGGCTCCATGTGGAATGGGCATCTTGCCCGTTCAAAATTAAGCAGGCAAGATGCCTGCTCCACAGGAAACCAGGGTTTCAGGAACCTCAGTTGCCCATCGCGTCCATGCAGTCCTCACTCAAGGAAATCTCAAACGGTGAATCAGGCAAAGAAAAACGTCTCGCTGCTGGTTGCCTGTCAAGCATTAGCCATGACGGGCAGCACCATTTTATTCACCGTAGCCGCCCTGATTGGCGTTGCCCTTTCATCCGATAGATCGCTTGCCACATTGCCGTTAGCGCTGTTGCAGCTTGCCACTATGACTGCCACGATTCCGGCAGCGCTGCTGTTGCGACAAGTTGGGCGACGATTGGGGTTTATGGTTGGGGTGATGATTGGGGCGATCGCCGCTGGCTTAGGCGTTTTTGCAATTTTTCAGTCTAGCTTTAGCCTATTTTGTCTGGCGACCACCCTGTTTGGCTGTTTCAACGGCTTTGTCGGCTATTACCGATTTGCCGCCGCCGATGCAGCGACCGAAGCTTTTCGCAGTCAGGCAATTTCCTTTGTCGTCGCCGGGGGAATTGTGGCGGCGATCGCTGGCCCCGGCTTAGCCATCTGGTCAAAGGATTGGTTTGTCAACCTACCTTCTAATGAGCCACTGCTAAATCAAGCTGCCTCAGCCGAATATGCAGGCTGTCTGCTAGTGATCGTGATTCTGCAACTTGCGACACTGGTGTTGCTATCCGGCATTAATATTCCTCCCCTGTCTGAACAAGAGCAGCAGAAAAGCGGGCGAAGTTTGGGGGCGATCGCCCAACAGCCCACCTTCATCGTCGCCGTCCTGGGCAGTATGCTGGGCTATGGCGTAATGGTAATGGTGATGACCGCTACCCCGCTGGCGATGGTTACCTTTGACCATTCCTTCAACACAGCCGCCTCAGTGATTCAGTGGCACATCTTAGGAATGTTTGTGCCGTCGCTGTTTACCGGATTTCTCATCGCCCGATTTGGCACCTTGAGAATTGTTTTTGTCGGAGCCATCCTCAGCACTCTGTGCATCGCCGTCAACCTGATGGGAACCGGAGCGCTACACTTTGGCATTGCTCTACTGCTGCTGGGAGTTGGCTGGAACTTTATGTTTGTCGGCTCCAGCACCCTGCTAACCCAGACCTACACCCCAGCAGAACGAGCAAAAACTCAGGCAATGCACGACTTCTTGATGTTTGCCTTTGTCGCCTTTGCCACCTTCCTCTCTGGCAGACTGCTAGAGCGCTTTAGCTGGGCAGCCGTCAACTACACAGGACTCCTGATGATTCTAATTGTGATTGTTGCGCTGGGCTGGTTTAAGCAGCAGGGAAGGGCGATCGCCAGAAGCCACAGCACTCTCTAACTCATCACTTCTTGTTGATGCATGGTCGGTTCCTGGCTACCCACATGACGCTACGCGCATACTTCAGGACACGTCTTCGTGGGAGAGCCGCAGGATTTCACTCCCTATCACTCGGCTAAAATACAGGCAGAGTTTTAAGTCAGGGTTCGCCGTGACAGATGCACTGTGAAGAGGGAGATATAACCATGACCACCACCCAGAATGCTGAATCAGAAGTCTATCAGGGCAGTTTGGCGAATTTACCATTACAAAGGGCGATCGCCAGGGCGTAATCCTCTACCGAACCGCGCTCATGATAGCAGCCCTCAGCTTTGCCTTAGGAGCTTTCCTGGTGCTGAAATTTGGTGACGATGCCTTTGTTCCCGTCGCCCTAAATATTCTCTACGTCTGCTTTTCCGCTGGATTAGCAGTGAGCTTGCTCACCATTCACATCTACCTAGCACCTTTACATCGAACGTTGCAGGCTTTTTGGCTAATTGGAACTGTAGCCGCGATCGCCGTTGCCCTCACCCACAGTGAACCCCTCGCTCTGGCGATTTATCATCAGCCAATCACGATTCTGGGCATTGGTTTCATCTTTGCAGCCCTGACAGGGATCTTCTTCAAGGAAGCCTTCTGCTTCAATCGACTAGAAACGAAGCTGCTGACTCCGCTGATTCCCCTGCTGCTGTTGGGACATCTGTTTGGAATTTTGTCAGTTCCTCTAGAGCAAGTTCTGCTGGGGCTGGGGGCAACTTTGTTTGTTGTTTTTGCCCTGCGAAAGGCGTTTCAACCTATCCCACCCGACATTGGTGACAAAAGTGTGTTTGCTTATTTAAAACAGCAAGCAGCGAGTTGAATTAGTACCTTAAACTTCTACAAAAACTCAGCAGCAGGTAAGGAGCGTCAGTTGGGGGAACGTGCATTTTGGTTAGCCTGGTCACGCATTGAAGGAGTGGGGCCAACCCTCCTGATGCGCCTCCATCATCATTTCAATAGCCTCGCAGAAGCATGGGAAGCTAGCCCAAACGATCTAGAACAGGTGGAAGGATTTGGCTCCTACACCGCAAAGACCGTAGCAGGCAGGCGATCGCGCTTTCACCCTGAGGAGATTTTGCAGCAGCACGAAAAGGAAAATCCTTACTTTTGGACACCCGCTGATGCCGACTATCCAAGACTGCTGCTAGAAATTTCTGACCCGCCGCCCGTCCTCTACTATCGCGGCAAGGTGGTTCCAGAGGAGAATCAAGGAAAGATTCCGGCGATCGCCATCGTCGGCACTCGCGACCCTTCAGACTATGGCAGACGGTGGACTCGCAAACTCAGTGCATCCCTTGCCCAGGCAGGCTTTACTGTCGTCTCAGGCTTGGCAGAAGGCGTTGACACCGAAGCCCACCAAAGCTGCCTCAACGCAGGCGGACGCACCATCGCCGCTTTGGGAACTGGCGTTGATGTCGTTTATCCCTGGTCAAACCGCAACCTTGCCAAACAAATTCCAGAACAGGGTTTACTTGTCAGCGAATATCCCGCAGGCACCCAGCCCGATCGGGTCAACTTTCCCCGCCGCAACCGCATCATCGCCGGACTCAGTCGCGCCATTCTGGTGCTAGAAGCGCCCCATCGGTCAGGGGCACTCATCACTGCTCGGCTAGCAGCCGACTACAACCGCGATGTCTACGCCCTCCCCGGATCGCTAGACAACCCTCGCTCCAAAGGTTGCCTGGAACTACTCAACACAGGCGCTCACGTCATTTTAGGCGAAAGCCATCTGCTAGAAATGCTGGGTGCAATGCCTCGCCTGCACGTCATGCCCTCCCCCCCTTCACAACTTTCGCTATTGGATGAAACGCTGACCGACCTGGAGCCTGACATCAAACAGGTTTTAGATGTAGTTCCCCTAGAGCCAACACCTTTTGATGTGATTGCCCAAAAAGCCGGATTACCCACCAGTTCCGTCCTCAGTGCCCTGATGCAACTGGAACTCATGGGTTTAGTCTCTCAATTACCAGGAATGCACTATCAGAGAGGCTAGGAACGAAGGCTGGGAACTACGTACTTATGGCTAACAACCGCGCTTCACTAGAACATCCCCAAATGTCGGTTTGGTTGCAAAAGTTATCCGCACTCGGTGAGCGCGACCGTTAGGAGTTTTCGGAAGGATGATAGTGAATACAGCGATCGCACGGCCCACCCGGATTGACCGCACAGCGCAACAGTTCCGATCGCGCATTGTAAGTGCAGCTCGTATCGCCAATCACCCAGCGCCCATCCACCAAACTTTTCTCGGCTGGCGTATGCGTCTTCTGAACATACAGGGAAATTTTGTGGAGCTGATAGCGACCCGATTTCAGCAAATAGCGATGTTTGCGCTCTAATACCAGATAGGTCTGCCCGTCTACTTCCAGGTAGGCACCGGGTTGAGGGTTCCAGTCCAGGTAGAGATGCCCCAGAGTAGAGCGGGTACTGCTCAGAATGACCTCGGTGGGCAGCAGCGAATTTGACTCCATAGCAATCGGCGCAATTAGCGAGTGACCCAACATCTTATCAAATTAAACAAAAGGGAAGGGGAACGGGCATCTCTTTTGCCTTTCCCCTTCCCTCTTCTCAGAATTTGAAGGAGGGTGATAGGGCGATCGCCCCCCTCCATCTGCTTACGCCAGTGCAGCCTGACGCTCTTTCGCTTCCTTGATCACCTCTTCTGCTACGTTGCCGGGGCAAGGCGCGTAGTGAGAAAACTCCATCGAGAACTGTCCGCGCCCAGAGGTCATCGTCCGCAGGTCACCGATATAGCCAAACATTTCGCTCAGCGGCACATCTGCCTTGATCCGCGCACCCATTGGGTTTGTGTCTTGCGACTTGATCATGCCCCGACGACGGTTGAGGTCGCCGATCACATCACCCATGTGGCTATCTGGCGTGAACACGTCCACCTTCATGATTGGCTCAAGCAGTTGAGGGCCAGCCTTGGGCAAAGACTGACGATAGGCAGCCCGTGCCGCAATTTCAAACGCCATCGCCGATGAGTCAACCGGGTGATAGGCACCATCCGTTAGCGTGATCTTTAGATCGACACAGGGGAAGCCAGCCAGCGGACCGCGATCGATGCTGGTTTCAAAGCCCTTTTGAACCGCAGGCCAGTATTCTCTGGGAACGTTTCCACCCGTAACCTTCGACTCAAACACAAAGCCAGTCCCCGCTTCACCCGGCTCGATCACATAGTCGATCTTGCCGTACTGTCCCGAACCACCCGACTGCTTCTTGTGGGTGTAGCTGTCTTCCAGGCGCTTAGTGATGGACTCGCGGTAGGCCACCTGCGGCTTACCGACTTCCACTTCCACGCCGTGCGTCCGCTTGAGAATGTCAACCTTGATATCGAGGTGCAGTTCACCCATACCTTTAAGAATGGTTTCACCGCTTTCCTCATCGGTTTCCACATGGAAGGAAGGATCTTCCTGCACCATTTTGCTCAGCGCCATGCCCATCTTCTCGTCGCCGCCTTTCTTCTTCGGCTTCACCGAAACAGAAATCACGGGTTCAGGGAAGACCATCGGCTCCAGCGTTGCTGGCTTTTTGGGGTCGCAGAGTGTGTGTCCGGTCTGGACGTTCTTCATGCCCACGATCGCCACGATGTCACCCGCCTGAGCCGAGTCAATCTCTTCCCGCGAGTTGGCGTGCATTTCGACCAGGCGACCAATCCGCTCGGTCTTGCCCGTAGCAGTGTTGAGTACCGTATCGCCTTTTGACAAAGTACCGGAGTAGAGGCGAGTAAAGGTGAGCGCGCCAAAGCGATCGTCCATAATCTTGAAGGCCAGTGCCCGTAGCGGACGGCTCGGATCAACGATCGCAAATTCGCCCGTTTCATGACCCTCTAGGTCAACTTCTGGCTGAGGTTTGACCTCGGTGGGATCAGGCAGGTAGTCCACAACCGCATCCAGCACCAACTGCACCCCTTTGTTTTTGAAGGAAGAACCGCAGTAGGTGGGGAAGAAAGCCAGATCGCGGGTGCCTTTGCGAATACAGCGCTTGAGCGTGTCGATGTCTGGCTCGTTGCCTTCCAGATATTGCTCCATCACCTCATCGTCTTGCTCAACCGCTAGCTCAATCAGCGCTTCACGGTATGACTCAACCTGGTCAACCATGTCCGCCGGAACTTCTTTAATCTGGTAGTTGAGGGGATCGCTAGAATCATCCCAGATCCAGGCTTTGCGGGTGAGCAGGTCAACCATACCCGTGAACTGATCTTCAACACCGATGGGCAGCACCATCACCAGGGGCTTAGCCGCAAGTACGTCTTCGACCTGCTTGACAACCCGGTAGAAGTCGGCACCCGTGCGGTCGAGCTTGTTGACGTAAATAATCCGGGCAACTTTAGAATCATTGGCGTAGCGCCAGTTGGTTTCAGACTGGGGTTCAACGCCGCCCGACCCGCAAAACACGCCAATGCCGCCGTCCAGAACCTTAAGCGAACGATAGACCTCAATGGTGAAATCGACGTGACCAGGGGTGTCGATGATGTTAAGCTGGTGGTCTTTCCAAAAGCAGCTTGTCGCAGCAGACTGAATCGTGATGCCGCGCTCTTGCTCTTGCTCCATGAAGTCTGTGGTCGCCGCACCTTCATGAACTTCACCAATTTTGTGAATTTTCCCAGTTAGCTTGAGAATTCTTTCGGTGGTGGTCGTCTTGCCCGCATCCACGTGAGCGAAGATGCCAATATTGCGATAACGAGTCAGGTCTTTCATAATTGCTCTACAGATAGGTTCTACAAACCAGTGACAATCACTCGCAAGTGGCACTCAAGGGGAACGGTGCTGCTTTCACGGCAGCACAGATAGATCCCACCACCTGGAGTTTGGAGAATCGCTAGATCCTCGTGGCGACTATACTAATTGTTAATAATTTTAAAATACTTTTGCGACGTATAGGGAATTTGCTCAGGTCGTAAGTGCCACACTCTTGAAGTGTGGTCGTTACGGGCGATCGCCCTACTAGATCTGCCCAACACCTCGCGCCCATGTGATTCGGAAATATTGGTCAGATCAGGGCCAGAGGGAACTATCCCGCCTGGATTAAGCGGAAACAGATTGCCATAGTAGTCTCGCTTGACGCTTTCCTGGTCGCAGGTGCTAGCTACACCAGGGAGCTGATAGAGGTCACGCAGGTAGGCACCCAGATTTTTGTAATCCTGGATTCTACGACGGTTGCATTTAAACAGCCCGTAGTAGGCTACGTCAAAGCGAAACAGCGTGGTAAACAGGCGAACATCAGCCAGGGTGGGGCGATCGCCACACAGGTAGCGATTCTTCTCTAGAATAGCGTCAATTTCATCGAGCGTGTTAAACAGTTGCTCAGAGGCAACGTCATATGCCTCCTGGGTTTGGGCAAAGCCGCAGCGATAAACGCCATTGTTTACGGAGTGATAAATTTTCTCGTTCCACTCGTCAATTTTGGACTTGAGCGCTTTGGGGTAGAGATCCAGGGCGGGATGGGTGGCGATCGCGTTAAACTCTGAGTTCAGCATCACAATAATGTCTGCGCTCTCGTTGTTCACAATCGTCTGCGTCTGGGTATCCCACAGCACAGGAACAGTGCTGCGACCGCTGTAGCCCGGTTGCGCTAGCTGATACAGATCAGCCAGGGTACGAATTTCGGCTTCAGGCTGATCGAGTGCCCAGCCGCTATTGAGGGGCGAAACGATGGAGAGGGCGATCGCCTCCTCCAGTCCCTTCAAAGCGCGAACAACCAGAGTCCGGTGTGCCCAGGGGCAACTCATCCCGACATAGAGGCGATAGCGACCTGCTTCAGGCGGATAGGGATTACCCTCCTCAGTGCTGATGAAATTACGGAACTGGCTGCTAGGACGAATGTACTCCCCCGATTTGCTGCGTGGAGCGAGGTTTGACATCATAATTTGCCACATCGTCGTCCAGACAAATCTGCCCAGCCGAATAATCAGCTTTGGCGGCAGAGGTTTCCCTTTCCGCTTGGTTTTAGGCTTTTCGGAGTTAGAGGGGGTTTGAGAAGACACGTTTATCCCTCCTAATAGAATAGCTGCGTTTTAGAAACCCTCAATTGAGAAATTCAACTGTAAATCAGGAAGCTGTAGGGGCCTAGCATTCGGCAGATAAACTTTGACTTAGATTCAAAATTTTTGCCCGAATGCTAAGCCCTTACAAGGAATGTCGCTTTTAGAAAGAACCCTTACCACGCTTCTTTACTGCAAGACACATCAAGTTCTGGAATTAAAATATTGCTCCTTGATCTTAGCGAAGATGCGCTGTGTGCGTAATTTTGTTAGCCGTAATGAAGTTAACGCTTGAATGTTAGATGAATACTGTGCTTCGTAATCAAAGAAGTGATTGATATCAGCCAAAATTCGTTCAAGCCGTTTAATGATATTCTCGGTACGATATTCTGCAAAAAACGACTCAGGTAAGGTAACTGGCGCTGAACTGTGAATCACTTTGAGAATGCGCTGAATGTCAAATTCTTTGGAATATCCGGCAATTTTGTGACAGTTAAATCCTGGATCGAGATAGTCTGATAAACCACCGTTGACGCTGGAAAAGACCTGACAACCACAGGCGATCGCCTCCATTGGCTGCAACCCAAATCCTTCAGTTACGCCCTGCATTGCCCAATATTCCGCTGAGTCATAAAGGTAAACCTTAGCGCGATTAAATAACCTTGCCAGATCTTCAACGTAAGAACTGACAACAGTGACATTACACTTTTGCTGCAAGGCAGGTACTAATTCTTTAAGCAAATATTCCGATGATTTTCGCATCTGCACCAACACATCAATATCTCGTTCCAAATTGAGATTGTGGAACTGATCAGAGATTTGGTTGGGTAGATAATAGATTAAGGAGTGGGGCGATCGCTGTCCCCAATAGCCCATTGTGTTGCGGCTCACAGTGATAATTGGAACACTAGACGGTAGCTTGAACCCGTATTCTGCACTATGAGCGTGATAGATCACGTTGTAAGACTTTAATCTTGCAGCAAGTTTAGGAACATCAAACCCCCAACTAATCACAAAAATATCTCTCTTCAACGGTTTTTCCTGGAGTACATCATCCAGAAACAATGTTTCTTTTTCCCGTTGGCGATAAGTTACGACCTCAGCAGAGCAGACTTGTTGTGCCAAATGCAGTGTTCTCAACTCTGCCCACAATCCTCCACAGGCGAATCTACCACCCGTTCCAGGAACTAAAAAATAAAGCTTTCTCACACTTCTCCTCTCTTTACCAGAGCCGTCATAGGTAGAACATCACCTGTGTCATGAAAATAGAATTGCAGAGAGAAACGTCTTTTGTCCTTGTTGCGATCGCTTTAATATCATGCCTCACTTACACGGTGTGCAGCCAAAAATTTTGTCTTGGTCATCAAGCCACTACCGATGTCCCATAATTTAGCGCAATACTTCACAGCATATTAGTCAGTACTTCAAAGGCATCAATTCTAGTCAAACTGAAAGGAGGTAGAGCTTTGCCCTACCTCCTTTCAACCTAATATAGCGACAGAGATGTCGTTAACAGCGATATTATTGATGACTTCCCTTGCTACGGCGCAACATAGCTAGCCCAGTCATGATTAAACCTCCAACAACACCCGGTTCGGGTACAGGTTGGGGATCTGGGTTTGGAGTTGGCTGAGTCACAACCGGAGGTACAGGAGTCGGCTCAACCACAACTGGTACAACTGGAGCTATAGGAGTCGGCTCAACAACCGGAGGTACAGGAATTGGTTCAACCACAACTGGTACAACTGGAGCTACAGGAGTCGGTGTAACTGGAGGCACAGGAGTTGGCTCAACAACTGGAGGCATAGATGGGGCAGTAGAAGATCCGCGACCTGTTCCACTAGCACCGTTAAAACTTCTGCCATCACTGCTCCTTCCATCAATACTTTGGTAGCGGACACCAAAGTTACTCAAAGTGAAAGTATTGACCTTACCTGAAAAAGCAAGAAGGGGAAGAAATTCTGCGGATGTGCCTGTCGTTACTCCACCATTTTGTCCACCCTGACAGGAGTTGCCATCAGTAAAACAGACATCAATGTCACCAAACTGATTAGGGAAAGACCCTTCTCTATCATTGCTGAACAACCCAGAAACTCTCGTATTAGCCCCATTGCCGCCAGATTTTCCAATTCCCAGTAACACCTGATCAACATCAAAACCCAAAGCAGAGGTTCTAGAAGAAACGTTGCCGCTGGAAGTGTTGCTAAGCAGAACTTTGAAGGATGCTTCGGTGTTATTTCCTACCGTCGAGAAACCTAGAAAAGTGAAGGTTGCCTTAGACAAAAGCTCGGAGACAGACTTTGTATCAACGTTTCCACCAAAGAAAATGTCAAACGATTGGTTTTTATCGCTGGCACTTACCGTAACACCGCTGCTACTGAGTATGAAAGCTGTGGCAGGAGAAGCAGCTAAGAGCGAGTACAGTCCTACAGTTGATAGAATAGACAGCCCAAGAACTAGCCGTGAGGACGATTTGAACATGTAACTTTAGACGTATCTAAAGTTACATCTAAATCATGCCCTCAAGGGGGTTTTTGTCTTTCGACTTTATTGAGCTTCACACGATCTTCAACTGATGTTTGGGTATTAGAAATCTACACAAATTCAACAAATATCAGTATTTTTACAGGTTTTTGTTTGTAGCAGAAAGTAGATCTTCCCAATCAAGTTTTAGCGTTTGAATCGGTGTAGATAGCTAGATTGTTCGCTCGGCAGAAGTTTCATATAGTTTACTCCTTTCCCACTAAAAGATCAGGGATGCGCCTCTCACAATCCATTTAGGATGGCTATAGTTTGCGACCAAAATTGATAGTGATATAGCAATCCTAAATGATATGTGAGAATGGGAGGAAGAGAACAGCGAGCAATTTCGAGCGATGACATTAGAGGATCTTGAGGCATTTATCCAATCCAACCCTGACCCGCGTGAGATGAAACGA
>JAAUQZ010000185.1 GCA_012033355.1 Leptolyngbyaceae cyanobacterium RM1_406_9 | reverse complement strand
GATGGGAGACGATTGCCTCGGCGGGTTTTGACGGCACGGTGCGGCTGTGGAACCTGAATCTGGATGACTTATTAGCGCGGGGCTGCAACTGGCTGAGCGACTATCTCAGAACCAACCCCAGGGTGAGAGAGGAGGATCGGCGGATTTGTGAGGGAGAGGAGCAGGGGAGGAATGGGGTGTTGGGGTGGGTGACAGGGGTTTGGGAAAGGATGAGGGATGAGGGATGAGGGATGAAGGGGGAGGACGGAGGAGGGGCGATCGCCACCACAGTCTCCTCAGTTAACAAAGTGGGGGCGATCGCGTCAGACATTAAACTGGAAATATCTCATTTCAAGGTTTTTCTATGAACCTATCTCGTGACTTAGAAGAGGCGATTCTCTGGTTCCCAAGCTCCTGATTGGGAACCGTCTGAGGAAGCTCCTGCTTCCTGCAAGCCCAGAAGAAGCTGGAGCTTCTGAAGGGCATTACCAAGCGGGAGCTTGGTAACGAGGGAAACGAGGGATGAGGGATGAGGACGGAGGGCGGAGGGCGGAGGACGGAAGAGGGGCGATCGCCTCTGCATTACTTCTGTGCTGAAATCTTGCACCAGCCTGGTCTGCTACCCCATATCCCGCCCTGGAATCAATTCCGGGCTAATAGCTGAAGTCAGTTGAAACTGACTAAAATGTTGGGCAGAAGCTCGTTCTAACTCGTTTCAACGAGTTTTAGCTTTGAGCCTGAGATTGATCTCAAGGCTCCAGTGCAATGCCTCCTGTCATCGGTGCAAGATCTCAGTATGAACACCTTGACCCTACACATTCCTCCTGCGGTAGCGCTGACCGACGAACAGTTCTACCAGCTTTGTGTGGCAAACGACGAGTGGCGCTTAGAGATGACCGCCGAAGGAGAACTGCTGATTATGCCTCCTACGGGTGGAGAGAGCGGCATTCGCAATTCCAGCTTGACAGCTCAGCTTTACAACTGGAATCAGCAGACCCAATTGGGCGTTGTATTTGACTCATCCACCGTCTTCAGATTGCCAAACGGGGCAAAGCGATCGCCCGACGTTTCCTGGGTGTTAAAGCAGCGCTGGGAAGCCCTCCCCCGCTACCAGAGGCGGCGCTTTCCCCCACTCTGTCCCGACTTCGTGATTGAACTGCGTTCCGAGAGCGACACCCTTGAGAGCCTGCGCTCCAAGATGCAAGACTACTTTACCAACGGGATTCGCCTGGGCTGGCTGATTGATCCTCAAACCCCTCTCATTGAAATTTACCGTCCTAACCAGGAGCCAGAGCAACTCATCCTGACTCCAGCATCATTGCTCACCTTGTCGGGTGAATCAGTGTTGCCCGGATTCGTTCTGGAGCTTGCTTCTGTGCTTAATGTGGAGTGAAGGCAGGGATGAAGGATGAAATAGGAGGGAGGAGGGAGGAGGGATGAAGGAGGAGGGATGAAGGGGCGATCGCCCCACCACCTAAGCAAACCCCTCGCTATCCACCGATGCGAAGCGCGTCCTGCCGCCCATCCCAATTCCTTGCGGAGGGGGTTTGGGGGACGCGCCCGTCCCTCAATGGGGGTCTGGGGGGAACCCCCGGCAGCAAACCCGACGGAAGGGATAAAGATGGGGGATGAGGACGGAGGACGGAAGAGGGGCGATCGCCCTCATAGTTTCCTCCTTTATCTCTGGTTCCCAAGCTCCTGCTTGGGAACGGTCTGAGGAAGCTCCTGCTTCCTGCAAGCCCAGAAGAAGCCGGAGCTTCTGAAGGGCATTACCAAGCAGGAGCTTGGTAACGAGGGAAGGGGGAGGGACGAGGAATCGCAAGCGCAAATTCCCAAGGCTGAGTTTGTGGTGATGTTTGATCCAGGTTTTTACTCAATCCACAATAACCCCGCCACCCGCTACACTAGGAAGTATTTCTCCAAGTCACTGCGACTAATGCCATCCCTAGAACTGACGGTTGAACAGGTCATTGAACTAGTCAAGCAGCTTCCACCACACGAAAAGCATGCGGTGTTGTCGGTGTTAAATAGTGAGCTTGACAACACACTAGATAGTGAGACAAAGACTTGGCTAGAGTCCGATTTAGGTGAAAATCTTCCACCCTATGATTGGGGTGTGGAAGGAGTACCTGCGGGTCAACCAGTTCTTTACGTACCGGAATTTGGCTTGTTGATTGACGAGGAAGCTGGACTTGCCCAAGAGCCTTAGTCGCGGAGATGTTGTTCTAGTGTCGCTGCCCTCTCACCAACCTCAAGGACGAGAGCAAGAGGGCAAGCGCCCTACTGTCATCGTAGGAATTCCTCAAGGTAAGCTTCGTTATCCAGTGATTCTCGTCGTGCCGTTAACGACTCAAATGGGCGATTGGGTAGAGAAAAACTCTGTTCTTTATCCTCGACTTGAAGCGGGTGTCGGAAACCTCTCTCAGCCTTCTATTGTGCTATTAGATCAGGTACGCGCAATCGATGTTCAGAGAGTAGTTGCTTATTTTGGGAGCCTAACTGCTGAACAATATCAACCAATTCTGGAAGGGCTGAGACAAATTTTGGGAATCTAAGCGATCAAATGCGAAACTTTGATCGCCACATCAGGAAAAGCCAGTGGGCTAATCGTTCTTGAGGTTAGCGTGATCTTTTGCTCGTATTCGTCGCCTTTGGGAGAGCGGAATATGATGAGGCGATCGCTCTCAAATCTCCTCAGCTAACAAAATGGGGGCGATCGCGTCAGACATTAAGCTGGAAGTATTTCATCTTAAGGTTTTTCCATGAACCTATCTCCTGACCTAGAAGAGGCGATTCTCTGGTTCCCAAGCTCCTGCTTGGGAACGGTCTGAGGAAGCTCCTGCTTCCTGCAAGCCCAGAAGAAGCCGGAGCCTCTGAAGGGCATTACCAAGCAGGAGTTGGTAACGAGGGAAGGGGGAGGGACGAGGAATCGCAAATTCTCAAGGCTGAGTTTGTGGTGATGTTTGATTCAGGTTTTGAAGATGAGGAGATGTAGAGGGAGGCGATCGGTTTGTGGAGGAATTTTGAGAGGCGATCGCCCTTCAATTCGCTGTGCATCATGTTTTTAGCTATTCTAAAAACAGATTGGGCAACATCTCAAGGCTAATAGCAAGTGCTGAACATCTCTCTCCCAGACCAGGTTCAAACATTTGTGGAGGAGCAGGCAATTGCAGCAGGCTTTAACTCTGCCAATGATTATGTTTATCATTTGATTTTGCGAGAGCAAGAACGCATTGCCCAACAAGAGCAGGTTGAATCTCTGCTGTTAGAGGGGCTAGAAGGTGGACAGCCATTGGAAGCCACAGATGCTTGGTGGGAACAAAAGCGTATCCAACTCGTTGAACGTTTTCAACAGTCGGATGCATGATCAAGCGCATTACTATCAGACCCAGAGCAAATCAAGATTTAGATGACCATTTTGCCTACATTGCGGCAAATAACCTTGAAGCAGCCCTACAGTTTTTGAACCTGGCTGAGTAAGCAGATAAAGTTTACGGTGGGTTAGGCAAAGCCGTAACCCACCCTACGAAATTGGAGCATTGTTCAGAATGGTGGTTAGCTCAAACTGTAGGCAGATTGAAGGTTTGTTAGAATTTGGTCAGAATTCCAACCTACTGTAAAGGTCTATGCGGTCAATTGAGCAGTTGACAGAAGAACTCCTCGCTCTTCCCAGCGCGTCTAGAGCGCTTTTAGCGGAGAGGTTAGTTGAGAGTCTGGAGTTTGACATCGATCCAACTATTCAAGCGACCTGGACTGCTGAAGCCAAGAGACGGCGAGACGAAATTCGCAGTGGGGCAGTGCAGCCAATTCCAGGGGAAGATGCTCTGGCTCAAGTGAGACGGCTGACCGAGCAATGAGGTATGTATTTCACCCCGAAGCTCTCACAGAATATGCTGAGGCAGTTCGATACTACATGGAAAAGCGGGTTGAGGTAGCACAAGCATTTATTGATGCTGTGGAGGATGCAGTTTACCGAGTCAAAGAATCCCCCACGCGCTACACCATGATTGACGAAGATGTTCGGCGATGTATGACGCGCAAATTTCCGTATGGAATCCTCTACACCGTTGAGCAAGACTACATTCTGATTTTGGCAGTGATGCATTGCAGCCGAGAACCTGGATATTGGAAAAGTCGAAGAGAGGTGTAGTTACTAAATGGAGGGATGAGCAGGAGAAACGCTCTCAATTGTCCGCTCAGATCTGCGACTTCTTTGGAGAAGTCGCAGATCTCGTCTGCCTGGCCGAAGGTAGAAAATCAGGAGGGTTTGAGGATGCCCAGCGACTCCAGCAGTTGGGGGCGTTCCTCCAGGGCAATGCGGGCGATCGCCACAAAATCACTCAGCCACTTATTTAGAGAAGCGATCGCCGCATCGCGGGCTTGAGTCGCATCTTGCGCTTCACCCTTCTCTTTTTCCTGTCGCTGGTTTGCCACCTCAACCGCGTGCATCTCAGCCTGTGCCGCTTCCAGCTTTGTGGGAGTCACGCCATACTTCGCCAGTGTCGTTAGCAAATCAGGCGAACTGAGCGCATTGCTATAAAACTGTTGGGCTTGCAGCAGCCATCCTGCCAGAGTGTTCTTGCGTCTTCCATTCAAACCCAAGCGAGTTGCAGTGCCCGCATCCCCCTTAAACGCTACACGAGTAATCTTGATCAAACGCATATAGCTGACTTTAGCCTCATCCCAGGTTTGCTTCAGCGTCGCTGTCGCCGAGATTTGCTCACCATAGTCAGCCTGCTGCTTTTGAAACGCAGTTAGAGCAATTTCATAAAGCACCTTACCAGCTTGAATTCGGTCTGAAGTGTAGCCATATTCTATCAAACGATTTTGGATGAACGGATCAGTCAGCGCGTTGTTGATCATCACACGAGCATCCTTCAGCAAACTCTCAGTCGAACGGCTCATAAATTGCAACCCCTATAAATCAAATGTGAGATGTTTGCTGCTAGAGTGCCCGTCCCACTCTCGTGATTCCCATTTCAAAAAATAAATTTAGGGAGCCATAACATTTTCCGGCAAGCAACAGCTTCTACAAAGTCATGAATGATTTAGAGACGGTCATGAACGATTCGGAGGCGGTCATGAACGATGCTTAGGATTACAAATTTATTAACGTGTAATTTTCCTGTGTAGGGGCATGGCAATGCCATACCCCTACAGAGATTTTGGTTTTGCAGGTTATTTATTTAATCCATGATCCTTAGTTAAGAGGCAGAGCCTCTAAATCTGGCATAACCAGGCAGAGCCTTGTCACGAGGATAATAAACCAATGACCCATGACCAATCCCATTTTTCCTCGATCGCAGCAAATGCAGATCTGGGGAGATTCCGACTACTCTAGAAAGAAGTGTAAAAAATCTTTTCCTTTGGCGTTATCTCCACCTGAAGCGAAAAGTCGCTGATGCCTACCCACTTTTTCTCTAGCCCATGCCCGATTCTTTATCCCTGCGCGATCGCTACTTAGAACTGATTGACAAGATTGTTCAAGCCACGCTCAAGGGGCAAATTCGCTCCAAAGAGCAGGTTTACCAAATGCTGGTTGAGGGCGTGAGTCCAGGAACAGGCGAAATTTTTGAACGATATTTGGGCGATCGCATTGCCGTCACCCAGCGCCAGACGGAAACTCAAGCAGACGAGTTTAAGCAGGCAAAAGCGGTTCGCAGCTTACGCGCATTGCAGACGATTCGGGGAGAATGGGAGCGCTGGCAAGAACAAAATCAGGCAACGGAAGCACTGAGTCGGGCGATTCAGCAAATCGCTACGGCTGAAACGGGCGATCGCCTGCATACATTTCTCAAGCTGACTGACCCCAATCGTCCCCAAGCACTCACTCTGTCTCAACTCCAGCGACTCGCAAAAACGCTACAGCAGCAACTCACTCAACCTGAAGCCACAGCAGATACCAACGGACAGCAAGAATTGCAGCAGCTTTCTCAAGGTTTAAACCAGGGCTTAACGTCTTGGCAGCGGCTGGAAGACCATCTGGTTAGCTGGATTTATGAGCAAGGGCAGGGAAAGCTTGGCTTTGAAGGCGTTCCCGGACAGCGCGGCCCCTGGACGCTCTGGGCAAAGCAGGTGAATAGCCCAGTGCCTCAATCCTTGTTTCATGCCCTGTCCCTGGAGCAGTCGGTTGTAGAGTGGGCTGCCCAGTCCACCAGTCTAGATTTAAGTGCGCTGGTTGAGCTAGTCGTTGTCTTGCGGTGCCTTCAGCAGGGTTTAGTCAACTGGTTTGACAAGCTGGTTTATGACTCGAAAGTGGGAGCAAAGCTTTCAATCTCAACGTTTCTGGCGTTTGCGGTAATCTGGTCGCAAATTGCAAATGGCATTCGTCAGGGGGCGATCGCTCCCTCTCAAACCAGCCTGGTTGACGGCTGTTCGCAGCTCACGCTTCAGATTTTGCGAACCTTTGCTCAACGAGACTATTTTCCGCTCTATGGCGGCATTTTTGCCTCATTTTCAGGGGAATATCTGCGAAATGCGCTGGACTATCTAGATGAGCCACTGCGCCGAGCCGAAGGAACCCAGGAAAAGGCGAGAATCTTAACGCTGTTAGGCTATTCCTTTCGCGCTCAGGGTCGGGTTGAAGAGTCAGTTGCTTTCCATCAGCAGGCGCTTGAAGTGGCTCGTGAAGCAGGCGATCGCCCCTGTGAAGTCGCTAATCTCAACCACCTCAGCCGCACCTGTTTAGCACAAACCAACTACGCCGAAGCGATTAACTACAGCCAGCGGGCGGTGATTCTCAGTCGGCAGGCAGGCGATCGCCTGGGAGAAGCAAACGCCCTGGCTAACCTGGGCTACAGCGAAGTGTTTCAGGCACAGCAGCTTGAGCAAGCCGAACCGGAGATTTACGAATCGGCGATTGATCGCCTTCAGCAAGGGCTGCAACTCTCTGAGAAATTGGGCGATCGCCAGAGTCAGGCCCTCTGCCTCAGCAGTTTAGGCATTGTCCAGGTGGCGCTGGATCAGGCTCAGGGGGCGATCGCCTATCTGGAAGGCGGCATCCAGGCAGCCCAATTTTCTGGCGACCTGTATTTGCAGGGCATCAACCTGGCTTATCTGGGAGAAGCCTACCATCGGCTGCAAAATCCGGCGCAAGCTATCCATGCTGGATGTCTGGGAATGTACCTGCTAGACCAAATTGCTTCAAACACTTGGCGACAACCCGCAGGCTTACTCACCGTCATTAAAGGACAACTGGGAGACGAAGCCTTCCAAACCAGCCTGCAACAGCAGCGACCCGCCATCATCAGCGTCATTGGAGTAGACGGATACGACTACCTTCCTACGCTTTTGGAGCGGTATAAAACTGAGTAATTTTTGTACAGGCAAAATCCCACAGATTAAAGTTTTTCACTGGGAATACCGGGTAAGGGCGATTCGCAAATCGCCCTTACAAGTGGGTTAAACCTGAGGGATTGGTTTAGAAGCGATCGCCAACATTAAAAATTACTTCACTATCCCCCTGATCATTCAATCCAAACTCCAGCCGCACAGGCCCGAAGGGGGTGCGGGCACGTAAACCTACCCCATAGCCCAAGCCATCTCCGGGTTTATCTCGAACTTCTCCGGTTCACCCGGTACGTTGTCCCCTGTGCCTAGATCAGTTGCGTAGTCTACAAACAGCGTGCCACCGATATCAATATCCTCGCCAAAGGCATTCAGTTCAAAAAGGGGAAAGCGATACTCCGCCGTCCCCTGAAGGAAACTGCGACCCGTGCCCACGTCGCCACTGCCATAGCCTCGCACCGAACCAGTTCCGCCCAGGCTAAACGCTTCATAGGGCGGCAAATCGCCAATAAATGTCCCTCCCTGAATGTTTAGCACCAGCGTTCGCGGCCCCTCAGTGAAGCCAAATAGCGGTAAGGGAATGAATCGAGTGTAGTTAGCAGCTAAACGGTTGAATAGAATATTGCCCTCACCAATCGGGATTGACTGATCGATCCCAACTCGCAATCGATCGCCTTGAGTCGGATAGAGGCGATCGTCACGGCGATCGCGCACTGCCGAAAAGTTGAGCGTCAGCAAATCATCCTGCCCATCTGGGTTGAAAGTAAGCTGATTGCCCAACTCATCTTCAGGGCTAATGTCAGAAGTAAACGCCTCATCGCGTACCGAAACCCGCTGATAGGATACGCCCAGCGCTGCCACTAGATCCGGCGCAAGCGGACGGAAAAACTCAACCCCACCCCCTAGCCGATGGACCCAGGGATCTTCGCCGTTGGGCAAATCAACTTCGCGATCGCCCTGGTCAAATTCCGGTTCAACGCCACGCTGATTAAACAAATTCACCGCATAGCCCGTGCGAGATGAACTACCTGCAATCCAGGGATCTCTAAAATCTAAGTCAAACCCCAACGTATTTTCGCCCGCCTCAATGCCTAGCGAAAGCGTCTGATTATTGCCACCAATGTTTTGCAAACCAAACCGCACAGCACCCGAAAACCCACTTGCTTGATTAGATAGGGGCGCTACGGTGACTGGTCGAGCTAGCCCCTGAAGCGCCGTCGGTGGTGCTAGCGTTAACTCCGGCACAATGAAGAAGCGATCGCTCTCTAGCACATTCACAACCATAACTACCCGCCCATTTTCAGCAGGTTCTATCTCTAAAGTTGCCTGCCGCACAATGCCCAAATTGGTGACGCGCTCTAGACCTTCCTGTGCTGACTCCTGGCTGTAAGCCTCTCCCGGCTCCAAGTCAAACTCTCGTGTAATGATGAAAGGCCGCGTTGTTCCTTCAGTTGGCTGCCCGTCTTCATCCACAAATCGCACCTGAATATCTGCGATGGTGGCTCCCTCAACAGGCACGACCGTTTCACCTTCAGGCGGCAGTTCTTCGGCTGGCTCTGGTTCTGTTTGCGGCAGCAGCGGTTCTTCGACAGAGGGCGATCGCAGTGGCTGGCTTGGCTCGTTTTCTGGCTCCTGAACCGTCTGCGCCCAACTCGCCCCAACGAACAATAGATCCGCAAATATGATTCCTGTAGCCACAAACGCAAAAAATCTTACATCCGCTAATCGACAAGACTGCACTCTAGTTGTTCTCATAAACTCCCCATCGACTCACACAAAAGCGAACCAACGAACCTATCAAAACTTTACAATTCTCACTCCACGCCTCCTACCTTAGAGGGATAAAAGCAGGATGTCCATTGGAAATGAGCAATAAGTTGAATATTTCATTAAATGCATCTATGACTGAATACAGATGGATCGAGCGAAGGGGTTACGGAAGATGGTAGTGAATATTACACAAACAAATCTTCATGCGTGGTAATCAGGTTACGCTTCCAAACCCTGACCTAGAGGCAAGTTGGAACACAGTCCAACTCACTCAAGCAAATTACGCTCAGGCGGAGCAACATTTCATCCAACTACTAAAAGTAGAAGATCTCGATCAAAATCTAGACCGCTGCACTGAGCGCGTTATTGCTTTTGAGAGAGTTCTGGATCTCGCAGTTTCAGCAGCCTATCAATCCACAGATTGCTCCAACTCAGCCCGTCTATTTACACAACGAATTCTGTATCGGATTAATCGCTTAAAGCTGTTTTGGTACGATGATCTGCAAAATTACTGCAATGAACGGTCTGTCTATTTGCAGAACATCCGTAACCAGATTGAATCATCCTGGCAGCAGTGGGAAACTTCGCAACTGCCGATTCAAGTGCTGCAAAATCTGAATGTTGACCAAGCGCTAACCGACCGAGCCGCTGAGGATCTGGAACCGGAGTTATCAGCAAACGGCAAATATTTTCAGGAGGAAATGCAGGAAGTAGGGTATGGTCGGCTGCTAGCGATCGCCTCTCTCGACGGCTTAGTAGAAGCCAGCCAGCTTTCCCGAACCCTGGGCGGCGTAAGCAACGAAATCCATTCCGTTTTGACCCGCTTACTGGTAGAAGAATACGGAGCAGGGCGGCTCAGTCGCAAGCACTCCTCCTACTTCACGCTCATGTTAGAGGAGCTGAACCTGGAAACTGAGCCAGAAGCCTATCTCGATCTGGTGCCCTGGGAAGTTCTAGCAACGATTAACCACAGTTTCCTACTATCTGAATGCAAGCGATACTTTCTGCGCTATGTAGGTGGACTGCTATACACTGAAATCTCGGTTCCTGCGGCCTTCAGCGTGTACAGCAACGCGGGTCAACGCTTAGGACTATCGAAAAACGCTACAGGCTACTGGGATTTGCACATTAAAGTTGATAAGCTGCACGGGCGCTGGATGCTGGATGAGGTTGCTCTACCGTTGATTGACCTATATCCTAACAACGCCTGGGAATTGGTGTTTGGCTATGACCAACAAAAGCTGATGGGCGATCGCGCTGGAGCAGCCGTTGCCGCCCTTTGCCGCGAAGCGGACAAAGCGGCTCACTCAAACGCTCCCTCTAGACAGGGCGTTGTTTAATTTGGATATGAACGAGTGTGTAGCGGTTTCCACCGTCACACACCCATTCATGCATAAGGCGACCCAGTTCATTTAGCCTGAAGCGAGCTTGTGAGCAAAGCGGGTGGTTTCAGGCAGTCGATACTTTGGAGTGCAGGCAAGCACGTACTCAATTGACGTTTCCAAACTGATTCGATGTCCTGGCGAGATATACAGCGGTTTTGTGTGGGGGCGAGTCCGCAGAACCGCTCCAATCGTTTCGCCTTTGTGCAGAAGCGATACCCAGCTTCCTTTTTGGTCTGGCACTTCTGCGTGTTGACCAACCAGCAAAGACTTTGCAACTCCGACGGCAGGCAAGTCCACGAGTAGCCCTAAGTGGGAAGCAATTCCCAATCGCCGAGGATGAGCAATCCCCTGTCCGTCACACAGCAACAAATCGGGCGTAATCGTAAGTTGTTCTAGCGCATCGAGGACGGCAGGCACTTCCCGAAAGGACAGCAGCCCAGGAATATAAGGAAATGAAGTTGGGCGACGGGCGATCGCCTGGTCTTTCAACTCTAATTCTGGAAAACTTAAGACTGCTACCGCAGCCCGAGTCGTGTTCCCATTATCCTGAAACCCCACATCCACACCAGCGACAAAATCTACTGCACCGAGACAATCAGTTGTAATTACCTGATTTTTTAGGGATTGTTGAAGAGCGATCGCTTCCCCAGCAGTCCTAGCCCAATCATAGTCTCGGTCAATTTTCATAGCGATCGCCCTACTCGTAGCCTTAGAGGATGTTTGAAAAGTCGGTTAGGGCGTAAAAAAGCTCACTCAGTGTAAGCTGCGAATAGAAAGTACACAGCACCGAGAGAGCCAGATGAGTAAAGCATACCCCAGTAACCTGAGCCGCGA
>JAAUQZ010000184.1 GCA_012033355.1 Leptolyngbyaceae cyanobacterium RM1_406_9 | reverse complement strand
ACCCCCCACAAATCGCCGCCCTTATAGCCTTGCAAGGTTGGCTCTGCATCCCAAACTTCCAACGGAACGGTTTCCAGTACCCGTCGTAAAGGCTGAAGCCCTTTGGCAAAGCGATCGGGAAAAATTTGATAGAAAACAGCGTGCTTAACCCAATCTGGAGTTTGAATTTGCATATGTTCAATACCAGCCCTGCACTATCCACTTACGTCACAGCTATCGTACAAAGTCTTTTGCGGTCAGGCAGCGTCCAGGAGGTAGAAACCAGGGATGAGGAATGAGGAATGAAAGACTTGTAGATTCTCCGACGGAGGGACGTACTCGTAAGCAACAAAATCTTTACCCTCCCACCATCCCTTAAACGGGCAACCTGGCTGATTGTCTGTTTAAGGGGATGGTCTGGGCTACAAAGCCAACGACCCTGACCCATGCCCAAGATGTGGATACACAGTAGATTTTGGTAACTGAGTAAAAAAAGTGAACTATGCGTAAAATTGCTTTTGAGCTAGAGGTCTATTCCTTTCACATTGACTTTCTCGGTCATGTAAACAATACAGTCTATACCCAGTGGATGGAAATTGGTCGAACAAAACTGTTGGAAGCAGTTGGAATGCCCCTTCACACTATCTTTCAACAGGGATTTGCGCCCGTGTTGGTGCAAACAAATATTACCTATAAGTCACCATTGCTGCTGGGCGATCGCGTTCACATGGAACTGTGGCTGTCTGAACTGCGAAATGCTTCTGCGATCATTCAGTTTCACTTTTTTAATCAACACAAAACGCTAGCGGCTGAGGGACAGCAAAAAGGATTGTTCGTCGATCGGCAAACCATGCGCCCTCGGAGGCTTCAGCCAGAGGAGCGAGCCTTATTTCTGCCCTATCTCATCCAGATTTCGTAGGATACGTTAGCGGTAGCATAACGCATCACTCACCCACGGGTTGCCTAGAGCGATCGCCAAAGATACATAAAACATTTGCCAATCATCTTCAATCAGTTACAATACACAGAAAATGTGTCTTAGAAACTGTAAACTGGCTTTTTGGACTTCTGATTCTTATGCCTTCCTTTCAAGATTGACCTAGAGAAGCTAATAGCCCCATACGTCACTATTGCCTTTCATTCGTTGATCTCAATTTTTTCAGTTTATGAAATTCCTCACAATCACAACATTATCTTTCCTGTCTTTAACTACACTCACTGCTCCTACACTCAGCCATTCTCCGCTCCGCTCAGTCATATTAGACTCGGCTACGTTTGACTCAGTTAATCAAGATCGATTGATTGCGGATATCACTGTACGAGATCGTTCAGATTTGGTGAGTATTGAGGAACAGGGTTCTCTTTCTCCTGGCACTTATCAAAGCCATATATTTCAAGGAGTGGAGGGTGAGGATATTGACATTGAAGTTACAGGTAGACAATTTCGCCCTCTAATAGAGCTTTACGACGCAGATGGTCAACTGGTTGGCAGTAGCGAAGCGGCACGTAGAGTTGCTGTAATTGAGCTTGACCTTCCTACAACCGGACAATATACGTTGGTAGTTAAAGGGACACAGGGGAATGACGGAGGTGACTATCAGTTAGTGGTCGAAGGATACGATATTAGAATGCCATCTGCTTCTAGCCCATCTAATTAAACACAAAGCAAAGGTTTACTACAGCCGCAGTATGCCTACTGCAAAGGCTCTGCCTCCGGTTACAGTTGGAGGAGGCAGAGCCTCTAGAATTACGCTCTCAGCTAAAAGCTAGGAACGAGCAAGATATCGCCTAACCCTACACCGGAATCGCCTCTGGAATTGAAGCTGGTGATTTGACCTGTGCCAGCAGATCGTGTAGCTCTGTACCCTCAATCACTTCCGTATCGAGCAGCTTAGTGGCGATCGCCTCCAGTAATTCCCGATTTTGGTCAAGGATATCGAGCGCGTGTTGGTGAGCACTTTCTACAATTTCCTTTACCTCACGGTCGATCGCTTCGGCGGTTTGCTCACTCACGGCACGACGAGGATTTGGAGCGCCATTATCCAAAAACATTCCCTGTTGGCGCTCATAGGCAAGGCCCCAATACTTTGCTCATACCGTAAGTCATCACCATTCGCTCTGCCAGGTCGGTAGCGCGTTGCAGGTCATTGGATGCACCTGTGGTGATGCTGCCAAAGATAGTTTCTTCAGCAGATCGTCCGCCTAGCATGGTGGCAATTTGTCCGCGCAGTTCTGCCTCATCCATCAAGAAGCGATCTTCGGTGGGCAGTTGCAGCGTGTAACCTAAAGCCGCCATACCGCGTGGCACAATCGAGATTTTTTCGACCCGACCGCTTCCGGGCATGAGTGCGCCAACGAGGGCGTGACCGACTTCGTGGTAGGCGACAATCTTCTTCTCCTTTTCATTGAGAACGCGACTCTTCTTCTCCAATCCGGCAACGACTCGCTCGATCGCTTCGGCAAAGTCTTCCTGGGCAACGGTTTCACGTCCACGACGGGCAGCTAACAAAGCGGCTTCATTGACCAAGTTGGCTAAGTCGGCTCCGGCAAAACCGGGCGTGCGAGTGGCGATCGCCCTCAAATTAATATCTGGACCCAGCTTCACCTTTTGGGAATGAATGTTGAGAATTTCTTCCCGTCCCGATAGGTCAGGGCGATCGACTAACACCTGTCGGTCAAATCGGCCGGGACGCAGCAATGCTGGGTCAAGCGTTTCAGGGCGGTTGGTGGCTGCTAGCACAATCACCGTTGCATCACCTGCGGCAAAACCATCCATCTCAGTCAACAACTGGTTGAGCGTTTGCTCTCGCTCATCATTACCGCCATAAAAGCCACCTGAATTGCGGGACTTGCCGATTGCATCTAACTCATCAATAAACACGATGCAAGGGGCTTGCTTCTTCGCTTGCTCAAACAGGTCACGCACTCGTGAAGAACCTACTCCAACAAACAGTTCTACAAACTCAGAACCAGAGATGCTAAAGAAAGGAACACCTGCCTCTCCTGCAACCGCCTTAGCTAACAGCGTTTTGCCCGTACCAGGAGGTCCGACCAGCAGCACCCCCTTAGGAATGCGGGCACCGATTTGGGTGTAGCGCTTTGGCGTTTTGAGAAATTCAACGATTTCAACTAGCTCCGTTTTTGCTTCCTCAACGCCTGCCACATCCGCAAAGGTGATTTTGTCAGACTCTCCTTCTACATAAACTTTCGCTTTGCTCTTACCAATCGAAAGTGCGCCCTGCGGGCCACCGCCTCCCCGATTGATAAAGAACTGCCAGATTGCCACAAAAATCAGTGGCGGAATTACCCAACCTAAAATGCTGGTAAACCAACTGTTTCGGGGGGGTGGCGTAGCGGCAAATTCGACCCCTTTCTCCTCTAACAGCTTGGGCAATTCCAGGTCAAAGATGGGTGTGGTAGACAATACCTGCCCAGGCTGGTCAGCGTCTGCCTTGAGCTGATAGCGAATCTCATTTTGCCCTACCGAGGCGCGGGCAACTTCCTGATCTTGCACCTGATGGATAAACAGACTGTAGGGCACTTGAGGAATGCGTGGGCCAAACAAGCTAGGAAAAAAGATGTTAACCAGCAGAAACAACCCTGACAGTAACAGCAAGATGTTCCCAATCTGGCGAGGACGAGGAGGCTGGGACTGGTCTTTTTTAATGGGCATAAGTCTAGTTGCTCCTTTTTATGCGCTTTGTGAAAAGCGATCTCGATGGAAATGAAGCGATCGCAAGCTTTTCAACGAGCTTCATTAACCTCACACTTCACATAACTCAATCATTCTAAGATGAATGCGAAGGTACCAGACGAGGTGCTGATGGGCGGATTTCCGGCTATGTAGACCTATCACCAGCAGCATTTAACCATTCGCTTCGCTGCCCTTTACCTAAATTCCGTTGGGTACAGTTGAGAGCTAGATCGCCCTGCGGCGAGATTACTCACAAATAACTAGTTCAATAAGCATATCCAGAAATAGAAATTGGAGATTTAGGCTGTTTCCATCCAGTCAAAAATTTGGTCTAGCTGTTCCAAAGTGATCAGCCCGTACTGCCACAGCACCATTGGCAGGAAACTTACGCCCTGGTCATGGTGGCGCAGGGCAACGGCGATCGCATCAGCAGGCACTGCCAGGTCTTCACGCAAAAAATTGATCAGCCGAGTCTGGTGAGAGGATTCCATTGTTTGTTAATTGTCCTTATATCTATAGATGGAATGTAACAAAGTTTGTTAAATTTTGTAAACGCTTCTCAGTTTATTCTTCAGAATTATAGCGGTAAGTCTGAAGAATTTGGAGTAGGGGTGAGCGACAAGGGCATAAATTTCTTACCGCTTACTCCAAGTGAAACAATTGCTCAGCCTAAACGATGCCAGGGTAAGAGTTTCCCCATTCAATGCCAAAACTATAGTCAAAGCGTCTTTCTTAAGAATGAGAATTAAATGAGAAGTTGAACCAGAGTAAAACTTGATCTTCGGTTATTTTGGGTCTTAAACATCACCAAACAGCAGCAGATTGAGTTAAGTATTCTTGAGTCAGGGTTGACAAAATCCCTGCAAAGTCCAGCCAATCTCAAACTTTGGTCGTCTCGTCATCTCTGCCTTCGGTGGGGTCAGTCAACCTTAAAACTTCGTTACGTTGTGTGCAGGTGGTAACACCTGTAACGAATTTGAGTACCCCTTTTATGACATTTACCAACATCAAGAACAATCAAAGCGATGCTGTGCGAGCCTTTCAAGGTTTTAATGTAGACGATCAGCTTGCTCTTCTTTGGTATCTTTACAAGGATATTGGTAGCCAAATTTCCCCGGAGCCGAACGCCAACTCAACGGGTTCTCCAATTGCTGGAAGCTGGTTTGACCAGGTTAAGCAAGCCTCTAAGGAAGAGCAGCTTCAAATTCAGCGAGACATTGCGACTCGCCAGGATACTGAATACAGCCGCCAGTACGGTTCCCTGGACTCCAGCACAAAGCTATTTTTCTGGTATTTGCTAGCTCAAGGAATGGAGGAAGGCTCAATTATTCAAGTCCCTTCTAACTACAGCTTGCCCAAGCAGGCACAGCAATTCTTGGAGCAACTGAAGCCACTCAGCCTGGAGGACAAAATTACTTTCGCGAAGAGTGTTGTGCTGCCAATGGGCAGTGGCTCCCCACAAAGCACTCAAATTTAACGTCGGTTCTATAGGGGCGAACGGTCGTTCGTCCCTGCCCCTACCAGGTTTTGTGGTGTATCCAAGTGGAAATTGCTGTAAGTAGGTTGTGAAAGGTGCATCCCGCTGGGATGCGCCTTTCACAACCCGCTCGTCCTACAGCCTTTTTAGGCTGGCTACAGTCAAACTAAATTACTATCTAGAGCGTGAATTGCTTTGGTATCAGAAGGCTTTGATAGTGAGTAAATTAACCTATTTGTACCTGATAATCACCCATAGAATTTTAACTTTTAGGGTGAAATTGCTTAAAAAGTCCCCAAATCTATATAAATTAAAGCTTTTCCCGTTCCATATAGCTCAACTTGACCTTAGAATAAAGCATTGAAAATTCGAGTCTGCGGGAGTTTCAGCGATTTTGCCAAGAATTCCCACTTGAATTTTCTGCTCTAGATCTCAATTCGAGTTCTGGATTACCTGATCTACTCAGCTCAAAGCTCTAAGGAGATTCCCATGAACAAGGGCGAATTAGTCGATTCTGTGGCTGAAAAAGCCAATGTCACCAAAAAACAAGCCGATGCTGTCTTAACTGCCGCCATTGACTCAATCATGGAAGCGGTTTCTAAAGGCGAAAAGGTAACGCTAGTTGGTTTTGGTTCGTTTGAACCGCGCGAACGCAAAGCCCGTGAGGGACGTAATCCTAAAACGGGCGAAGCGATGGAAATTCCGGCAACGAAAGTGCCCGCTTTTTCTGCTGGAAAACTATTCAAAGAGAAGGTCGCTCCCCCCAAATAGAACCGTTCCTGCGAAGACTATTCGCAACTATGACCGTGCAAGAATATCCGTGCAAGTATCTTCAGTGCGACCTCAACACGGGGGAAATCTAACTTGGGCAGCATCGCTGGCAGGTTGTTCCCCCTCTATGATTCTCGATTTTTCTGCAAGCATTAATCCGCTGGGCCCTCCTCACTCGGCGATCGCCGCCATCCATAATCATCTAGGCGATCTGCGAAATTACCCTGACCCCAATTATCATGAGTTGCGGCAGGCGTTGAGTCAGTTTCATCGCCTGCCGCCTGACTGGATTTTGCCCGGAAACGGCTCTGCGGAATTGCTGACCTGGGCAAGCCGCGAGTTAGCAGAACTGGATGTGACCTACCTCCTCACTCCTGCGTTTGGAGATTATCTGCGATCGCTCAAAGCGTTCGATACATCTGTCATTCGCTGTCCGCTAAATCTAGCGTTTCCCTCTATAACTGCCTCAGCGACTTTCGCCAGGGCAGTCGGGCCGTCCGTTCAGCCCCAAGTTCAGCCCCAGATTTTGCCCCCAATTCTGTTAGATCTACCCGCTCAGCCCGCTCAACTGGGTCTGCTATTAAACAATCCACATAATCCGACAGGCTGGTTGTTTTCGAGCAAAGAGATTTTGCCTTACTTAGAACAATTTACCCTGGTGGTCATAGATGAGGCATTTATGGACTTTTTGCCTCCTGACCAGCAGCAAAGCCTCACCGAATCGGTACTAGACTATCCCAATCTAGTCATCTTGCGATCGCTCACCAAGTTCTATAGCCTGCCAGGATTGCGAATTGGCTATGCGATCGCCCACCCCGATCGCCTCCAGCGCTGGCAGCAATGGCGCGATCCCTGGTCAGTCAATACCTTGGCCGCCGCTGCCGCCGTTGCCGTTCTGCAAGACACTACCTTTCAGCAGCAAACCTGGAACTGGTTGATAGAAGCGCGATCGCAACTCTTCCAGGGACTGTCAGACTTACCGGGACTGTCTCCCCTGGCAAGTGCAGCAAACTACTTACTGGTGCAATCTGAGCATTCCGTCGTACAGCTTCAGCAACAACTGCTCAAACAAAACCGCATTCTGATTCGAGACTGCATGAGCTTTCCAGAACTGGGCGATCGCTACTTCCGCGTCGCTGTCCGCACCCTGCCCGAAAACCAACGATTATTGGAAGGGCTGAGGGCTGAGGCAGGAAGATACAAGACCTAAATTGGTAAGGTAATGGGTAGGTTGGGTAGCGCTCACCATCCTCACCTCATCCTCCATCCCTCATCCCTCATCCTTCCCCTATGCTTCCCGACTACAACCTGGTCATCATCGGTGGAACTGCGGCGGCACGTTATGCTGCCCTGACTGCAAGCCGTCTCAGAGCGCGTGTCGCTTTAATAGAGCCTGAGTTCTCAGGGAATCAGGTCTTACGCCATCAGACCTTAATCCAAATGGGACGGGTTGCTCAGCAGATGCGTCAGGTTGAACAGTGGGGGCTACCGGGCGGAAATTTCAACGTACCCGTGCAGTGGTCAAACGTGCTCCGGTGGGCGCAATGGGTAACGGACGTGCAGGACGACGGAGAGCGATCGCTCCCTATTCTCGCGGCGGCTGGCGTAGATGTGATTGTGGGGGAAGGTGAGTTTGTCCGTCGCCCACAGTTGGCGTTTGCGATAAACGGGCGACTGCTGCGATCGCGCACCTACCTACTGGCAACGGCTTCTGATCCCGTGATTCCTCGAATTGACGGATTGGCTGCCGCCGAACCCTGCACCCCAGAAACGTTTTGGCAAACCCCGCCCCCAGCATCCGCCCATATTGTAATTCTCGGCGGCGAACCTAACGGACTGGAACTCGCTCAAACCCTGACGCGGCTGGGCTATCAGGTGACACTCATCGTCAAAAACTTATTGCCCCATGAAGATGCTGAAGTTGCCCATTTAATTCAGGTTTGCCTGGAGTCAGAAGGTGTACAGATTCTTAGCCAGACACAGGTAACGCAGGTGAAGCGGTTGGATGGGAAGAAATGGGTGCAGGCTGGCGATCGCGCCCTCGAAGCTGACGAAATCATAGTTGCTGGACGACAGCGGCCCCGCCTCAATTCTCTCAACCTGGAAGCCGCTGAGGTGAAATTTGCCGCAGCCGGAATTCCAGTTAACGATAGGCTACAAACGACCAATCGCCGCGTTTATGCCTGTGGTGAATCGTTGGGCGGCTACTCGTTCCCACATTTGGCACAGTATGAAGCGGCGATCGCCCTCAAAAATGCGCTCTTTTTCCCTTTCACCCAAACAAACTATCGAACAGTTCCCTGGGCGATCTTCACTGACCCTCAACTGGCGCGAGTCGGACTCACCGAAGCGCAGGCGATTCAACAGTTTGGCAAAGACCAGTTTGAGCGGAATGTCATTGTGCTGCGACAGCCGCTCAAAACGCTAGCAAAAGCGCAAATCTGCGGTGAAACTACTGGCTTTTGTAAACTGATTGTGCATCGTAACGGCAACCTTTTAGGCGCACAGCTAGTAGGCACAAATGCAAGTGAAATCGTGGGAGCGATCGCCCTCGCCATTCGCCAAAACTTGCATATCAAAACCCTGGCAACCCTACCCACCATTTCCCCAACCTGGTCAGAAATCGTGCAGCAAACTGCGATGGAGTGGGAAAGAAAGTGGGGCGATCGCCATCCCTTCCAGCGCAATCTGTTAGAAAGCTGGTTTAATCTCCGTCGTTAAATCTTCATGAGTACTCACACATAACTTCGGGGTACTCCAACACAACTCCGAGGTACTCCAACACAACTCCGAAGTACTTACAGCAATTTTTGTTTGAATAAGCCACATCAAAGAGTGTGAGCGTCTCGCTCGCATACGTGAGCAAGATGTTCGCACTGTAGCTTACTCGATTGAGAACCGCTGTAAATGCGATAACTGAGGATCGTCGATTTGATGACTCCGGAATTTCTGCGTAGGATGTGTCAGCGCAGCGTAACGCATCTTCTAGCGCAGCATAACGCATCTTCTTTGAAGATTGATGCGTTACGGCTAACGCCTAACACATCCTACAAATGCTACAAATTGCTCCTCAAAATTGTTGAACTTCTACCTTCGTTCAGTGAGTCTCTCTAAAATTCTAGATGTAATTTGAGAAATAGCAACACCAGCAACTACCGTAGCTCCAAAACCAGCAGTATTTGCAAAAAGTAGGTATCCAAGCACAACAGTAGACAATATCACTAGGACTGGAACAGAGATCAATATGCTCTCTCGCCTCTAAGATTGCCGACTAGTTTGGGCTAGGAGTTTGACAAGTTTTGATCTACTTGCCCCTGAACTATATAAAGACAAGGGAGCAGATTCGTTTTTGAAGAAAACTACCGTACAAAACTTTTCTTGATAGAGCAAGTTTATATTTTCTCTTGAAATGTTCTGTACTGGAATAAGTAGTTCACCTTCTGCCCAACCTGGATCAACTTTAGTAGAAATATGTGATAAACCTCGCGATACCTGCGTCACTCTTGACATAATCAGTGCCGAGACTGAACCATCCTTTGGCATTCTGATTTTCTCAAATGTACTGATAAGAGCAATGTCTCTAGGCTTAATAACAACTTGCTCTCCATCTTCTATGGTGACAAGATTGGGTTTAGAAATGAACGTTTTGTAGAAACCTCCAACTCTCAAATCGTACCCCATAGGATTTAAGCAATCAGTAGCAAATTCTTGAATCAAGAGTTTGCTACTGTCTTGATCCCATTCTCCTTCGTCAACGCATCTAATGCGCTCAATGTCAGAATCAGTCAGTACAGACATGCTGATGCTTCCCTAAACTGCCTGTTCAATATAACTAGCAGATAGAGTTTCAGGCAATTAAGCACGAGCAAGGGTTACAGCTTCTGGCTGGTCTTGATACTTACCTTTTCGATGGTCGTAACTAACAGAACATGCTTCTCCCTCTAAAAACATTAACTGCACGATGCCTTCATTCGCGTAGATTCGACAGTCAGCACTAGAGGAATTAGATAGTTCCAAAGTCAAATAACCTCGCCAAGCAGCTTCGGCTGGAGTAACGTTTGCTATGATGCCGCAGCGGGCATAAGTACTCTTACCTATACAAATAACTGTAACGTTATCTGGAATTTCTAACCTCTCGAGAGCTACGCCAAGACCGTATGAATGAGCAGGAAGTACGAAATAGCTCCCATTCTGGTCTGAGTGAAGCTTAGTTAGCTCTAAATTATCGGAGTTAAAGTTTTTTGGATCGACCACTGTACCCGGAACATGCTTGAAAATGCGAAATTCTACTGGAGAAAGCCTGATATCGTAACCAAAACTACTAAGACCAAAAGAAATTACAGGCAATTCGTGAAGACGACGAATTTGCTTAGACTCAAAGGGTGAAATCATGCCCTTCATAGCCATTTTGGTGATCCAGGTGTCGTTCTTAATCATTAAACCTCTGAAGTTATTTGATGTTGGTTTGAAGTCAGTAACCGAATCTCTTTACTAGAGGATACAAGTAAGTAATCAAAAGTCATCTTGAGCAATTTACGTGACTACTTAGGGGCGATCGCTTCGCCTTAGCTCAGTAACTTGATCTGCTACATTTCGGATTGATTCAGGCACTTCTGGCCCTGTCAAAATTACGTCTACCTGAGGCGGACGATTTTCTAAAAACGCTAAAACTTCTGTCTCTGGGATCAGCCCAAAATTGATTGCCAAACTCAGTTCATCTAGCACCACCATTGAGTATCGCCCTTCTGCAACAACGCTTTGGGTATAGCGCCAGAGGTCGAGTAAAGCCGTAACTTCAGTGTCTTCAATCTCAGAGGTGTCAATGCAGCGGGGCAAATCGCAGCGCAGCCAGTCCAGATTTTGCCCCAGCCGTACCGGATGCTCATGCCCCTGGCAAATGCCGCCTTTAAGAAACTGCACCACCAAAACAGACCTGCCCTGACCCGCAATTCGCAATGCCTGAGCCATCACATTGGTAAAGAAGCTGCGGTAGGGGGAGGTAAAAACTTGAACCAATCCTCCTATTGTGTAAGGAAATTGGCGATTAGAAGCATTGGAACCATTAGAACTAAGGGACTGGGTTTCGATCTGGGAAACCATAGGAAAAATCACTCTAGCGAATCGGATCTTGACGTGCTGTAAGGCGTTAGTTTAAGACTGGGCTAGTACAAAAATACGTTACTCAAAAGCATACGTCCTTTGTCTCAAGAAATCCAGACAAAAAACAAAATGTAGCGTAACCTCCCTGATTTCCCCTCTATCAAACACTACTGATGTACACCCGTCAACTATATACAGTGTTATGTGGCGTTACGCCTTTACGTCCTAATTAGA
>JAAUQZ010000183.1 GCA_012033355.1 Leptolyngbyaceae cyanobacterium RM1_406_9 | reverse complement strand
AATTAAATTGAGTAAACCTGCCCATCGATCAGCAATCGCGTGATCCCCTTAGCCTGTAAATAAGGACCGACCTTATGCAGCATTCGCCCATCGGGAACCTTGACCACTCGCTGCATTCGACGAGAAAACCGTCGCGCAACCCGGTGGTTGTCAAAAATCGGCAGCGTTTTCTCTTGAGTCTCCTCATTGGGGATTTGCCCCAGATCAGCAAAATCTCTCAGCGGGCGAGTGATTAACTCAGAAGCGCGATCGACGACCAGATAAAAGATTTTGGGAATCGGAGCTTCAGATAGCGGCAAAACGTTGACCCATTCCTTTGACTGGATGTGAACTGCGGCAAAATCCTGCAAATCTCCACCCGTGTCAAACGAGTCATCGTCATCGTCATCGTCGTCTAAATCGTCGTCATCCAGTTCCTCTAGATCTCCTTCCTCCAGGTCATCAAAATCCTCTTCCTCGGTCAACAAATCTTCTGCCAGCGTTTCTGCGACGCGAGGAGTGACTTCCGGGTAGCTTAGGGGTAACTGGGGCGTTGAAATTTGCTCTTCCATTGCCGCAGAAAACTCTAGTAGCGGAATTTGCGTCGCTGAAGACAAATTTTTGTCAGCCACTTCTGCAATTTTTGCTTCAAAGCCGTCTACTTCTGCTGCTTCGGTAGACGGAGCCTCGAAGGTTGTAGCCTCGGAATTGGCGATCGCCGCCCGTTCTCGCTTGCGAGGCTGAGGCGGCGGAATCTCCCGTAGCTGAGGTTTGGGCTTCGTTCCAGCTAACTGAGGCAGGGGTTCTGGCTCTGATTCTGGTTCCGGTTCTGGTTCTAGTGAAGCTAGCTCAAAGGACGGTTCAGAAAAGGATGGTTCAGACCGTTCAGATTCCGCTTCTGGCGGTGTAGAAGGTTCAGACGCAAAAAGCTGGAACCGAGTAGATAGCCCGCCCCGCTTTTGCTGCACCAGCGTTTCATACTCTTGCTCCGACAAACCCTGCTTAAGGATGCGGCTAATCGTTGTGTTACTCACCCCATAGCGACTAGCCAGAGTAGAAGTAGTCTCCTCCGGGTAGCGATACAAAGCAAGAATCGTTTGTTTATCAGAATCAGACAATTTTTGGGGAGCCATGCCGCAAATCTTTCCTCAGCCGAGCGATCGGACTGTCAGCTACTAATTGGACGGTTTCCGTAGAGAAGCAAAAATTATATCGTTTGCCTTTTATCACTACCACTACTATTCTGCCAATTCATCAGGATTATAGGGAATTCCCTCCCTCTTCATCCTTCATCCCTCATCCTTCCTTTACCCCCTCCTCCTTCCGCCTCGACGAGAGCGGGTTGACAGATCGTACTCCAGAGCTGCACCAATGCCAAACAGGACTGCACTGAAGATGAAGAATACTTCTGGCAAAGCCCCTGTCTCGTAATCTTCAATGTAAGTGAGTGCATAGAAAAACCAGATGTCTGCTAGGTAGAGGGAAAAAGCGGCAGCAGCAATGAACCGCCACGACAGAGAGAACCGCCCTCCCCAAAATGCTAATAGCAGGGTCGTTGCCATTACGACCAGAAAAATATCGCCGATGATGTAAGCTAGCGTGACAATATCTGCGAGAGGTTCCAGGTTTGTGGCTAGCTCAGTAACCCACTCCGGCGCAGTATCGGCAGCTGAGGGATCAGGCAAGCTTTCAGAAGCGGCATCGGGTAGGGCTGGCGCATCGGGTGCGGTGGCAGGGTCAGCAGGAACCGTCTGTTCAATACTTGGCGGAGCGGTAACAGGCAGTTCACCCTCTTCAGGGGCAGAGAGTAAAACGTAGGCAAGGGCAATGCCCGCCATAGCAATTCCCAGGACGGTTGCCCATTGCCAAAGTGCCAGGTTGAGTCTTCTGGAGACTACTGCTATGAGCATTCCGCCGCCCAAAAAGACATAGGTCAGGATGAAAAAGAAATCTCCAGGAGACAGATCTGGCGACTGCCCCCAGCCTAGCTCCCACTGGGCTAGCAGCAGGTTTGCGATGAAATAAGACAACATTCCTAAACCGATCGCCAACCAAACGGTTCTACCGCTAACAATTAGGCTGCTGCGCCAGTTGCGAAAACACAGCAGCGCGGCTCCCAGGAAAGCAACATTTTCAAGGATGTAGGTTGCTACTCCATACCAGCTAGGTCGCCCCTGTCCAGGCAACGGTACGCTAAACAAGAGAAAAAACAGGAGCGCGATAATTGCCCAGGCGGTCAGGGTCAGAACAATCGCTTGGACAGGTAGGAATGATTCGCCAGAAGGCTTTTTGTTCAAAGTGCCGCTCCTACAGAATGCAAGGTTGGGACGGTTGAGCAATTGATGGGATCACTATAGATCTTTCTGCGAAAAGTCTTACGATAATCTCACCGAATTACTTTATGACAACTCGTGACAACAACAGTCAGTTGAAGGAGCAAATCATATCCCTACCCTTTGTGAATCTAGGAAGTTGGGCTAGGAGGGGGTAAAAGTCACCCTGACTGGTTGTTCTGGCTAAGATAATGGATTTCGCAATTTTACAGCCTTCCTCGACTATTGGTGCTGTTAATTGTAATGCAGGTAGCTTGATTGCTTTGAAACAAATGAGGTTGATGTATTTTTTGGGAGGCAAGGAGCTTAAGCCCCTTGTTAGTGGGGGCGATCGCCGCCATTGGCACTGGCTCAGCGGCGACCTGCGTTGGGTGCGTTGCGCTGCCGTTGATTGCGAGAGGGGTAATCACTCTCGTCATAGATTTCGCCGACCAGTTCTTCTAGAATGTCCTCCAGGGTGACAAGTCCAACGGTACCGCCATATTCATCTACCACGATGGCGATGTGAAATTGCTGTTGCAGCATTTCCTTGAGCAAATCAGCTACCCGCTTTAGCTCTGGTACATAAACGGGTGCATCCATCGCCTGAGTTACGGGCGCGTCGGTCTCATCCGTTTGGCAAACCGAGTTAAGTTCTTGCAGTGCCCGCTTCAGGTGAACGATGCCTACAATTTGGTCTTTTGACTCCTCTTGAACTGGGATGCGAGAATAGCCGGTTTTTAGGCAAAAGTCTACTAGTTCGCGCAAGGTTGCTTCATGAGAGATAGTTTGCATATCAATTCGAGGTTTGACTACATCTCGCGCCACTACTCGGTCGAGCATTAGCGCTTTGTTGAGCAACTGGTGGCGATCGAGGTCAAGCTGCCCCTTGCCACCGAGGATTTCGATCATCAGTTGCAGATCTTTGATCGATTCTCCCTGCTGGACGACGTTGCCTTGAAAGGTGCGAATGGCAAACTGGGCGATCGCCTCCAAGAACTGAGCAATGCCAAAAAACGACAGCACCCTGGACAGCCAGTAGATTGGCCGCACCACCACCTTAAAAATCGGCATGACGTTGTTGATTGCCAGCGACTTGGGCGTAATTTCACCAAAAATCAGCACCAGCAGCGTTACTACGCCTGTGGCAGCTCCTACTGCCGCATTGCCAAACCAGATGGTAAACAGATTGCTAGTCAGGATGGCGGAAGAATTATTAACTAAATTGTTACCAATCAGCAGGGTTGTGATGAAGCGGGCCCGCTTTTCTAGCACCAGAGTAAACATCCCGCTGGGATCGCCCTGTTCCTTGATCAGCGCTCTCAGCTTCAGGTTATCTAGAGCAGTAATGGCGGTTTCTGAGCCAGAAAAGCAGGCTGAGAGCGCCAGCATCAGGAGCAAAGCTATCAGGTCAAGCTGAATGTTGCCTAAGAGCGGTGTGACCTGTGCCATAAGTGGATGGGGGGCGTGAATTGGGAGGGGGCGATCGCTAGCAGTTGCAGCGCAATGGGTAAGAAGATCACGGGAGGGAGTGGAGCGATTAAAGCTACCAGATTGTGAGTGGACAGCAGACCAAGATGCAAGAACATCGAGAGAGGCTATCCTGAGATGATAACTCCCCTCAACGTTTGAGAATTCTACTCTTGAACTTTCTTTCTGGGCGACCCCTGCAAATAAGGGTTGTGCGAGCAAACTGTTTCATTATTCTTGGCTCAAATTGAACCTGTTCAAATTAGGATGAAGGCGACACAATTTGATAGCAGATATAGCAATCCTATTTGATTTGTGAAAAAGATGATTTGTGAAAGTGCCCGCCCGGAAGGTGAGCACTTTCACAAATCCTTTAGGATCGCTATGGCAGTTTTTAGGAAGGATATCACTCTGGATAAAGTCATCAGTCATTAACGCGATGGCTAACTGTATGAGCGTTCTTCATAGGAGCCATTGATTCACTAGATTGAATACTTTTGGGTGGCTATCTAGACTTAAACTAACAACCAAGAAGCCAGGGGAAAAGCGATGAGATCTGCAATCAAGTCTGATTTTCAATCATTTGAACGTCCACGTCAAAAGAACGTAATTTTACGTGCCATTCAGAAGTTTTGGGAGTTTTCTAACTTCTATGGTGAGTACAATTCACTGGCTCCTTCACAGAGACGCAAATTTGTTTTAGACAAAAATAATAGCGTTTCAGATCGTTAGAAATAAATGGGCGATCGCCCTATACAAAGCAACGATTGGGTGCATCCCACTTTTGTAGCCCTCACCCTAAATCCCTGTCATGGGATTTAGGGGGCGAAAAAGACTCAAACGAAGTCAGACCCGACTTGTGTGTACACGGTAGCCCAAAGCGGGAGAGGGACTTTGAATCTGGCTCCCCTTCTCCCAAAAAGGGAGAAGGGGCTGGGGGATGAGGGCAAACTTGCAAAACTGGGATGCACCCGCAACGATTCCCGCTATGTAGGGCAATTTAGTTAAAGTCTCGAAAAGATTATGTAGAGACAGCGATCAATTGCACCTCTTCAAAAGCCAAACATAATTGAACGCAGGATGGGCAAAGAACATTGTCCGTGTCCATCGACTTGAGAACTCTGTTGAAATGGGCACGCTTTGCTTTGTCCATCCTACGATAGCTACGATAGCTAGGGTGGTTTACCGACTTAAACTAACTCAAACCGACTTAAAAGGTTAGACGGCGATCGCTGCCATCATCTTCAAACTGCTGTTCCCCTTTGCCAATCACTTCTACAGTCACCTGACGGGGTTGGGGCTGCCATTCTCCCTGTCGGGCAGCGATTTCAACAGTTTGTGAACCATCGGTTTGGGAGTCGTTACTGTGAACTCGATAGGTTGTGGTTGCCCACGCTCCGGTGCGGTACTCAAATGAGCGCCCATCATCCTCGTAGAGCGTCCATTCCCCTTCACCAGGATAAACTCGCAGCCGCAGTTCATTCATTGGGCGTTCGTCAGTGTACTGCATTACGGGTGCTAGCGGAATGATGGCACCCGCCCGAACAAATAGCGGCATCTTTTCTAGCGGGGCGTGAGTCACAATATGACTTGCACCCTGATGCGTTTCGCCGCTCCACCAGTCGTACCACACACCCTCAGGAAGATAAACAAGTCGCTCTTCAACGCCGGGTCTATAAACGGGTGCAGCCATCAGAGACGGACCTAGCAAGACCTGATCGTAGAGGTTGTAGGTTTTAGGATCATTAGGAAAGTGATAAAGCAGCGGACGCAAAATCGGTGCGCCTGTGGTAGCCGCTTCCCAGAATAAGGTGTAGAGATAAGGCAACAGCCGATAGCGCAGTTCGATGTATTCCCGGCAGATTTTTTCGACGCGATCGCCAAACACCCAGGGTTCATGACGGGCACTGGCAATCATCGAATGTGCCCGCATCATGGGATAAAGCATTCCCACCTGCATCCAGCGGGCAAACAGCTCAGCCGTTGCGTTGCCTGCAAAGCCACCGATGTCTTCTCCCACAAACGCCACACCGGAAAGACCCAAGTTGCAGAGTGCGGGCAGTGACATCTCCAGATATTCCCAAAGGGACTGGTTATCACCCGTCCAGACGGCTGACCAGCGCTGCACTCCGGCATAACCTGAGCGGGTTAGCACAAACGATCGAGCATTTGGACGCAGCCGCTCCAGCCCTTCCGCGCAGGCCCGCGCCATCATTTGCCCATACAGGTTATGGGACTCTGCGTGAGTGGTTTGTTCGTCAACCGGCCCTTGAGGAGCATCGAGCGGAAACCATATTTTCTTACCCGGATCTCCAAAGGGGCGATCGTTCATTGCGGGTTCATTCATATCATTCCAGATACCTGCAATGCCTGCATCTACTAGGTCTTGATGCTGATGCCCCCACCACTCCCTTACCTCTGGGCGCAGGAAGTCTGGAAACACCGCCCGATCGGCCAAACATAGCCATGAAACACTTTACCCTCAGCCGTTCTGACGAAATAATCATGCTCCAAACCTTCATCAAACGGTAAGTAGTCTGCCTCCGTTTCTTCTTTCACCCCTGGATCAATGATTGTGACAAACTTAAACCCATTCTGAGATAAATCTTTCACCATTGTTTTGGGATCGGGAAAGCGTTTAGGACTCCAGGTGAATACGCGAAAACCACGCATATAGTCAATATCCAGGTGAATCACGTCACAGGGAATCTGGCGCTGACGAAACTCCTGAGCAAGCTGGCGTACTTCTTCTTCTGAGTCGTAGCTCCAGCGGCACTGGTGATAGCCCAATGCCCAGCGCGGCGGCATGGGCATCCTTCCGGTAAGCTGTGTGTAAGTTTGGAGAATTTGAGCAGGTTCAGGGCCATAGATGATGTAATAGTCCAGATTTTTATCCTGGCTTTGCATCTTCCAAATGCCTGCTTGCTCAGCACCAATGTCAAACTGGCTCCAAAAAGTGGTGTTAAAAAAGATGCCATAGCCCAGTTCTGGCCGCAATGCCATAAAGAATGGAATTGCTGATACATCTCGTCGGTGAGTGAGGTATAGTCGAGTGCGTCGGTTGTCCAGTTGGTGAGGCGATCGCTCAATTTATCCAACAGTCCAGTACGCTCACCAAAGCCGTAGAAATGTTCGTCTGTTTCAATTTTCTTCCAGTTAGCGATCGCCCCCTGCCGCCAGCCCAGTCCCCCCGGTGCGTCCTGAGCAAAAGCTCGTCCTGATGGGTCAAAACAGCTAATCTGAACTGGATTGCGGCCGATTCTGACGCGAATTTGTTCGGTTTTTAGCTCCAGTGTTTCTGCGGTTTCTTCTAGCTCAAATGGGACTCGCTCCCATTGTTGATCTGCGATCGCCGCCGCCCACGATCGCCTGGGCAAAAACTCACCCTTAGGAGCCATTCGCACTCTCACCAAATTGGCTGCAAGGATGCTGACAATGATACGAGCATTGCCGCAGTCTAGCTCCACGCCTTGCTCATACGGCTGAACCCTTTGTACTGACTCAACCGTTGACCAGGACTGTTCTGTGATAGGCATTTTGCCCCAAATTTCTGGCATTCTGATTCTCCTAAATTGCGTGTAGGTAAATGAGATCTGCGACTTCTTTGAGAAGTCGCAGATCTGTCTCTGCTTGTCGATATTCCTACCTGTTTTCTCCTACCGAAGCGATATTAAATTAACTCAAAGTCCCCATGATGGAAATCTGAGGTGCATTTGAGAGGGCTGCAAAACTTTCACTTCACACCGTCAGATCTCATCCCTGCAACAAAGACTCACCGCCATCAATCCAAACTTCGGTGCCCGTAATGTGACGGGACATATCTGATGCTAAAAATAACACCAGTTGTGCTACCTGCTCGGAAGTGCCAGGTTTACCGTCGGTGAGTGGAATTCTGCCTTCGGGAAACTCGACGGGTTCTTGAATATGTTCTAGATTGCGGCGATCGGTATTCTTGTCAATGTTCGTTTCGATCGCCCCTGGACAAATTACATTAACCCGAATCTTATGTTGAGCTAACTCTAAGGCCACCATTTTAGCGAAAGTAACCTGAGCCGCCTTAGAGCAAGAATAGGCCGTCGCGCCAGTGTTGCTAAAGATTCGAGTGCCATTCACTGATGAAGTGATAACCACAGAGCCGCCCTGCTGCTTTAGCAAAGGGACTGCATACTTCACGGTTAAGAAAGTACCTTTAAGGTTAACGCTCAAGGTCCTATCCCAATCTTCTGGCGTTAACTCCTCCAGAGGTGCCCAAACTCCATTAATCCCAGCGTTGGCAAACACAATATCCAGTCGTCCCCACTGCTGTTCAATCTTTTGAATTGCCTGCTGCATCTGGTCTGGCTGGGAAATATCTGCAATAACCGGAATGGATTCACCGCCTTTTGCTTGAATTTCCTCTACGGTTTGCTTTAACTCATCTTCACTTCGCCCCAACGCTGCTATTTTTGCTCCTTCAGCAGCAAACAACGAAGAAGTTGCTTTAGCAATCCCAGAACCTGCTCCAGTGACTAGCGCTACTTTTCCGGCAAGTTGCATATTTCTTCTCCATTCAAATAGACTTTAGTTAAATAGACTCTAGAATTGTTTCTCTTGTAACCTAAACGCAAACTTTTGATTGTGAAACTATCTACAGGTAGGGATGGCAATCGCTATCCCTACCTACAGATAGGGATGGCAATCGCCATCCCAAGCAATTTCTAAAAAGGAATTACTGACCTAACTTAAACTCCCCTACGGCAGTTCTAAATCAGTTGTAGAGTGGGCGGGGTGCGCCTCTCACACCCCCATTTAAGATTGCCCCATACCTCTAACTTTAATCAGGAAAATTGAGTTCTTCACACCAGTATCAGTATCATTTAGCAACAAATAAGTAAGTGGCTCGAATTATTTGTAGGATGGGTTAACGCTTCAAAAGATTGCATAGCGTTTCTGTATCTGTCATCACGGCATCGCCTGTAAACTTTAGACTTTCAATTGAGCGTTGAGCAGCATCCTCATCCCCACCTCCGCAGGCATCCGTCACAACGATGGGAATATAGCCCATATCGGCAGCATGGCGGACGGTTGGTTCGATGCCAATCTCTGTGGCAACACCGACAACGATGAGAGCGTTAATACCGCAGTCGCGTAATGCAATGTTGAGAAAGGTTCCCTCAAAGGCCGACATTGTAATTTTGTCAAAAATTACTTCTGACGATCGCGGTGTGAGTTCTGGAATCAGTTGAAATCCTGGTGCATCTCTCAGAAACCAGGGCTTGACATCCTTGACGTGAGTGACTCGTTGCCATGTCATTGCCATTCGCAGTTGAAACACGCCTGCTGCCTCAACAGGTAGCGACAAATGGCGACTAAAGAACACACGAACTCCCGCTGCCCGCGCTGCTTCCAACACTTTCATAACTTGATTGGTAATGTGCTGGGTTCGTTCTGGAGGGAGCTGGCTGAGAATGCCAATTTGCATATCATAGACCAGTAAGGCAATGCGATCGCATTGACAAATTTCAGATAAGGTTTGAGGAATTTCCAGTCCAAATGCCTGTTCCACAATGGCAACTCTTGGGGTGCAAATGAGATTACTTCAAGGTGCGATCGTAGGGTTCTGCCACATCTACCGAGGCATTGAATAAACTTTCCAATGGTAGCGGTGCTGTTACTGGAATAAACTCCCATTCCAAGTACCCTGCTTTCGACAATGGAAAATCATCAACATACTGCTTCGCTTCTTCTACACTGTCACACTCAAAGACAATAACAACCCCATTGACATCCGCACGAGCGTAGTTTTCTCGCACAATTCCTGCTTTCCACAGTCGCCATACGTTGGAAACTTCCTCTGGCAAAAAAGGGGCGATGGTTTCCCAGGTTACACCCGGTTTGAAGCGATCGAATGCAATAATTTTCATCGACTTTTCTCCAAAACTAAATCGTTCCAAACTCAAGGAATGCAATGAACTGAAGAGAAATTTGTAACAAAAGAATAGTTCTGAGTACTTGACATCATTCTCACCAAGCATCATCGACGCAACATCACCTAATCGTCTAGTTTTTCCACTGTTTTGAGATCCTTAGCGCATTATCTAAGATTCTTGGAATAACCAAACAATGTCCCATTGAGCATCTTTCCCCGGTGATCCATACCAGATTTCACGAGGAGCGTCGATCGCCTCATACCCATTCTGCTGAATCCAATCCTGCACGGCATCATAGCCTGCTAGAAGCGTCGGAAAAGCACATTGATCATCCCGCAGTGTCACAGAAGCCGCTTTCCCCCCTGCCAACTCTCGCAGTGTAACCTCAGTTTTTACAGGAGTTGTAGTTTGTGCAATCGGCAGACAGATTTCGATGGGTCCATCGTCTTCATGATTAATGGGTCCGTGATAGATGCCAAAGGGCGGTCCAGCAACCGTGATCTGGTTTTCCTTGGCTAGTTGGTACAGCGTGTCCAAATCACTCATGATCGTGGGGCTGAGATGTTCTACTGTGAGCGATCGCGTGATGCTGAGAACTCGTTGAGGTTCAATTGTTTTAACTTCGACTTCTAGTGACATGGTTGACATCTCCTGTCGCAAATACCTAATCAGATCAGGAACCACCCGTTGCGTCTGCTCCATTCGTTGCTCCCTCATTTGCCAGTAGTTCTGCACAAGCTGTTCGGCATCTTCCGGTGTCACAGTAAGCACCTGTCGAATGATCGCAAGTGGCATTTCCATCTGACGCATCATCCGAATCAACCGAGCTTCTCGAAGCTGAGTGACCTGGTAATAGCGGTAGCCCGACTCTGGATCAACATAGCTGGGCTTGCAGATATCGAGTCGGTCATAGAGCCGCAACGCCTTGAGCGAGAGCCGTGCAGCACTGGCAAAGCTACCAATAGAGAGTAGAGGCTGTTTGAGGTGGTTCATGCAACCAGTATGGAGTCTACCCAAAGGGAAGAGTCAAGGGTCATTCCTCTAAGGGTCATCAGGTTCTGAGAAACTCGCTAATACCGTACCATTGTTTCAAATAATAGACTAGTCCACTAAAGTGAAACACATTGTCTCATTGATAGGACAATTTCATGGTAGACCTTAACTCAATGACCATCTTTGTTTGTGCGGTTGAGATGAACAGCTTCTCACAAGCTGCCCGGAAATTGGGCATTCCAAAGGCGACGGTGAGTCGCAAAGTTGCAGGAGACAGGCAGCAATCGCGGGTTCAGGCATCGCGTACTTACCCAGCTCAATTTTGAGTGAACCGATCGCAAACGGACAACTTCAGCGCGTGTTATTAAATTGGACACTGAAGGAAGAAACGCTGTATATGCAGTGTCTCAGCCAACCGGGTGCATCCCAGTTTTGCAAGTTTGCCCTCATCCCCCAACCCCTTCTCCCTTTTTGGGAGAAGGGGAGCCGGATTGAAGTCCCTCTCCCGCTTTGGGCTACCGTGTATACAGAAGTTCCCCTTAAACTATTTGAATCAGATTCGGGGTGGAGTCAATGCTAGAAAATCCTATCCTCATTCAT
>JAAUQZ010000182.1 GCA_012033355.1 Leptolyngbyaceae cyanobacterium RM1_406_9 | reverse complement strand
CCCAATGGCGTTCCGGCTGAACTCACGTCTGGGCAAGAGGAGTTTGCTAGCAATGTGCGCCCTCGCTTAGCGGGTGGTAGTTAGAAATATTGAGATTGGCACAAAAAACTGCTTTATCCTTCAGGGGGTAAAGCAGTAAACAGGTGATGTCAACGTTAACGCCGAAACCTTTGGATACTTCTTATCCGCGACTTCTAACTCGTGAAGTCAGGGCATCTAACATTGCCTGATAAATGTGAACCTGATCAACGATTCCAGAAACTCCAGGAACTTGCTGACCGTACTGAGTGAAGCCCTGACCGACAAAGCGGTTCAGGTTGAACGGTCCGCCCTGGTAGTACACAGGAACGGGTCGGTTAGTGTGGCTTCCCCACCCGTACTTAATATCACTCATTGAACCCCAGAAATGCCCTGCTTCTGTGGGCGTATGCTCTTCAAAAGTGAGAGCTTCTGCCCCTTTCTGAGCCAGGAGCTGAGAATAGTTGGGATTGAGTGTCAGGTAGTGATCATGGTCAGCCGTCACGATTAGCACATTCTTTTGCCAACCCCCGTTTCGGTTAATCCAGTCGATTACGGTTTGAACGGATCTATCAAACTCGTTCATGGTGCCGATCAGGTTGTCCAGGTTGTCATCATGGCAAGCCCAATCTACATCACCCGCTTCTACCATGAGCCAGAACCCATCTCGGTCTTTGCCCAACACGTTTAGTGCAGCTTGAGTTAGGTCTGCCAGGGTTGGGTTCTCGCTACGTTCACGGGCGATAAATTGGGCATCTGTCTCACCCGGCGATAGCGGTCGCACTGTATCCGGCTGAGGAATCTGATTGTTTTGAGCAGCGGTTGAAAATACCGAGAAGTTATCTAATCCGGTGGTGCTGTAGTCACCGTTGGCGCTGCTAGTAGGAAGGTTGCCATTTTGACCCCGCGCACCATACAACCCCAGCAGTTTCTCACCTCGATTGGGGTTGATCTGGTTAGAAGTCGCTAGAAGTCTCTGAGCAGCGTTTGATCCACGCTCCAAAAACTTATAGCCATAGGTGTTGTCGTTGGGGTTACTCTTCAACTCCTCATAGGTACTCTGGCGGATGTAGGTGTAGTCGAAGATAGGGCCAGATGCAGTTCGGTTTTGGAAGTCGAGCGGATGACCGCCACCCAAAAGCACAGTCGGCTGGAAGATGCGAAGGGACTGCTGCAAAATGTTGTCAAGGTCAGGAAAGTCATTGTCGTACTTGGCTCGACGATTGACAAAAGATGCTGCTGCACCGGGAGTCGCGTGGGTGATCGGCACAGAAGTCACCAAGCCAGTAGATTTGCCCAGCAACGCGGCTCTCTCTAGGATGGTGGTTTTGCGCTCTTCAAAAATATCTACCCCCATTGCGTTGTTGTAGCTCTTGACTCCGGTGTAAAGGGAAGTTGCTGTGTTAGCTGAGTCGGGATAGCTGTACTTGATGTACTCTTTGTCGAAACCTAGCTGCTCAGCGACATCGGGACTGATCGGTGTCCAGGGGTTGGGACCACCGCGATCGGGTTCGTAGCCTACCAGGTTTCCTAGAGAGGGGTCGGTTGCGCCTCCGCTAGCTCCAGTACCAGGATTGAAGGGCAACGCTTTGAAGGAGAAGCCTGGGCGAACTGGGCTTTCTCCCGTCGTTGGGTCGGAGTTATCGAGGGCGGAGTTGCCCGTGCTGAAGGAGCCGTCTTCGCCCAAGACGGTAGTGCCATAGGTCGTGACCAGACTGTAGCCGCTCAGGTTTTGGAAGCTTAGACCGCGCCCTTTACCCTGATCGTAGAGAGGTGCGCCTTTTGCAACAGCGGCGGCGCGTGCCATCTCCCAACCCATGCCGTCACCGATCATGAGAATGACGTTGACTCCGTTACCAGTGGCGGCGATCGCCTCACGCCGAAAGCCAAACGAGAACAGACCAACGCAGAGCAAAGTCACTGCCAGCACAGCGGACTGCCGCAAGTATCTTCTGAATATTTGAATCATTACAGTGCCTTTAGGGTAGTTTCACTCTGAACAAGTAGCGGAAGCTCTATCGGTAGAAATTGGACTCTAAGTGAGAGGCAGCAACTTCATCAAAAGTTGAAACGAGTACCGAGGTAGCAGACTGGCTTTCACCGTGAGCAGCAGCGCTCACAGCTTGACTAAAGGACAAACCAAACGAAAGCAAGAATGCGCCTACTAGACCAACCAGGAAGCAGACTAGCCAGCGCCAGTTCTGATTTAGAACGAGAGTCATGGCAGAAACCCTTATTACTAACGTGAGTGACAGACTGAAGTGAGCTAGGACTTACGCAGACAGAATATGCGTTCAGTTAAATCCCTGTTAACAGGGAACTGAAGCCTCTCGCCTGTCTAGTGAGTGCGTAAGTCCTGGTGAGTAATTGGGGAAGTCTTTAACAGAGCCTCAGTCATAGAAATTAGGCTCCGTGTCAGACAGTGAGTTTTCAACGTCTTGGGATGTTGGATAGCCAATCGGAAGGGCGGCAGCGGTTTGGATTGCCTGAGGCTGAGTAAAGCCCAGCAGCACCGCCGAGGGGCGACCAAAGTAACGCGCCTGAGTCTGAATGTCAGGGTTGGCTTGCCAGTCTGTACGACTCACCGTTAGATACAGAACGGGAGCTTCCGAACCGTTGTGTTCACCTAGAATTCGGAGTGAAACTTGTGTAACAGCAGCATCAGAAAAGCTTTGTCGCACTAGACGGTCTGCCATTTGCTCTGCCTGCTGCACCAGCACTGCATAACTGCGGCTACCCTGAGAACTTAACGTGTAGTCAAGCTGACGAGCTTCAGCCAGAACAGCGGGTGCGATCGCCCCCCAATTCATCACGAAAGACATTCCTAAAAGTGCCCAATGCCAGATCCTCATGGCGATCGCCCCAATGTTAAGTCCTAAGCCAATGGGCGACGACGTACCGCAAGACGACGTACCGTAAACAGTGCGCCAGCGACACTTACGAGTGCCAATGCTGTTCCGGGTTCAGGCACCTTTGCAGCTTCAGCATCAATTTGAGCGCTACCGATGCGGGCACCTGTTAGGTTCAGTTCAAAGTTGCCAGAAGCATTCTCCAGGACATCGTTGAACTCTTCTGAAACCAGTACATCTACACTGGAAACCAGGAGGGTGCGATCGCTGAAGCTGGGAGCCGCGTTTACCACCAGATCAAACAGTGGCAACCCCGTTGTGATGTTGTCAGCAATAAAGAAACCACCGTCAAAGCCAATGGAAAAGTCACCAATTTCCAATGGTGAAAACAGCGCCAGTCCACCTGGGTTGGTTACAGGGTCAAAGGAATCAACCTCAAAACTCAACCCCCCCGTATGCTCAATCTGCCCGCCCACAGGAGCAAAAGCTTGAGTTGCTTCGTTAATAGTGAAAGTGAAATCTGTGCCGACCACACTGGAATCTTCAGTCGGAGGCAAAATTTCAAAGCCGAAAATGAACCCTTCAGCAGGTGTAACTGTTTCAAAAGAGTTGCTGAACGTTAAGCCTAAACCTGAAAGTAAGTCCAGAGCCGCAGTATCCACATTCAGACTGGTAACACCAGAAGTAACCTGGTAAAGAGTAGCAGCTTGTGCAGAGGGCATGATTGCTACGGTAGCAGCCGTACCCAGAAAAATAGTGAGAAGTTTGTTACGCATTTCTGAATGAATGAACAGGTATTCAGGAAGGGCATTGAAATCGTATCACCGAAGATTAAGATCTCCGTGTTATCCCGCAAACAGAGACATTAAACTCTGATTAAACAGTGGATGAAGCTGGAAATTTGATACCGAAGCAGTACTAAGCTGTAGCACCGCTTCCCGAATTGCAAATTCCTGATAGAGATAGGACTGTAGATCTTGAGAGAGGCGATCGCGCTCCTCTACACTTGGCAGATTTACGGTCAGATGGGCGCACAGCATAACCTGACCAGAAGTAAGAGTCCAAATGTACAGTTTTTTCACCTGCTCTACACCCTCAAAGGAAGTGAGTGCAGCCTCTACGGTTTCAGGCTCTAATCCTTTGGGTGCATACTCCATCAACACTTCTACACTGCTTTTAATCAGCGGAATGGCGCTGAGTCCGGTAAAAGCCGCAACCAGTAGTCCGGCGGCAGCATCGATCCAGACCCAGTTCCAGCAGTAAACAGCGAGGGCAGCTAAGATCACGCCAACGGAACTGGCGATATCTGCAACAATGTGCAGCAATGCACCGCGCATATTCAAGTCATGATGGCTGTGCTGATGCAGCAAGGATAGGTTAAGACTGTTGATCACCAGTCCAAATCCCGCTCCCACTAACATCGGCACCACTAATAAAGGCTCTGGGTGTCTGAGTCGATCAATTGCCTCACAGGTCACAAAGAGGGCGATCGCCACCAGGCTAATCCCGTTTACCAGGGCCGCCAAAACCTCAGCTCGCTGATATCCAAAGGTCGCTCGACCTGATGCAGGCTTTCGAGCTAGCCATGCCGCTGTCATTGTCAGCCCTAAAGCTCCAACATCAGACAGCATATGTCCTGCATCTGCCAACAGAGAGAGACTGTGGCTCCAGAAACCAACTGCCAACTCAAATACAAAGAAGCTAGCTAGTAAACTCAAGACAACTCCCAGAAGCTTGATTTTCTTCTGGTTGTCGCTTCCTTCCTCAAGATGAGGATAACCACAGCGGCAGTTGCTTGCCGCTGTAGGACGAACTCTTTGCCCCTGAGCGACAGAACCCATGAATGAATGATCAGTTAAGTAAGATTACGAACTCTAATAAAGGTATCAGCCTCTTATGTAAGAGATCAGTAAGGTTTGGTTAACATTTGAACAAGGACGGGTCGAGACTGATTTGATTTTTGTGTAAATGCATACGGAATGCACGCATTTACACAAAAATCTCAACGCACTTGGCTAGTCATTAGCGATGGGTCAATAACGCGATGGGTCACTGTAGAACTCTGTCTCTAGACTCAGGTTAGGAAGAACCTTAATCTTTGACAATGCTAGAAAGATGTGAGTAGCCACAGTTAGATATGACAAGTTCTAGCGATCGCAGTGATCAAATTCGCAAGTTGCGCGACATGGTTCGAGATATTGACTATGGTATGTTAACTACGATTGATGCAGATGGCAGTTTGCACAGTCGCCCAATGGCGGTTAACAGCTCCATTCACCCGCCGCAAACAATCTCTCGAACTCAACTAGCCAACTTGATGCGGTCGGATGTAATGGAATTGTTAGACCGTTCAGTACAAGCTCGCATTACTATTCCAATCCTGTCTATATCTGAACTAATAAACTTTCAATAAAAGTGAATATCTCGTCTTTGTTCTCAACGGGATTACTCATTAAGCAAGGAATGCTTAATTTATCTCTAATGTATTCGGCATAAAGGATTTCCTGTTCCTGAAAAGACTTTAACAAAGACAAATCATGTCTGATACTATCCCTTGAATTTAAACGAGTATAAATATTTTCAGGTTTATCAACCAAGACAAGAATTGCGCTAGGGGCAATGCCCTCATAAGTTGAATAAGGAATTCTAGTGATTTCATTATCCCTGTTTAAAAGACAGAAATGTCCGTCGAGTAAATACCAATTTGTACTATTAAAGTATCTATTTAACGCTACTACCAGATAGTCTTGATTCCCAGCTATATTTTCAACTTGTTTACTCCGAAGATGCTCCTCTTCTTTCTCTTTGGCAATCAAATTACTCGCCGAAAAATGTTCAATGCTAAATCTAGCTACCAGATCACTGCAAAGTGTTGTTTTACCAACGCCGTGTACTCCGGCGATAAAAATTATTCTACGTTTTTCCAAATTATTTACCTCTTGAAAAGCCGACAAAGGTAGTGGCTTAGCTGAATTCAGTATGATATTAGTAAATTTAACTGTTCACCCAAGCGTTCCTCTTGCATTAGTTCATTTCTTCCCTTGTGAAGCGCATCAAGCCACTCAACTGGCACATACCAATCCTCACGCCAATTGATTGTGGCTTGCGGTGGTACAAATCCCGGACAAAGCTTTTGTATTTGCTTTAGAGATAATGCAGTAAAGGAAAAGCTCTGATGTATTAAAGTGCCATATGCAAATTCACAGTTCTCAAAATAAATGTCGTAGAATTCTTTATCTACACCCATAATTTGGCGATACTGATTCCACATTTTAGAAGGAGACAAAGATATAGTCTTATCCGCTATAAAGCCTCCTTTTATAACAGAATCAGGAGTGGTTTCATATAGAAGAACAAGATCGCCCAACTCCATACCTATTGGGCGCTTTCTTAACTCAATCTTCTTGGTGCCAGCAATAATACGTTCGGCATAAACCTGTTTGATACTGAGTGCCTTAATATGCTTATCCTGCATAAATACCTCCAATTTCAACGGCTCTTCTATAACGTTCTAAGGAAATACTATGCATAGTTTGTGGTGTTCCATTCAGGACACCATTGCTTAATAAGTCATTTCGACTAATTGCTTGACGAAGTGGCATGAGGAAGTCAAACTCAACAGCATGACGAGTTTGTGCTTCTCCACCGATCTGCTCTAATGTAAGAACGCCTCTTACACCTAAATCACTGTAGAGTTGAGCAGGGGTGCCAATATATCGATTAACAATTCTGGCGATCGCTACAACGCCAGATATAGGACGGCTAGTATAAAACAATATTGATGCCCCTCTCATATCATCTTGAATACAAGTGGGCTTACCGTAATAAACTGTTTTGCCAGCTTGGAATATTTGAATTAGAAACTGAGGGCGAATAGGTATGACATAAGCCGTTCGAGGAGTATAGATTGACTCTGCGGGATATGTCAGATTGAGCCAGGAATGGAAAGAACAACGATGAACAGAATTTAAATCAGAGTCTAGTAAGTCAACAGTCGCATCGTTGTATTGAACCTGCGTGACTTCCTTTCTACCTTTAGGATTGTAAGAAGACCCAATAATTGATGGAAATAAATATTTTGCTTTATTTACAACATCTAAATTATTGGTGTCTGGATCATAAAATAGTAGCTTTGTTAAAAACCATTCTGGTTGATGACCTTTGCGTTCATATATCCCACGCCCTATACCTTCTACCCAAAAGCCATAACGTTCAAAGAATGAAATAAGCTCAGTTCTAGCTGTAGTAACAAAAGCTCTTCTAATTCTCTCTGACTTCCACTGTTCGAAGCAGGTTAAAATCAGATTTCTTCCAATACCACTGCGTCGAAAATCTTGATAGACATAGAGAGTTGATAATTTAGCTATTCCAATATTTTTAGGTTTCCAAATTGCAACTCCAATAGCTTGTCTATCTCTGTAAGCTAAATTGAAGACAGACCTTGGATCACTCATAGTTTTGTCTAACCATTGAGGGAAACCAGGATAGAGAGGAGATAGTTCATCATCAAGCATCTTGATTAACTCAATCTCACGCCTGAATTCACTACCACCTAACTTTCTCACGCCAAATGCAGCAACAACAGACTCAAACGAGTCTCCCTCAATATCTCTTCGTCCCCCGACTAGTTCTGAGAAATCGTCGAAAATTACAGCACGATAAAGTTTATTTACGAAATCTTGTAATTCCTGTTGGTTAGGGAACCTAAACCACTCGATGCCAGGTGCCTCTGAAACATGGTATCCCTTCGCTGTCAACTGAGAATGAATTATCGACTCTACACGCTCGTCTGGAATTTTAATTGCACTCAGTAAGTAAGGCTCTTCTGGATGCGAGGTTCTAACCTGTGTACGTATACGCTGCCATGCCAATTGCGTAGGATCAGCATCAGCACTCCCAGATGTTCTACCGATTTTTACCCTCGGCTGTTCCTTTAGATAAGAGGGAAATGAATAAATGTAAAGAACGACCTGGGTTTCCATAATTTAGTTTGACTGACTACGATCTGCCCAGCCTACTATGCAGGAATAAGCAAAGGGTTCAGTGAGTTATTATAGCCAACTCACGGTCTTTAGACGCAATCGCCCCTACAACATTTTCCAAACAACGCCCAACCAAAAACTTACGTCTACTTGAGTATCGCAACTTACAGGCAACCTTTCGCCATACCCCAACAAGAGAAATAATGGTCTAACAAACAGGTCGAGTTTGATGGCGACTTGTGTTTTTTTACTTACGCAGATTCTTACAAAGTATTTGAGGTTCAGCAACACCAGCAGGTCAACGTGAGTTTTTCGGCACCTGATCAGCAGCAGTATGTTTCGATGTCGGGCGTGGCTGAACTGGTGCGCGATCGCAAGCGGCTGGAGATGATGTGGCAACCCGACCTTAAAGCCTGGTTTCCTAAAGGGTTAGAGGAACCGGGAATTGCTCTATTAAAGGTAAACGTGAGTAAGGCAGAGTATTGGGATGCCCCTACGGGATGGGTTGCAAAGACGATTGGTTTAGCAAAGTCAATGGCTACCGGCGAGAGGGCGAATCCGGCTAATAATGTCAAGCTTGACTTGCAGTAAGGGACTTGCATAAAAATAAAGTCCCATTTTTCAAGGCGCGGCTCAGCCGCGCCTTGAAAAAATGGGATCTTAATAAACGCAGATCCCTAAGCCTTCAAACTTTGAGCTATGGCATTTGATTCAGCTTGAGTCACAATAAGGAATGCCTCTTACCTTGCGTGACAGATTGCTATGAACTCAGTTACCTCCGTTCTTTCAGCGAATCCTACTCAACTCCAAACTCCCGATCACTTTGCTATCACATTCGCGCCTCTCTCCCTGGAAGAGGTTTATGCACGGGCAGACGATGCGGCAAATGGGGCAATTGTGGTGATGAGTGGCATGGTGCGAAATCAGACTGATGGCAAGCCTGTTGTAGCACTTGAGTATCAGTCCTATGAACCAATGGCAATGCAGATATTCAAACAAATTGCTGCCGAGATTCGTCAAACCTGGATGGAGGTGACGCGAGTTGTGATTCACCACCGAACTGGTAAGTTGGGCATTGGTGAAATTAGTGTGCTGGTTGCAGTGGGCTGTCCGCACCGTTCAGAAGCATTTGCTGCCTGCAAGTATGCGATCGACACCTTAAAGCACAACGCTCCAATTTGGAAGAAGGAGTGGTATAGCGGGCAGGATGGAACCCTGTCCGGTAGCTGGGTCAGTATCGGTGCCTGCGAACAGTCTCCAGCAGGAGGCAAGGGGCAGGAGGTGAGGAAGCGATCGCACTACAATGTGAGCTACTGATTGCTGAACCGATGAGAATCTGAAACATGGATTAAAACATGAGCAAAAAGTATTTAACAGATTTCAGTTTGTGGATTGACCAAACAGCCCACCTGTTACGGGAGCGTCGCTGGCATGAAATTGATGTGCCGCATTTGATCGAAGAGGTTGAAGGCTTGGGCAAGAGTGAACGACGAGGAATTGCTAGCCAGCTTACTCGTCTTCTATTGCATTTGCTCAAGTGGCAGTATCAGCCTCAGCGCCGCTCAGACAGTTGGCTAGATTCCATTACGGATGCACGTACCCAAATTGAACTGGCGATCGCAGATAGTCCCAGTCTGCAATCTTATCCCTTAGAGCAACTTGAACAGAGTTACCAACGAGCGCGGCGGCAGGCAACTAGGCAAACCAGTCTCGATATTTCGGTCTTTCCAGAGGTATGTCCGTATTCTGTAGAATCGGTCTTGGCAGAAGCTTGGCTACCAGAGTGATTAATTTTCAGCAATCTCCAGTTCATGAATATTCCAAAGTGGTCCGCCCAGGGCAGAAAATTTAACGTTTTGGATGCGATCGCGCACTGCTATCAAGGTTAAGGGGTTGACCAGATAGATAAATGGCAGATATTGCTGGGTAACAATCTGGCTTTCTGCGTAGATGGCTCGACGCTCCGCTTCATCAACGGTCTGCGCCCCGCGAATGTAAAGCTGCTCGATTTGCTTCTCCCAATCTGATACAACTCGCCCTTCAATAGGGGGCTGTCCGGGTTGGGCGGCCTGGTTAAAACGGTGCGATCGCCCCTCCGTCAGCCAAACATTTGCGCCGCTATTTGGCTCTACACCGCCTGTCAAACCCAGCAGGTAGCATTCCCAATTGAGATCGCTGTTGAGTTTGTTGAGCAGAGTGTTAAAGGCAAGCGGGGCAAAGTCTACCTGAATTCCAATGCGGCTCAGGTCTTGCTTGATCTGCGCTCCCATTGCTTCACGTACCTTATTGCCAGAATTGGTAATCATCGTAAAACGAACGCGATTTCCCTCCGCATCTAGCAATTGACCCTCAGCGTTATATTGAAACCCGGCACCTAGCAGCAGTTCTCTAGACTTGTCCGGGCTGTAATCATAGACGGGTAGCCCTTCTTCAAGCGAAATGAAGTAGGGGCTTTGGACGGAGATTGGCGAGTTTTGCGTTTGTCCTAACCCCTGGAACGTGTTGTTGATCATGCTCTGGCGATCGATTGCGTAAGCCACTGCCCGCCGAAACTCAACCGCGTTAAACCAGCGCGATTTGATTGGGTCAACCAGCGGTATTCCATTGCGGCGGCCCTGGTTGAGGTTAAAGGCAAGAAAGTTGGTTCCAGGGGCAGAGCCGCCTTCATAGATTGTGAAGCTGCCTCGCCGCTCTTCTCGCTTGAGCAAGGAGAAATAATCGGGTTGAAGCCCCAGTAGATCCAGTCCGCCGGAGCGAAACTGTACCAGGGCATTGTCGGTTGATTCTACAATTTGCCAGACGATGCGCTCAATGTAAGGCTGCGGATTGCCTTGACCGTCTCGCCGCCAATAGTTTGGGTTGCGCCGAAAGACGATGCGCTGACTGGTGGTGTAGCTAGCAATTTGATACGGCCCGTTTACGGCCATCTCAGCGGGGTTAGTATCCGTGCCCAGGGCTGAGACAAACAGCGGTTCGCCTTCAGAATTTTTGGTTGTCACCAGTTGCCGCAGGGAGTGAGCGGGTAAAATTGCTAAACTCATGTTTCGCAGGAGAGGCGCAAAAGGTTCTGGCGAAACCACCTCAACCCGCCGCTGATCAAGCTTTCGCACAGTTGGCAAAACCCCTGCTTCGCCAATTCTTAGCACGTCCCGAATCGAGGTAGGAATTTCCTCATTAAAGAAGAGGTCGTTGTAAGTAAATACGACATCCTCTGCGGTGAGCGGCTCCCCGTCAGACCATCGCAGCCCTTCCCGCAGGGTAAGGACAATTCGCTGAGCATCTTCAGAAACGTCCCAGCTTTCTGCCAGGGCAGGCTCAATTTCGCCAGTTATAGCAATCCTAAATCATTCATGAGAAACAGCCATAGGTGAAAAGCTTCGGGAAGACAAAGACCTGTTGATGTGTAACGAACTCAAACAGATACTTGACGATATTGAACGACGTGCAGAGTTGATA